>CAIPLT010000018.1 GCA_903865935.1 Caldifarciminota bacterium
ATTCCTTCAGGGAGCACTCTGATTACTCCTTCAAACGGATGACAATTTCGGGCTGTGACGGTTATAGAAATCATGCCAGTGTCTTGAGGAGAAATTGAAAAAATTTTTATACCTGTGTTATTAGTAGAGCCATATTCATAAATCGTTGTATCTTTCATCAGGCAAATCAATGCGTTTGGAACCGGGACTCCATTACTCATAACGGCAACTGTGACATTACTTGGAGTTGGATGGATTATTGAATCATATGTGACACTTAAAGGTTTTGGCACGGCAGTCCAGAGATTAAGTTCAGGATCACCGAAAAGTTGCCATTCGCGATATCGAGTCGTAGTATAATATAGCGGTTGTATTGAATCAAGAATAAACTTTGCTCTTTTTGTCGCATCCCCCATTTTGTAGGTATTTTCTTCAAATATCGCTTTAAATAAACCTTTGATAACAATTCCCCGCATTGTTTCAGCATTAGGACCGATATATATTTCTGTTAAACCGAAATACCCTATTGCACCTTTGGGATTTGTTGCGGAACCGGCATTTAAGAATGTATTTCCAAGATAAGTGCTGTCTTGTAATGACATAGTCATTGCGTCCGTTCCTGATACGATAAGTGGCAATTTGTAACCATTATTAAGATTTTGGGGAGTAATTGCGAAAGGAGCCCACCAATTCATAATACCTAAACCACGATATATAACAAATATCCTTCCACTATTTATTGCATTCACAACATTAGTGCTATCATTACCACGAAGTCGTGAGAAAGAATCTATTTGTGAATAGTATGCGTGCCGCCAAAAATTATGAATGTATCGAACATTTTCCCAGTAAACAGCATCATCCGAAGTGCCATCACCAACAATAGTTGTTCCTTTAAGATACCATGTTGTATCAATTAAGAAAGGGGTTCTTTCATATGATAAGGTCTTGGCGACTATATTTTGACATTGGTTAATTGTCACACAAGGTAATCGTCCAATACTGAGTTCAATGAGATAATTCCCAGTCATATTTGCATAATCATCGTCGCAGTAAGAACCACCGCTAATACTCCAACTCGGAATGATTGTCCCTGCTAATAATATATATTCTGGTCTTATTTCCCAGTTATTATAAGCATTAAGTATATAATTCTTGATTAGCGTTGCGGTGTTACCCGTTACGGAAAGCGGAACAATCTTTGCTAAAATGCCCTTTTTAGTTTTCCAATCAGCTAATGGTTGAAGTGCTTGAACAAAACTGTCAGGTGCGATAATCAGATACTTTGCACCTTCAGCTAATATTCCTGATACACAAAGGAGTGTAAGTATAATCAAAACAAGCCTTTTCATAACATCTCCTTGCGCCTAATATATTAAACGCCTTGATTGAATATAAGCTGAATTTATATCATTGTCAAGGGTTTTATTCGTGATGATTATATAGATTCTTGACTTATTGAAAAGCGATATGTTAAACAATCAAGCAATCAAATTACCACGATTTGACGATTTCGAATACGTGTGGATTTTCTAACTCGAGTAGGGAGGTTCGAATATCGTCCCATCCGGGGAGTTATTCTTTTTATAATTTAAGTCAGAAATATCATCCGTTTTGATTTTTGATTTACTATCTTGTTACAACCAGTTTTTCTTTTACCATCTTATCCCCAACCTGCACAAAATAAACACCGGGCTTTATTCCTTTCAGCGAAACTCTCATTTCAGCAATCTTGTCATTGTGAGCTGAAGGTGAATCAATCTCCTTTAATAGTTTTCCCGAAACATCAAACATTTTCAGCATTTGGCTTTTAATGGATGACGGAATATGGACAACGAAAAACGACTTTGCTGGATTGGGATAGACCTCAAATCCTCCTACCTCTTGTATTTGACCAATTGCTTCTTCTACTCCAGGTATCACATCCTGAATTACGAAGATGCTTGAACTCCAGAAATTAGTGACATAGATACGGTTCTGTTGTGAATTGTATGTGAGCGCTTCTGGATAATTACCGACGATTAATGTTGTTATCACAATATCTGTTGCACAATTAATCACCATAATATTTTGACTTCTATGGTTAGCGCAGAAAAGTTTATTACCATTCGAATTACATATTAAAAAATGAGGTTCAGTTCCTACCTGGATTGTTGTAATCAGTTGATTTGTTGCACCATTAATTACCGAAATATTATTACTAAATTCGTTAGCACAATAGATTTTATTGTTGGCAAAATTATAAACCAAAGCCCGCGGTGTATCTCCCACAGTTATTGTCGCTATTACTCCATTCGAAGTTCCGTCTATTACCGTAATATTATTACTGCCAGAATTAGCGGAATAAACTTTATTTTCGATAGGATTATATGCCAACGCCCATGGTGAATTCCCAGTCGCAACCGATGTAATTACAGAGTTGTCCTCACCATCAATAACAGTGATATTGTCGTTAGAATAATTAGCACAATAGATTTTATTGTTGAACGAATTATAGACCAAAGCATCAGGATAACCTCCTACTGTAATCGTTGCGATTACTGTATTTGACGAACCATCAATGACTGTGATATTATTGCTCCATTCATTGGCACAATAGATTTTATTATTAGTTGGATTGTAGATTAAAGCGCAAGGGTAGTTTCCGACCGCAATAGATGTAATTACTTGATTTGTTACTCCATCTATAATTGTGACATTGTTGCTCCAACGATTAGCACAATAAATTTTATTGTTGGTAGAATTGTAAACAAAAATCAAAGGTCCGTTTCCAGCATCAATCGTTGTAATTGCTGTATTTGTTGCACCATCAATAATTGTGACATTATTGCTACCATAATTAGCACAATAAATTTTATTATTAATCGGATTATATAGCACTCCCCACGGTTGTGTTCCTACTGTGATGACTGCAGCCATTGAATTTGTTATACCATCAATAATCATGACATTATTACTTTGTTTATTAGCACAATAAACTTTGTTAGTAGTTAAATTGTAAATTAAATTACAGGGTTCGGTTCCAACCTGAACGGTTGTAATAATTGAATTTGTTATTCCGTCGATAATAGTAATATCATTACTTTCGAAGTTTGCACAATACACTTTGTTATTAAACGGATTATAGACTAAAGCACATGGTTCATACCCCGTTATTATTGTAGTAATTATTGTATTTGTTGCCCCATCAATGACAGCAATATTATCACCATAGTAATTTGCACAATAAATCTTATTATTAATCGAATTACAAGTGAACGTGTAAGGACAAAGATCCGTAAATATGGTTGTTATAACCTCGTTAGTCACCCCATCAATAATAGTGACATTGTTACTTGAAAAATTAGCACAATACACTTTGTTATTAATTGAATTATAAATTAAAGCGCAAGGCTCACTATCCACGGGAACGGTAGCAATCACTTGATTTGTAACGCCATCAATTATTGTGACATCACAACTGGCACGGTTAGCACAATATACTTTGTTGTTAATTTGATTATAAACTAAAGCAATCGGAGCATACCCAGCTGTAATGTTTGCAATTACTGAATCGGTTGATCCATTAATTACAATAATATTTCCACTAGAATTGGCACAATATACCTTATTGTTAGTTGGATTATAAACTAGCGCATACGGATAACTTCCGATCGAAATGGTTGAATCTAATGAATTATCCTCGCCATTAATTATTGTTATACTATTATCATAATAATTAGCACAATAGATCTTATTGTTAATTGAATTACAACAAAGCGCAACAATATTTCTACCTGCTGGGATTCTTGCAATTTTCTGATTAGTTTCTCCATCAATTGCAATGATACAATTACCGTATTCGCCACTAACGTAAATTTTATTATTTACATTGTTATAGACAACACATTGAGGCCAAATAACACCGCTTAAGCTATCCGGCACATAAATTGTCGTTTCCAGCCATTGAGCGGATAAGGAAGTAGTGAGCAACGAGAAGAGAGCGGTTAAGAGTAAGAATAACATTTTAAACTTTTTCGTAATAACTCCTTATTGAGTTATAACTAATTTTTGAGTCATAGGCTCATTATTCAGTTGCAAGAAATAAATTCCCGGACTCATTCCTTTAAGCGAAACTATCATTTCAGCAGCATTGTCATTGTGAGCCGAATGCGAACCAATCGCCTTTACCAGTTTTCCCGAAACATCAAACATTTTCAGCATTTGGTTTTTAATGGATGACGGAATACGGACAACGAAAAACGATTTTGCTGGATTGGGATAGAAACTAAAGCTACTGCGAGTTGAAGGCGTGGCAGTCTCCTCTTCAATTCCGAGATTCGCAATGTGCCAGGTCGCTCCACCATCGTGGGTATAAAGCACACAACTGTCACCGGCAACAAGTCCATGTAAAGTATCACTGAAATCAACATCATAGAGGGTTGTATTGACATTGCTTGTTTGCATTGACCAAGTATTGCCGCCATTAGAAGAATGAATGATTGTGCCATTGTGACCGACTGCCCAGGCGTGGTTGCCGACAAATTTTAGCGAGCGCAGATATTTTGCCTGGGAAGGGATAGTCACATTTTCCCAGGTGTTTCCACCATTAAAAGTTTTCATTACATTTGCCGACATCGTTCTATCATTACCGCCAACAACAAAGCCATTTAAAGTATCTAACATCTTAATATCAAAGAAGTCATAGACTGTGTCTCTTAATAGCAGTTGCCAATTCAGTCCGCCATCAGTAGATTTGACTATATACCCTTGCCCCTTAGTGAACCAAGTATCAGGTTCCCAATAGACAGGATAATTCCCAGCACAAAACCAACCTTTTTGTCTGTCAACAAATGAGATGCCCCATACTTCAATTGTATCGACATTAAATGGTGGACAAGGTAATGTTATTTGTTGCCAATCTTGTCCACCGTCTATAGTTAGCCCTTCCCACGCATCATTACATCCAACCCAACCACAACTATCATTAAGAAAGAATATTCGATATGTAACTTTTGCTAATCCCATAACCTGATTAGACCAATATTCTCCACCATTATTTGTGTGATAAACAAATCCTTGGTCACTACAAATCCACCCTTTTTGTTCATTGAAAAATACAATATCAGAAAAATATCGCGAAGTGAGAAAACTTTGGTCTATCCAGGTTAAACCACAATCCGGTGTGTAATAAACACAACCAGTATCAATTGTTACAACCCAACCTTTAAGTGTATTTGAAGCCATTGATACCCCGTGAAAGGTATGTGCCAAAGCAATTGCGCAAAAGAGAAATAATAAAAACACAAGCCTTTTCATAACATCTCCTTGCGTCTAATATATTAAACGCCTTGATTAAATATGAGCTTAATTTATATCATTGTCAAGTGCTTTATCTCTTGACAAATCTGAAGTTGAGTCTATTATTAGGCAGATAACAAGGGGGAGTATGTTGTATAGAAAAATATTAGCAGTAATTTTAATGGGTGGGTTAATGTCATTCGTCTATGCTGATTCTCAGAGATATGAAAATGATGTCGGTGTTGATTCTATAATATATCCGGGAGCGTATCATACACAATATATAATAATGACACCAGTTGCACGGGTAAAAAACTATGGGACATTTTCGCAAAATAATGTGCCGGTTGTGTGTTCAATATTTGGTGCTCAGAATGTTTTAAGATATACAAATACTCAAACAATTGTTTCATTGCTGGCAGGGGATACCGCAAGAGTTGTTTTTTCATCTTGGACACCGACTATTTATGAATTACTAAGAGTCATAATGCGAACGAATCTTAGTAATGATTCAAATCCCTTAAACGATAGAAAAACAAGGATGACTCAAATTACGTCAATGATGATAAACGAAAGTTTTGAGGAAACAACATTTCCACCTATAGGGTGGCGGACAATCATAGGTTCTGGTTCATATAACTGGATAAGAGCAACATCAGGCACTAACCCGACTTGCACACCTTATGACGGTAATGCAATGGCAGCGTTTCAATCTTATATGGCATCGGCCGGTAGTTGGGCAAGGTTAATTTCACCTCCGATTAATTTAGGTCCTACTCCATTCTCTCCTTTGCTAAGTTTCTATATGTATCATGATTCAAGTTATCCGGGTGGTCAATATGGTCCTGATAGTGTCAAAATAGAAATTTCGACTGATGGTATTAATTTTAACCGGCTTGCAGCATTTAGACGATATGAGCCGGTCACGGGTTGGATTCATCACGCTATCAGATTTCATCCAATGTCGGGTATTGTTTATATTAGTTTCTTAGCATTTTCTGAATATGGTAGTAACATGTATATTGATTATGTTCGATTCCCAACACCGATAGAACATGATGTGGGAGTCGAAACAATAATTTCTCCGCAGGCATCACATCATGTTAATACAGCAATGATTCCTGTTGGGCTGGTCGAAAATTATGGATGGCATTTAGCTAGTTTCCCTGTTATTTGTTCGATAATCGGAGCGAATGGCGCTTTAAGATATACTAATACCCAAAATGTCAGTTCGCTTGAACCAGGGGATACGATAAGGGTCAATTTTTCTGCATGGACTCCGACCGTGCTTGAACAATGCACAGTCAAAATGCGGGCCGATATGTCTGGCGACGATGACCCGACTAATGACGGTAAAATGAGAACAACATTGATAACAAACGCATTTTTAGTTGAAGGGTTTAATGCTTTAACATTTCCACCACTGGGTTGGCAAGCAATTCCAATTGTGGGAACTTATAATTGGCAAAGATGGACTACTTATAGTGGTATTCCTGAACCTTTTGAAGGACCTGCAGCGGCATATTATCAATCATTTCTTGCGCCTGCTGGGAGTATGGCTCGTTTAATAACACCACCGATTGCACCTCTTAGTAATAATTTATATTACACGTTACATTTTTGGATGTATCATGACCCAGCACACTCATCCCCACCTGAAGGTCCGGATAGTTTGAAAATAGAATATTCACTAAATGATACAGATTTTTATAGAATTGCAGCATTTAGACGCTATGAACCTGGTGATATGCATTGGTCAGAACATACGGTCAATCTCGGTCCGTTTAATGATACCTTTTATATTGGATTTTTAGCCTATTCTGAATATGGAGAGAATATATATATTGATTATGTTCGATTAATGCCCGAAGGAATTGCTGAAGAAAAGACAAATAATATATCTATAACTATACTCAACTTGCTAAATCCAAATCCAGTAGTAAATGGACTGACACATATTTCTTTTTCTCTTGCTGAACCATCAAAAGTCTTATTGAAAATCTACAATACATCAGGAAGATTAATTAAAACTCTGGTTAATGAATTCAAGAGGGCTGGGGTTTATAATGTTAATTGGAATTGTCGGGATGATGTTGGTCGAACAGTAGTAAAAGGAGTTTATTTTTGCACTTTGGAATCACCAAAATTCAAGTTTTGTAAGAAGCTGGTTTTAATACAAAACTGATTAAGGAATTGTTGTTAATCACAAATCTTTTCGCTCAACAGACGAATATTTTGCAGGTAAAGAGTTAAATGAAAAAAGGTATTACAATTACAGGAGAGAATACGATGAATATAAATAGCAGAAATCTGATACGTTCGGTATTAATAAATCTTCTTTTTATCACTGTTGCGATTGTCACTATGGGTGGACAATGTGTTGGAAAAGTGAAGCCCAATCCGGAACGAAAGTTGTTTTTAAGTAAAGACAGTTATTATCTTTTCAATCCAATATGGCATCCAAGCGATGAATGGATATACTACCTGGCGATACCTGACATTGGGCAGTCGTTTCATAGCAATGACCCTAAATTTAGTGGAAGCATTTGGAGAGTTAAGACTGATGGGACCAATGATAGAATGGTTCTCGATGGGCATTATGCTTTACTTACAATTTCGCATAATGGGGAGAAGTTAGCATTTATTAAAGGAAGCTATCCTTATCCAAATGACGAAAATGACAATAAAATAATAATTGCTGACACATCTGGAGTGATATTAGATACGATCACGATAACCAGAGGTGAAACAGTCTCTTGGGTTAAGTTTGGAAGAGACAATGACAAAATTTATTATTCCACTCAAATTGCGCATGATAGTATCGGGTATTTTAGAATAAATATTGATGGAAGTGGTGACGAACTACTTTTTACACGTTATGGACTGTATTATTATTTTGACCTTTTCCCAAATGACTCGTTATATTCTCAGTACCGTACAGTTCCAGCGCTCAACCCGCAGAGTTCGAACTATGTTGTGTTTCCCGATGAGATAAATGAAGTCGATCTAATTTTAAAAAATCTTAGCACTGGAGAAACAGATAGTCTGATTGCTGCCCCCTATGGCACACCGGTTTATATCGATTTACCAAGTTGGTCGCCGGATGGCGACAAAATAATATACTGTGTTGGTCCTCAAGGAGGGAGTTATCTATCCATTAAGAAATTAGAACTTTGGATGGTTGAAGGAATAGAATTAAGATAGGAGGAAAATATGAAAAAATTTTGGATTATAATTTTATTAATGATTATGGTTATTGTTGTAAAAGTAAAAGGACAAGAATTTCCTTTTGGTGCAGGGTTCGTATTAGAAGGAAATCCAATATTAGGACAAGAATTTACACTACATTTTATTGCAAAGGCAATGAACAACGATGCGCCTTCTTTTAGATTCGGCATAGAGATTCCGGTTGGTATCGTGCCTCTTTCAGATACTACATCTATTATAATAGACCTGAAACAGGGTGATTCAGTATGTTACCCTTTTAGGATGAAAACAGTAAGGGTAGGCGCATATCAAATCAAAGGGGTGTTAAATATATTAGAACCCGTTCTGTTTCAGCACATATTAGACAAATTGGGTAAAATCTAACTTGCACTTTTAGGGTTGTTTGTAGTTTGGGACTGAACGGGCAGGAATTAATTGAAGCAGCGTGTATAAAGCGCACCGTTTAAGATATGGTTGTTTTGTGACCAATTTGTGACCGAAACAGTGTAAATGCTGTAAGTCCTGTAAATCCTGTAAAAGGCTCAACGCCTTGAATCACAGGATATTGAGCCTAACTTACAGAACTACAAAATGTTGGGAAAAGTGGTCTTTTAAGATTATGAGTCAGCTGCTCTAACCAACTGAGCTACGGACCCGCGCTTCTATTTCAATATGTTACAGAAATTGTCATTTTTGTCAACTACCGAGTGTGCCATATTTGTGCCATTTTTTAGATACTTTTCACTCAATCCAGACACCGCATCTTTTAGGTTATGTGCTATAATGTCTGCAAATTGATTACTTATATTTCGCTTTAATTCGTCCCGCCTTTTTTCTGACGGAGAAAGTTAGGGCGGGGCGTTACTTTATTACAACTATCCTTTCAATCAGTCTTTTTGAACTGGTTTGTAAAGACAGAAAATAAACACCAGCAGAAAGAGTTTTGGTGTTGAGAATTAATCCATAAATACCGGGGTTCTTATTTTCGTTAACCAAAGTTTTTACCAATCTTCCAGATATATCATATAATTGTAGTGATATTTTACTTTCAGTGGGAAGCGAATAGCGGATGGTAGTTAGCGATTTTACAATGTTTGGTGTTATCCTGAGCGTCAAGCGTAAGATGTTAAGCGTCGAGCGTTCCTCTATCCCCGTACTTGTAATCCTAAAAATTCCATCCGATTCATCATATTGCCAGCCAGGTCCATAGGCAATGATTTTTATCTTGCATGAATCAGAATTGACATTAGGCACAGTCCATAAATAAGAAGTATCATTACCTGAAATTCCATGAGTAATTATTGCATAATTTCTACCATAATCAATCGAATAGAATAAAGACAAAGAATCACATCTTGGCGGATTAAAAGTCTGCCAGTGTATAAGTTCACTTGAATCAGCGTGAAAAACTTCACCACCATTTGGAGTTAATAATCTGACTGCTTCTACTTCAAAGATTGATGTTTTTCCTGCTCCACCGACAACAATCTCGTTGTAGCCATTTCTATTCATATCATAAATATTAACCACCACAGTTGGACCTCCGTGGTCTTGTTGCCATTGCCAAACCTGTTGAAACTGATTATTGCCAGTAGCTTTATATATATATAGTGTTTTATGTGTTGCCCAGACAACTTCTTCAATTCCATCGCCATCAATGTCACCACATTTACTTCTTCTGCTGCCTCTTTGTGAACCGCCATAGATAGTTTTTTGGTCAATAAATGTTCCTTCATAACTATTATTTCCAGTCGCCTCATACATATAAAGATAGAAGGTCGGGTCACAATCAAATGCGACAAAGAATTCCGGTTTGCCATCTTGGTCAACATCCCGCCCATCCCAGCAATCATCTGGATTATCTAAAGGATTTCCACCAACTATAGGATTAGGCAAAGAACACACTAAAGGATATTGATTATTACCTATGGACTTTCGAACATAAACTTTTCCGAAATTATCAAACGCCATTTCCATTCTTCCATCTCGGTCGAAATCACCAAAACCATAGGTATACCATCCGGGTTGCTGACAAAATACTAATTCATACTGGTTGTTGCTAATATTTTTATAGACTCTTGTTCCCTCCCATCCGAATATAATTTCTTTTCTTCCATCTTGGTCAAGGTCAGTAATGTAATGGGGCACCGCACTAAAACTACCCGGTAATCTGTCAAACCATACTAAAGATATGGGATATGAAGATGGCGAAGGTCCTTCTTGTACTGTTGTAACTGGACTCATGGACCACGGTGTAACAGCTTCGAAATTCATACCGACAAGGTCGACTAGGCTATCTTGGTCAAGCAACCCTTCTGCAAATGGGAAAAGGTTTCCAGTTTCAATTCCACCAGGCCAGGGACCACCTACTGTCCAACCGGTATCAACGTAAACAAGTTCATATCGATTCATCGGTCGATGTTCCCACACCTGCCACTGCATATAAGGACTGGTATAACCATTGTGAACTGCAAAAATCAATTCGTTATTTCCGTTGTGATTAATATCACCGCACACGGTGTTCCCATCGATTGAAAGTTCCAAGCCGGATGCAAGAAAAGTTGTCCTTTTCATTCTTAATAAGTCTCTTTCCAGTGTGCTCATCACTGGGAAATTAGATTCTGAATTTGGACTGCGACTCATATTTTGAGGGTCATTCCAATCATTATATTGATGCTCTACATATCTTTCTCTTCGCCAAATTTCGCCAGTATTTTGTCCGATAATGTTTTTCCCTCGCCAAGCTACAAATACAGACTGACCATACGCTTCAACCGAAGGATAAAAGGTAGGCTCAGTGTAACCCTCCGGAAATTGCGACACACGAAATGTATCAGACCAAACTATAGGTTGAGTTCTTATTAAATAGTTATTAGTTAAATACCCGGGTGGAGTAGTGCGATAATAGATACCGCTTATTCCATCTTTTTCTTTCTGCCAGACTACATGGATATAATCTCCGGGAGTTACCGCAATTGAAGGCGAAGAGCAATTTCCAGAATCGAGAATTGTCGGCGGTGATAAATATTTACCTGTCTTATATTGAAAATATAAATTGTTGTTATTTACATAAACACGATAAATAGTATTCTGCGAACCTTTCACTTGTGCGGTATCAGATGATGTAAATAAGCTAATCGCTAAGATAATTGCCAACATATTCAAAACCTCGTCTGATTCAGAATAATGCTAATCTTGAATATGTCAAGAACTTTGTCAGAGCGATGAACTTATTCTGTTTCAGCACATATTAGATAAATTAGTGTTCTGTTTCAGCACATATTGGACAAATTGGTTAAAATCTAACTTGCGCTTTGGGGTTGTTTGTAGTTTGGGACTGAACGGGTAAACATATGGTCACTTTTCTGACCGGTCTAAAGAATAACACCTACCATGATTTGACGATTTCGAATACATGTGGATTTACTAGCTCTATTATAGAGGTTCGAACATCGTCCCATCCGGGGAGTTATTCTTTATATAATCTAAGTCAGAAATATCATCCGCTTTGATTTTCTATCTTGTTACAACCAACTTCTCCTTCACCATCTCATCCCCAATTTTGATAAAATAAACCCCGGGTTTTATTCCTTTAAGCGAAACTCTCATTTCAGCAATCCTGTCATTGTGAACTGAAGGATAATCAATTTCCTTTACCAGTTTTCCCGAAACATCAAACATTTTCAGCATTTGGCTTTTAATGGATGACGGAACACGGACAACGAAGAACGATTTTGCTGGATTAGGGGAAACCTGAAGCGTAAAAGGTAAAACCTGAAACATAGAACTTTCTTCAATTCCAGTTGTTGTGATTCTAAATAGTCCATCTGACTCATCATATTGCCAACCTGGGCCATAGGCGATGATTTTTATTTTGCAGGAATCAGAATTGACATTTGGCACTGTCCATAAATAAGTAGTGTCATTACCAGAAAGACCGCGAGTAATTAGATTATATGTTCTACCACTATTGACTGAATAGAACAATGACAGCGAATCACATCTTGGCGGATGAAAAACCTGCCAGCGAATTACTTCAGTTGAATCAGTATGAAAAACTTCACCACCATTAGGACTTAAAACCCTTACTGCTTCGATCTCAAAAATTGAGGTCTTTCCACTGCCACCGACAACAATTTCCTTGTAACCATCATTATTCATATCATAGACATTAACAAGAAGGGCTTGGTTAGTCCCGTGGTCTTGATTCCATTGCCAAACTTGTTGGAATTGGTTATTGCCAGTTGCTTTATAGACAAAAAGTTGCGTCGGTGTTGCCCAAACTAATTCATCAATCCCATTGCCATCAATATCACCGCATTTACTTCTTCTGCCGGTTGTCATAGTAACACTGACGGTTTTCTGGTCAATGAGCGTTCTCTGATAACTATTATTTCCAGTTGCCTCCCACATATAGAGGTAAAATGTACGTGTCGGTACAACTGCAAATGCAACAAAAAATTCTGGTTTACCATCACCATCTAAATCACTTCCAGAAAAAACATCCAAGCCATTAGGAAGATGAACGGTATCCTGATAAGTCATTTCA
>CAIPLT010000019.1 GCA_903865935.1 Caldifarciminota bacterium
ACATAAAGTATATTTAATCGCATTCCCCAAAACAGAAAAGGGACAAATAAAAATTGATGCAGTATAATAAATTTATGTTCGAGAATTAAATCGTAATTAGGTCTTCTACTTATTCAAATTTCTCATACCATTTTACTTTTCGTATTTTCACTCGAGTCGCTTACTCATAATAGTATTGACACTGACAATAAAACTAATTATAATTTTTAAAAATTTATGGAGGCATAAATGATTAAAAAAGAATTGATTTTTGTCGCGCTTATATTAGTATGTTTTTCTGTATTTGCCCAACAAATTCCGCTAGGTGCACGTCTTACCGGCGGAAAAATTCATTTTCAAGGCGGACGTTTTGAGAAAGCTTTGCAGCAGTTTGAATTAGCATTAAAGGAAAATCCACAAAGTTCAGAAGCCAGATTTTGGAAAGCTTTGACTTTGGAGAAGCTTGGTAAGTATATCGAAGCATCGGCTAACTTTGACACAGCATTCACTCAGTCACCAGAATGGCTAGATAAAACAAAAAAAGATCAGATTTATCAATATTCAAGCTGGAATGCATTTATCAAGGCTGGTCAAAAACTGGACCAGGAAGCAAATTATGGACAAGCGATAACATTCTATAAACGTTCAACCGAAATTGACCCACAAAATCCGCAAGGTTATTTGCTTCTTTCTGGCGTATATAGCGGATTAGACAGCTTTGTTGAAGTTAGAAAAATGGCGGATGCATTGATTACGATTAATCCTAACAATCAACAGGCAAATATTTTACTGGGAATGTATTTCTTTCAAAAAGTTGATTGGGATTCTTCTTTAATATATTATAATAGAGCGATTATTGCTTTTAAACAGGATTGGGAAGGTGTTAAGAATAGCATCGGTAAAGAACTCAAAATCGATACTGCACAAGCAACCGCAGTCGTGGTAAATTTGATCGAATACCGGCACGCCAAGAAACTTGAAACTTACGTCAATGATTCGTTAAAGGCAAAATCAAAATTTTTGACTATTGCAAAACTAACCGAGCAATTAAGCTTGGACGAAGCGGAATTGAGTTTGTGTAACTTTCGCGCCGGCACTTCAGCTTTACAAAAAGTTAATTCAGTATCTCAGGATAGTACCCAGCAAAAATACATCAAAGTCGCTATCGATTATTTCTATCAAGCACTCCGTTTTAACCAATTAGATTACGATTCACGGTATAATTTAGGAATGGCATATTATCGGGGTGGTGCTGATGCTAAAGCAGAATCAACATTCCAGGATTTAGTAAAAATATCATTGATACCATTGAGTACCTTATCGGAAAAGCTATTTCAAAGTATCACTGAGTTAATAACAAAAGAAAATCTGAAGTTCGGTTATTTAGAAATTACCGGCGACCTTACAAAAGAAATTGACAAAGAAATTTCAGAAAAAAAGAGATTCACCACCGGTTATTGGTATCTTTACTACTGGAATTACAAACAAGATTCGGTTTTACCAGAAGAATATAATAAAGATAATATTTATATCAGCGGATTGACTACTGATGCCGTGGAAAATTTATGGTTACTGCTTGGCGCAACACAGATTAGTCTTAAAAAATTTGATGATGCAATTAAATCTTTTAATAGCGTTCTCGCACTTAACCCCAAAAACCTTGATGCGTTACGAAATCTATCGGTTTGCTATCGTGAAAAAGGAGACCAGAAGAAATCATATGAATACTACCAGCAATGGGATAAGTTTAATAAACAGCAAAAGTAATATCTAAAAACTGTCGCAATTAATAATTAATAATAATATATACAAAACGGTCGTGCTAGATGGAGGGTTGGCGGTCCTCTGTAACCCGAAACCCGCCCATGCGGGGTTGATAAGGCATACTGAGAATTGCGCAAAAAGATGTAACTTTGATTGGTTTTGACGATGAAGATTGGGTCCGATAATATACTTGCCTGCAAATCCCGCCAGGACCGGAAGGTAGCAACGGTAAGTTGTGTTAAGTGTAGTTATCGGGAAGCCTGGTTGGAGTCAAAATCAGTCAGGGCCGCTTTTTGTGTAACGCGAATTTGCTGCACGACCTAACTAATTCATAAATGAAGAACTATCAAGTTTTGCCATTAAAGTACCGTCCACAAACCTTGGATGAGATATGGGTTCAGGATCATATTAAGACAACATTAAAAAGAGCAATTGAAAGTAATCGGATTGCCCATGCTTATCTATTTGCCGGACCGCGTGGTGTCGGCAAAACAACCACTGCTAGAATCTTGGCAAAAAGCTTAAATTGCATGAAAGGTCAATCAATACAACCATGCCAGGAGTGTTCAGTATGTCAAGAAATAACCAGTTCTGCCAGTCTGGATGTTCTTGAAATCGACGGCGCGTCCAATCGCGGTATTGACCAAGTACGTGAACTGAGAGAAAACGTTAAGTTTATGCCAACATCATGTCCGTATAAAATTTATATTATTGATGAAGTTCATATGTTAACCAATGAAGCCTTCAATGCTTTGTTAAAAACATTAGAAGAACCCCCCCATCATGTTATATTCATTTTTGCAACCACGGCACCACAAAAAGTTCCCGCAACAATTCTATCACGTTGCCAGCGATTTTACTTCAGAAAAGCCAGGGTCGATGAAATTATTCAGCGTTTAACCTGGATTTGTAAAAAAGAAAATATCGATATATCGGAAGAGGCATTGTATGCAATCGGAAAACGGGCCGACGGTGCGATACGTGACGCGGAAAGTATGCTTGACCAATTAAGAGTATTTCAAAATAATCAGATTGAATTAAAAGACGTGGAAGATTTACTCGGTGTCATTTCACAGGAAACATTTTTTGGTTATACCGAGCTTCTTATTGCCGGCGACCAAAAACAAATTATTGAATTTATTGATAAAGTATTTTCGGTCGGTTACGACTTTATAGAATTCTACACGGGATTGTTAGAACATTTTCGTCTATTACAGTTAGTCAAACTTGATATCAATAAAAATGTTTTAAGTATTTCACAAAGTGATATTAAAAAATATGAGAATCAAGCAAAAAAAATTACCATCGAGCAATTGATGATTATCATGCAAATCATCGCGGACAATGAGGAAATCGTCAAGCGTACGCTGGAGCCCAAAATCCTTTTCGAGATTCTATCGCTAAACCTGTTAAATAGTATGTCAGGTAATCCAGGACCTCGCTTACAAGGGAATAATCAAACTAAAGAAACAGCCGATATAAATACTTTGTGGCGGAATTTAATCAGTGAATTCTCGGAAAAAAGACCATTTCTATCTAACCATCTGGAAACCGCAATAATCTCTGATTTAGTTGAAGGCAACATGACAATTACTTTCAAAAATAAAAGTGATAAAGACTATGTCGAATCCGAGCGAAATGAAATTGAACGCTATTTCACTAATCAAATCGGAAAGCCGGTAAAAGTTAGTTTTTTATATTCTAAAGAAGAAAAACCTGATAGTGTATCGGAAAAACCTACAATGACAATGAAAGAAACAAAATCTATTGATACAAAACAGAATAATGATACAGCAAAAGCGATAAATAACCCTAAAATCTCTTTAGATACCGATATGATATTTAAACAAATGTTTCCCGACGGTAAAAAGATCAAATGAAATTCGACCCGAGCAAACTATCACAAGAGTTGACAAGAATTCAAGAAGAATTTGCTCAAGCTTTGCAGAAAATTCGTGTTGAAGCAACTTCGGGCGGCGGTATGGTAAAAATTATGGCTGACGGTCAGGGCAATGTTATTACAGTCAAAATCGAACCCGAATTGCTTCGAGGCGAAGTTGACATTGACATGTTACAGGATTTGATTGTTGCGGCAGTCAATGAAGCAAAGAGTTTAGCAAAAAATGAAGCGCAGAAAGAAATGCAAAAAATTGTTGGCTTACCGATTCCGGGAATGTTCCCCAATAATTTATTTTAATCATGACCAAGGTTCTTAATAACCTCATTGACCAGCTTACAAAACTGCCCGGGATTGGTCGTAAAACCGCGCAGCGAATCGGTTTTTTTATACTAAAATCAAGCATAGAAGACGTTGAAATATTGGCACAGACTATAATAGAAGCCAAGAAAAAACTTCATTTCTGCCCGATATGCTTTAATTTAACCGAAGATGAAACCTGTGAAATATGCAGTGATAATAATCGAGATAATAAAACAATCTGTGTGGTTGAAGACGCATCAGATATACTTTCAATCGAACGGAGCGGTAAATTTAATGGTCTTTATCATGTGCTAGGCGGTGTACTTTCACCAATCAATAGTATTGGTCCGGATAATTTGAGAATAAAAGATCTTATAAAGCGGTTAGAAAAAGGGTCATACAATGAATTGATAATTGCGACTAATCCA
>CAIPLT010000020.1 GCA_903865935.1 Caldifarciminota bacterium
CGTTTCACCCATAAAACTCAATGAAGTCGGTTGACTACCATTATCACTGATAAGCTTTAAACCTTTTCCTCTGACACCATCAGGAAACTCGCGGTTAACCGCCATCGCTAATGCCCGTTGCCAATCAGTGGTTTTACTCCGTAATGAAATATCCCAGCCAACCACTTTCTTAGTATGCCAGTCTAACACAATCACTAAATAAACCCAACCCAGACCATTAACAATAAACTTAGTCATATCAATACCCCAAAACTCACCGGGCCGTACTGCTTTCGGCTTACTCTTTGCCGGAGTCCTTTTCGCCTTATGCGCAGTTTGTGGAGCTATCAGTCCCTGGTCTTTCATTATCCGCCGCACCTTCTTTTCATTCACTAACACCTTTTCCCGATGTAGCAGCCATGCCCGAATCCGGCGATAACCCCAATAAGGATGATCGGTCTTGATTGCTTGTATTTTCTCAAGCAACGCCATATCTTTAATGCCCTTTTCGCCCGGCACTTGTTTCAGGATTTGTGAAGCATAATAGCCGCTTCGTGAAAATCCCAGGGTATGACAGGCATCGGTAATAGTATAACCACTTTGTTTTAATGTCTCGACTGCCATTATTTTGTCCCGAATAACTCGGCCGTTTTTTTTAATATCTCAATTTGAATGGTCTGTTTACCAATAATCTTCTGAAGTTTATCAATCTCTATCTCATGAACGTTATTGTCTTTGAAATTATTAGTCAGAGCGTTTTTTCCACCTTCGAAGAATTTATCCCGCCAACGGTAGAATAAGCTCTGACTGATTTGGTGCTCCTGGCAGATTTCTGCCACTAAACGTTTTTCTTTAATGCCTTCAAGGACAATTGCCAATTTCTCATCAGCTGACCAATTCCTTCTTTTCATAAATGTTGCCTCCAGTTTATTATACATGATACCTCTCCTAATCTACCCTGTCCACTCATTATAGGTCTCAGTATATTCAGTTTTACATTGCGTTGGTAGAGAATATACAATTTTTACATCTTTACTTGCAGGATTCGGTTTAGGTTTAGACAGAAAAAATATTGGTGATGTCGAAGTTATTCCAGCTGATTGACCACCATCTTCGGGTGGTTTTGAGAGAAAAGGTTCATAATCAACCAGACCAATAAATTTATTCGCATCTGGATTATCAGTACCCCACCAGTTATATTTAGCTTTTATAGCACCCTGCTCTTCTGGATTTTTGTTAATCACAAAATATATGTTACTCGTATCTATTGAATTATAACCAGGTTCTTCGTCTGTTCCCAAATTCGGATTACCGGATTCGTCACAAAAAACCCCTGCATCATTATCATTTATTACGCACCAACGCACTTTGGGAGTTGACGAATATCTACATAAAATACCATATTCTGAATTACTAATGATACTGTCCTTGCTTAATTGAGCTTGTGAGCTATCTCTTATGTAAATCCCCCCTTGTTTCCATCCACTAATTTTATTGCTGTCAATATTTACACCATCGCCTACCCGACCAACTTCGATACCATAAAGTGTTGGCTCCAAAAGCATTTGCCCGCATGTGAATTTATTAGCTGTAATATTTGCATAAGTCGTATCAATAAATAATATACCATATCGGGTGTTATTGAAAAATCCATTATTATTAATAATTGGAGCAGTAAATTGAGAATATATCCCATAAGTGCATGTGTTAATTTTGTTTGTTCTTATTTGAGCATATTTGGAACGTAACATCTTTATTCCATATACTTGATTCAATTCTATTAGTGAGCTATCAACTACAAGTGTATCATTTGCTGATGCTTGAATACCACAATAAGCATAATTTAGTATACAGTTTTTAAGTCTCCCGGTACTATTGGGCATTAATCTAACACCATACCAGTCACCAACTTGAGGAAAAGTAGAATAAGATGAGAATCTAATATTATTCGTTGAAGTTCCAATCGCCTTTAGCTTGCCTTTGACTACTAGCTCACAACTTGAATAATCACCAGTGTTAGTATCTGCGGTTGTGGCAAATTGAAAAGTTTTCCCCGGTGCAATTGTAAGTGAAATCCCGGAATCTACTGTCAAGTCACCAGTCACAATTACATCGGTACTACACGCTGAATTATAACTTACACTCGCAATTCTATCTGATGCAGCTATAGTATCGAAAGCTACATAGCTACTTGGAGAGACACGTTTTCGTATATCAGGCGTATGAAGGCTCTTCCAATAATTACCCTGAGCTTTGAGTGTTGCAGAACTTCCATTTACAAGAAAAAAACGACCAGAGGTGTCCTTAAATATATTTAAACCAAGGTCACCAGCGTTGCCAAAATCTGGAAGTGCAGATTGACCGAAGGAACAATCACATTCTATAACATTTTCACTTGAATCGCCATAATTATCAGCAAATTCATTACAACGCAGGATTGGTGTAGCATTGTAAAAATATGCTGCGAAACCATGATATGCTATATTTCCTTTTATTTTATTTGCATAAATTTTTCCAAGTTGTGAATTGGGATTAGTATCATTAGTTACATAGATAGCACCACCACCTGAAGTGTTCCGTCCATTGTCATAAATATAATTACTGTCTATATCAGGGTCAGCAAAACCATCGTAATAAATTCCACCACCAAACATATTAGCAGAATTATTATCGATGGTGTCTTGACAGATTGTGGGGTGCGCACTTTCCCCTGAAATCGCAATTCCACCGCCGAGTCCCGATATCGTGTTTGCTGTTATACGGTTCATAATAATCTGCGGTGAAGCATTGAGACAGAAGATTCCACCACCATAACGATAATTAAATTGACCATATACAGTACCTAAACCATTTTGAATTGTGAAACCTTTTAAAATTGCTGATTGTGTTTCGCCCGAAGAGAAAGAAACAACACTTGCACTATCTTGACCACTAATGACTATCCATTTAGGATTTGGTGAATATCCAGTATTTGAGATGAAACTTCTATTTACAACAACTATATTTTTACCTAAAAAGTCAATATTTTCATAATAAGTATCTGGTGGTGCATAATGAACCCAAACTGAAACTGTATCGCCGTTATGGACACTATCGGAACTTATTGCAGATTGTATTCCCGAAGTAAAATATTCAGGCACTTGCCAATTACGAGCATAGGATATGTTTAAAAGTAAAAATATTGAAACTATGAAAGACAGTTTTATAAATTTTTTCATTTTCCCTCCTTATCTTAAAAATATCAATTTCCTTATGTCTTTTGTTTGTCCAATTCTTAATAGGCAAAAATAAATTCCTATTTGAACATTTTTATTGTTATAATCTGTTCCATCCCAAACAACCGTATATTCACCTTTAGTTTTATATCCGTTGGTGAGAGTTTTGATGCATTTTCCATTGAGATTATATATCTTTAAGTCAACATGGGATGAATTTATCACTTGATACGAAATTTTACTGTTGGTCATAAAGGGATTAGGTACAGGTTTAGAGAAAAGTTGCATTGCTTTAATATTTGAAGCATGCTCTTCAATTGCTGTTCCATTTATGTAACGATTATAAAATACATCGAAATTGCTTGCAGAATAAGGAATTCCTTCGAATACAACCCATGGTGAACCATTTTTATCAAGACGAATAGATGTCCAATCATCATGATATGAAATATCATTATCAAGTCTGGTTTCGTTAGACCAAGATGTTACATCAAAATGAGAAGCATATACACGAAATTGGTCAGAACCTTCGCCTTGTCTATCAAAAGTTACCCAGATATTATTAGGTCCATCAACCGCGATATCAGAATACCACTCGTTGAAAATAGAATCATGAGATATTTTGGTTGCTGATGACCATTGAGCTCCACTGTATTTACTATAGAAGATATCTCTGCGAGTTGCGCCTATAGATACGCCAGTCCAACAGACATGCAAATTCCCATTGCTATCAATCATAATTCTTGGGTCAGCCCAAGATGCTGCTCGTACTATAGAAGTATCATTCACTGCTATCGGGTTAGACCAGCTAAGACCATCATAATAACTATAATAAATTACGCAGTGTGGTAATTCACACCATACAACATGTGGTGTACCAGCGCTATCAACAGCAATACTACACCACCAATGGTCAAAGCTATCAGGTGGACTCACTGTCATATCTGGTATCCAACCTGTTCCATTCCATCTACTCGCGTATATTTTATATGGAGATACATCGGTTGGGCCACCATACCAAACACACCAAATTTGCCCACCACCACAGGCAATTTGTGGGGCAAAATCCAATTCTGAAGAATCTGATAAATTTACTTGTATCTCATCACTCCAACATGTATCGCTCCAATGACTATATCCAATGTCACTAGTATTGTCGTAATTCGCATTATCCCACACTAAATGAGCTATATTCCAATTATCAAAAGAAATAGAGGGTCTTAAGCGGCAGATGACACCAGGTCGATTTGGACCAACACCTCTTTCTTCATTCCAATTTACACCATTCCATTTTGTATATGCTTGAGTATAGGTACTTCCATATCCAGTCCATGTTACCCAAGGGCAATTAAAACTATCGATCGCTATACAAGCTTGGGCATCAAAAGAATTAGTATCAGGTCTATTTACCCATCCTTGGTCTTGCCAACCGGGATCAAGAAATGCGAATAATTGATTCCCGTTGTTAATACTCGGTAGATAGTTTACATTAGTTATCATTTTGAATAATTCTTCTTTCCCTTCACCCCTCACTTCAAAAGTTATTTCTTTACCATTAATTCGTTGACCGCTGACTGCAGACCGCTTGCCGTTAGGTCGCCCAAAATTTACCGAAATCGTTTCGCCATTTGATGCAGTCATCACAGCAGATCGAATTGTTAAAAACTCCTCCGGCACGAGCAAAGTTTTAGCTAGGGATAAACTGAAAACGAAGATAAAAATTATTACAAACCTTTTCATTCTTTAGTCTTCTAAACGTGCGAAGAAAATTCTTATTCTTGCATTTGCTAAAGTACTTCTCAATAGAGTGACTTCGTTTCTAAATCCATTTCCTTCATAAGCAGGACGTTTCAAGAGGATTCCATAATTATTACCATTATTTACCCAATTCTTTACAAATTCAGTTATATCTAAAATCACTGGCAAATTTACTGATGCAGATGTTGTGTATCGAGCATTAGTGGTTGTATCAAAATCGCCACCCGGACGATTAAATGAATTCCAATTAACGGTTGTCGAATTCCAATTCGTTGTTAAACGATGGCCTTCGATTGTCATTTTCCCAGTAGTTAGAAAATGGGGAATAACAATTTCTGCATAATCAACCTGTACGTTGCTTAGTGTATCTGTATCAAATTTGAGTAGAACTCGACTAATTGTGTTATTTGTAATTACTGCAATTCGATTAATTGGAAGGCTTAATGTATCGGCGCAAATTAATGCGATTGGTAGGAAAATAATCAAAGGAATTAATAACTTTTTCATAATTCCTCCCTGCGTCTTGTGTTATGATTAACTCAGACGCATTTACATCAATATGCCAAAAACTTATACCATTGTCAATGGTTTATTGCAGACTTCTGTAAAAGCTGTTGTGTTTCAGGCGATATTGGACAAATTGGTCATTTAGCATTTTGCACTCCTTAAGGTTGTCCCGCATTATTTTCTCCGCGCATATTATATAGTCTCCTGCGTTCCAAAGTCAATCTTTTTTTGTCTGCCCGCTGCTGTAAGATCGCTGCTCTTCTACCCACATAAACATCCCTGGGACTCACATTGTCTAGAGCGGTATGATGCATGGTCGCATAAGACGTCACCACTTCATCAACCGCCCGCTTTAGCTCTTCCGGTAAGATCTGCATCTTTCACAAGAACATTTACACAACGCAGTGAATTTACTGTGTAAAAGTGTCTTAAAAATGGCACAAATATGGCACACTCGGTAGTTGACAAAAATGACAATTTCTGTAACATATTGAAATAGAAGCGCGGGTCCGTAGCTCAGTTGGTTAGAGCAGCTGACTCATAATCCTTTCAGGGTGCTTTTTCTAAGTATTACACATATAGCA
>CAIPLT010000021.1 GCA_903865935.1 Caldifarciminota bacterium
CTCGGCCTCGGTTCGTGCCCCATGACGGCCTTCAAACCGCCGGAGTTCTCGCGCATCCTTGGTCTGCCCATCCGCACCTCACCATCCCACACCTCAGTAAATTTTTAAATTAACAATCTAACACTTCTTACTTAACGAAAACCAGTTTATCATTTTCAATATATTAACAATATATAAATGCAGTTTTTATGTGGGCAGCACACTCAGTTACCGGTAATCTTATAAATTAATTTCTGTCCAAGACGATGTGTGCCACAAAGAGTCTACTCTCGGGTTAATCAGCAGCCACTTAATCTCAAAAATCTTTGATGGCTCACCTTCCCGCGTTCTCCCTAAGTAACAGTTCTTTATCATTTGCAATATTCTGTCCTTACTCAGTGATGCAGGGACGATAGCGGTATACAACGACACCCCCCGGCAATGTGATACCGAAAAGAATATCCTACATCTACTTTTGGTCATCAGTTAATCCTGAAGAAAATGAGTGTAATTTCGCTCTGATTCATGCTTCGACCCCCAATTCCAAAATAGACTTACCCTTCTGTAAAATTCAACCTTTGAACCCTATTTTGTGAACGTACTAAAAAATCAGCGGGGAAGTCTTTGGACCTACCAGACAAATCCCCGCCGGTTTGTGTTGATTCGTTATCATTCATCCCATACGCACGAGCCGACCTTAATCTGATGACGTAGTCTCCACAGGAAAAGCGCGAAGTTATGGATCCGCTCAACCGCCTTGTCTTTGTCGTTGTCTTTGTGAAGCTGAATCAACTCTTCTTTGAGCGCATCAAGTTTAGCTGGCATTTCACTAAACTTCGATATCGATTCCTTTGCCGACTTCAGCTCTTTAGGCGTCTTATCGTCCACCTTGGTTTCAACCGGACCGGGTCTGAATTCCGTAGACTCAGCCGGCTTATCTTGTTTTGCAACCTTAGTTGCTTTTACCTTTCGGATCGTTTGCTTCTTTGCCATATTATCCTCCTGAGTTATATTTTCGGATAACCATCTTATCAAACCCGCTATCGTAATATCTTTGCCAACTCATCTGCGTTAAGTCCTAATTGCCGTATTATAGCTTGTAATGTCCTGCGGTCTAAAGTCTCATGATCCGGGACAGTAATTTGAGCAAATGGATGATCGTGCCTTAGAATTATATGACCCTGACCAAAATGACGTAGATTAAACTGTTTTGATTGGTCTTTTGTCTTGGGCGACAACAGGAGATTATCACCTGGTTGTTTGATGTTATAGAACCCGCCGCCAGTCAGTACTTTTACACATTCTTGCCCGGAAAGCAAAGGGAGGTTAGCCATATCACCGGTATCGATAATGAATACTTCAAAGCAATCATCTGGTACATACAAACAATCGTCCTCGAGTGCTAAAATGTATCCGCGGATTGCCTGCTTGATATTTGAGATAGCTTCTTCCTTAGTCTTACCCTGACTGATACATCCTTGTAGACTTGGACACTCAGCGACCCAATAGCCATCTTCGCCAGAAGAAACAATCAGCTGCCGCTTTCGTGGATCCATGTTATTTAACTCCTCTAAACATGTAATAGCTAATTCCCAGCATTAAGATACCGCCAATAATATCACCTGAGAATAACATACCAGCGCCAGCAAACAAAAACGCCCAGCGCAGGATGAAGATTACGAATCTAAGTAAGATGTTTCCGTTCATATCAACTGTGTTGTATCACTTTATGGCAATTTGTCAGATGAAACTTGTGAATTCATTGTGATAAAAACCCATACTTCTTTGTATCCTGCTTAACTGAAGTAGCGATCTCCCTTTCTGCATATTCGGTTAGGACCGCCATAGTTATCTTCTGCTCGTCCTTATAACTGCACTCCCGGAGTACATTCATAATCACGTTCTTTATCTCTCCGCCAGTTAACACAAACCGGCTTCCAATTTCTTCAAAGTTGACATCAGTATCAACCGGAGCGGTTGGTGGTATTAATGCCTGCCAAATCTTTATCCGTTCCTTGGGTGCTGGTACATCAAATTTAAGTTTCAGTAATATCCTGCGGTTAAATGCGGTATCCATTACAATCTCCCGGTTAGTTGTCAGAATGCAAATCCCTTCAAACCGCTCCAATTCCTGCATCAGGATATTTGTCATATAATTGTATGTCCGGTCGTACTGTTGACGGCCATTTTCTCTTTGAGAAAATAAGGAATCGGCTTCATCAAAGACCAATACACAATCTTCATTCTTGGCTTCATCAAAAACCTTGATTAAGTGCTTTTCTGAGTTACCAAACCACATGTCGATTATCCGGGCATAATTGGCAACTCCAACCTTCTTACCCAGACGATGCGCAATTGCATCACAGGTAGCGGTCTTGCCAGTTCCTGGAGCTCCCGAGAATAACATAGTCATTCCCTTACCATACTTAATCGTTTGATCAAATCCCCACTTTGAAAATAGATTACTTACCTTCTCTGCCTGATATATCACCTTATTAATCTCATGTTTCTTGATATCATCTAATACGATCTGGTCAAAGGTAATAAGCGGAGAACGGACTATTAGGATCGCGCTTCGATCTACTTGTTCAAAGGAATTTTTAGCCTCTTCGTGTAATTCATGCATAAGAATCGGTCTGGACCCAGCCAGTTGCTGCATTGTATTGGGTGTTAGACGATAGTCGACTTCTAATATCGTAGCATGCGGTGACGGATATTTATTGGCATCTTTGATAAGGTCGTGTGATATTAGCTCCGTGAGCAATCCACACTTTTCGACAAATTCGCTTGGTTTATAACCCAATGAAAACAACAAGTCTTTTCCTGCAAGTCTCTGATAACATTCCAATATATCGTTATAGTACAACGCCATTAAAATGTATTTACCTTCTTTAGAAAGTTTGTACTGCTTAACTAAAACCTCAAATGGAATATCAACCCCACAATCTTGGGCTCTTTTAATAATTTCTGACAAACTCTCTTCTATCTGTGCAAGCGTTTGGTCTAATTGAGCAATCTTATTCTTCAACTTAACAACATAAGCATCCCTTTTACCATCACCCCATGCCTTAAACCCCTCTTCATAATCTAGAAGTTCGACCCAAATTTCCTTTCTAGCATCTAACAGGCGGACAAGTTTGTATACAAGATCGAGATAATAATTATTAATGTTATCATCACTCATATTACTCCCTTGTATTAAACAAGCCGAGTTTGCCATTGTACATGTATGTATTGTGACAGTTTTTGAGCTTTTGTCAGATGGATTTTAAAATATTTCATGGCAGTGGATTGTCTTAGTATACGTTGTAAAATAAAACATAAAAACAGAACTTAAACAACTTGGCTGTTACCATTTATCATTGACACATGTAAATCTATAAGTATATTAGAGGTAGATTATGCATACCGATTTGACCTTTATCACTAATGAAAGGAACCAAAACCTTAAACAAAGATTTGAAGTTTTAATACAAAATACTAAGTTTTTCGATTGTCTTGTTGGTTACTTTTTTACAAGTGGTTTTTATGCTATTTATAAATCTTTAGAAAATACAGAAAAGATTCGTATTTTAATAGGTATATCCACAAGTCGGCAGACATATGATTTATTAAAATCAGCAAAACAACAACAAGAACAAATTGAATTTTCTCATGCTGAAACCAAACAAGAATATGAACAATTAGTTGAAAAAGAACTTGAACAATCAGAAGATGATATAAAAGTAGAACAAGGTGTTGAGAAGTTTATAAAATGGATTAATAATAAGAAATTAGAGATTCGAGCATATCCATCGCAGAATATACACGCAAAACTTTATATAATGACTTTTGTTGAAGGTGATCGAGATGTAGGAAGAGTGATAACTGGTTCGAGTAATTTTACTCAAGCGGGGCTAATTGATAATTTAGAGTTTAATGTTGAACTAAAAAATTATGCTGATTATAAATTTGCTAAGGAAAAATTTGAAGAATTATGGTTAAATTCAGTTGATGTTAGTGAACGATATATCCAAACTGTAAACAATAAATCGTGGTTAAATCCAAACATCGCTCCATACGAATTATATCTCAAATTTTTGTATGAATATTTTAAAGATGAATTAAATCAAACACAAAATCTATTTCTTGACCGATTACCACCCGATTTTTTAAAACTAGCCTATCAAGAACAGGCAGTTATAAATGCTCAAAAAATTCTCGAAGCATATGGCGGGGTTTTTATATCAGACGTTGTTGGCCTAGGTAAAACCTATATTGCGGCAATGTTAGCTGGGCAATTAAACCAACGAACCCTCGTGATTGCACCACCGGTATTACTTGATAAAAAAAATCTAGGTTCTTGGCCAAACGTCTTTTTTGATTTAAGAGTACCGTCAACTGAGTTTGAATCAATCGGTAAGCTTGATACAATAATTAGAAGAGGTGTTGATAAATACGATGTCATCATAATTGATGAATCTCATCGTTTTCGCACCGAAACAAATATTTCATATGAATTAATGGCAGAGATATGTCGCGGGAAAAAAGTTGTGCTTGTTTCTGCAACACCATACAATAATTCGCCTAAAGACATATTAAGTCAGATTAAACTATTTCAAAAAGCTCGGAAAAGCACAATTCCAAATTTACCTGATTTAGAATATTTCTTTAATTCGCTGCATCGAAGGTTAAACAAGCTTGACCGGCAAAGAAACTATACTCAATATATGAAAATTGTTCGGGAAAATGCCAAAGAGATTCGAGAAAAAGTCTTAAAATATTTAATGGTAAGAAGAACACGAACTGAAATTGAGAATTACTTTGCCGAGGATTTAGAAAAGAATAAACTTAAATTTCCCAATGTTGAAAAACCGATACCTATGTATTATGAATTAAATGAAGAAGAAAATCAAATATTTAATAAAACAATTGAACTTATAGCTCTTAAATTTACATATTCCCGATACACTCCGTTATTACCGCAATATTACAAAGGAGAGACTACCCAGCCAACACGATTAGCCCAGTTAAATATGGGTAAATTTATGAAAATATTATTGGTAAAACGACTTGAAAGTAGTTTTTTTGCATTCAGAAATACTATTGATAGATTTATTCATACATATCAGTTATTCATACAAACATTTGATGATAAAGATAAAGTATATGTCAGTAAGAAATATACTGATAAAATATTTGAATTTTTAGAAAATGATGATGATGAAGCAATTCAACGACTTATTGATGAAGGGAAAGCAGAAGAATATCCATCAGACGAATTTACTGAACAATTCAGAAAAGATTTAGAAAATGACTATAAGATTCTAATAGATATTAAAGATATGTGGCAAAAAGTGAAACGAGATCCTAAACTCTTAAAATTTCTTAATGAATTAAGCCAGAGCAATGTCTTAAAGAATTATAAATTAATCATATTTACCGAGTCAAAAGAAACAGCAGAATATCTAACAAAAAATATTGAGTCAAAATTACCTAAAACTACTTTGTGTTATACAGGAAGTTCAAGCAGTACAATTCATGATAAGGTCATTGAAAATTTCGATGCTCGTGCACGTCATCCCAAAGACGATTATCGTATTCTTGTATCAACTGAAGTGATGTCCGAAGGTGTCAATTTACATCGTTCTAATACAGTTGTCAATTATGATATTCCATGGAATCCAACTCGTATGATGCAAAGAGTTGGTCGTGTTAATCGTGTTGATACAAAACATCTGAACATATACACTTTCAACTTTTTCCCAACTGAGCAATCTAATAATGAAATCAAACTCAAAGAAGCTGCGGAATCTAAAATCCACGCATTTTTAACATTACTTGGTGGTGATTCTGAACTCTTAACTGAAGGTGAACCAATTGGTTCACATGAACTATTTAACCGGTTGATGTCAAAACAAACACTTATTGGTGAAGATGAATTTGAAGAGAGTGAATTAAAATATTTAACTGAAATAAAGTCAATAAGAGATGAAAAACCTGAAATATTTGAGAAAATTAAGAGATTACCAAAAAAGGCACGTTCTGCTAAAATAAATCCTAAATATTCAGATTCATTAATATCATATTTCAGACGTGGTAAATTACATAAATTTTATCTTGTAGATGAAAAAATTGAATCACAGGAACTTGATTTTATGAGTGCTGCAAAGTTATTAGAAAGCAAAACTAATGATATTCGACAGAAGTTATCTGAAATATATTACGAACTATTATCTAAAAATAAAGAAGCATTTGTTTTTGCAACAACTGAAGACATTATCGAACCTCGCCGAAGAGCTGGTCGGGACAGTGCTGTTAATATCTTAACAATTCTTAAAGCAACCATGAAAAATACTCAACAATTAACCGAAGGACAAGAAGCGTACCTAAAAAAAGTAATGATTCAACTTGAAGAAGGTGGACTACCAAAACAGACCACTAAAGAAACACTGAAAGCATTAAATGATCTTAAAAAAGAACTAATAAATCCCTTAAAAGTTTTAGCAGTTTTACAAACACATATACCAGAACGTCTTCTAGAAAAACATTATGCCGAATATCATTCAACCACATCTGATAAAAGAGAAGTAATTTTATCATTGTATTTTACTAAATAATAAATGGATAAATTACAAGCACAAAAAATTATTGTTGATACTTTTGAAAATTCTTTCGAAAAGATAAGATTTACAAATTTCATAAGAAACTTACTTAACAAAGTTGAAGAAGCACCATTTTTATATCGAGGCAATTTAATACCGGATGCTTATGAACAATATATCAGTACATTGGAACGAGTGGGTAAATATACTGATGGTGAAAATAAGATTGATATTCTTATAGCGAAACTTAAAAAAGAAACATCGATTGAACGTGCCAGAACAATGCAGAGAAATTTTATTGCTTGGTATTTAAATGGCAGTCGTGGTGGTGACTTAAAAGATGCGGCATTGGTTGCTTTTGTAGCACCAAATGAGGAAGATTGGCGGTTCTCGTTAGTAAAGATGGATTATATCTTTAAAGAAGATACTAAAGGCAGAACAAGAGTAAAACAAGAATTTACTCCAGCACGTAGATGGTCTTTCCTTGTCGGCGTTAATGAAAAAAGTCATACCGCAAAAAGCAGACTTGTCCCGATTCTTGTTAATGATGAAACAAATCCAACCTTAAAAGGATTAGAAGAAGCATTTAATATTGAAAAGGTAACAAAAGAATTCTTTATTGAGATTTCACGTAAATTTTCAGAATTAGTAGGAGGAGAAAGAAAAATTGGATCTAAAATATTAACTGAAATGGGATGCCTTAAATATCCTACATCAGAAGTAATTAAAAGAAAAGAGTTTGCCGTAAGATTAATTGGACGATTATTGTTTTGTTGGTTCTTAAAAAAGAAAAGGACAGAAATTAATCTTTCTCTTATTCCGGAAGATATTTTATCCAGTAAAGCTGTAAATAACTGCGTTGGTTTCGATTATTATTATTCAATAATAGAACCATTATTTTTTGAAGTTCTAAATACGAAATTAGAAGAAAGAAAACCTGATTTTCGAAAAGGACAATGGGTAAAAATACCATTTTTAAATGGTGGATTATTTGAACCACAATATTATGATTTTTATGAGCATAGTCGATTAGGGAAATCGAAAAATGTAATAGTTCCGAACATTTGGATTAATGATCTATTTAAACTTTTTGAAACTTATAATTTCACTGTTGATGAATCAACGAGTGTCGATATCGATATTTCAGTCGATCCCGAAATGCTTGGCAGAGTTTTTGAAAATTTATTAGCAGAAATCAATCCTGATACAGGTGAAACCGCAAGAAAATCGACCGGTAGTTATTACACTCCTAGAACTATTGTTGAATATATGGTTAGTCAGAGTTTGAAAAAGTATTTAATACAAAAAACTGGTATTCGAGATGATAGAATTGATAATCTACTATCACATGATATTCAAATTACAGATTTTACTGAGAAAGAAAACGATGTAATTATTGAGGCATTAGATAAGATAAAGATAATTGATCCGGCGTGTGGGTCAGGTGCGTTTCCGATGGGTATTTTACATAAAATGATGCTTATTCTTCAAAAAGTTGATCCATCGTCACAAAAATGGTTTGCAAAAAAATTAGAACAAATAAATGATAATACCTTAAGAAACAAAATGAAAGAAAAATTATCTAATGAAAATTGGAATTACATCCATAAGTTGGGAATTATTCAAAATTCCATATATGGTGTAGATATACAGCCGATAGCAACTGAAATATCCAAGTTGCGATTTTTCCTTTCTTTAATTGTGGACGAAAAAATTGATGATAATAAATATAATATGGGTATTGAACCGTTACCGAATCTTGAATTTAAATTTGTCACAGCAAATAGTTTATTAGGGTTATCAAAAACAAAACAATTATCAACGATGCCGATGTTCGAATTAGATAAAGACATTAATTTATTGAAAGAATTACGCGAAAAATACCTTATTTCTTATGGCGTCGATAAGAAAAAACTTGAATATGAATTTATAGAAATACAAAAAAGTATGGATCAATTTGCCCAAACTATACATGGTTTCGAAAGTAATACATTAAAGTTGTCTGCCTGGCATCCTTTTTCAAACGAGCCATCCCGATGGTTTGACGCAGGATGGATGTTCGGTATTAAACAAGGATTTGATATCGTGATAGCAAATCCACCATACATTCATATAAGAACAAAGAGCTTTGATAGATCGTATATTCCAATATTCAAAAAAGTATTTAATTTAGCTATTGGTCAATTTGATTTGTTTGAATTGTTTTCTGAAAAAGCGGAGGAGATTTTAAACGAAGGTGGAATTTATGCATTTATTATTCCAAAGCGTGTTTTATCAAACCAGCACTTTGAACCGTTGAGAAAGTTTTATTTAGAAAAATTACCAATTGCCGATTTTTTAGATGCTAAAATGCCTTTTGAATACTCAAATGTCGAGACAAATGTTATTTTAGCACGTAAAAATATAAGAAGTGATTATGTAACAATTAATCAATTCGATAATTTCAAAATAAAACAAGTTGATAAATTAAATATTAAACTTGTTAATCAAATGCCATTTAACATTTTCCCATTTACAATAACAAAGTCTATTATTGAGTTGTTGGTGAAGTTACTAAAAGGTAGTCAACCCTTATCGGACTTTTTAGACATTACCAGAGGTTATGAATTCGGCTTTAATCATAAAGCTATTAATAAAATAAAAGGCGAAAGAATTATTAAAGGTGAAAATATTTATAAATTTCATATTTATTTTGATAATTATTTAATAAATTTGAATCAATTACAACAAACGAATTTTAAATACACAAATGTTTTTAGTCCTCCAAAATTAGTATCAAAATTTGTTTCAAATGATCTTGTTTTTGCATTAGATAATTATGGCTATCACAATACAAATGTAGTATATAATCTAAAATCTAAAAATAATGATTTGGCTCTAAAATATTTATTGGCTTTATTAAATTCGTCTACCATCAATTTGTGGTTTAAAAGTAGTTTTCTAAATCAAGATGAAGTATTTCCACATATTCAAAAAAATCAACTTGAAGCAATACCAATAAAAAAAATACTTCTCAATCAGCAAAAGCCATTTATTGAAATTGTCGACAAAATTCTTAATATATCCAAATTCGAAGATTACCTTCACAATACATCTAAACTGACGAAAGTTAACGAATACGAACGACAAATTGACCAGATGGTTTATAAATTATACGGAATAACAGAAAAGGAAAAAAGAATCATTGAGAAAGGGTAATGATGATAGAGAAAGTTGAATATAAAGGTCGTTGGTGGCTTCCTGAAAAACCGGATAATAAAATTTCTGGTATTCTCACTTTTACATCTGAAGAAGGAGCAATATTAGATTTGGATGGAGTTCTTGAAAATGCTCGTGGCGTCAAACAAATGACAGATCCTGAGATAATACTCGGTGAAACCAATGATGGAATTGTTACAATTTATAAATGCATAGCGCAAAGTTTGGGTGGCGGAACATATGGAGATCGTTCATCATACCACTCAGACATAATTTTCGTCGGCATCCACTTTCACAAAACGGAAGACGTAAAATTTAATAGTATTTCTATTCATTATTCACATTTAGATGAGTGGTTGAATATTACAGGTTTTCATGGTCTTAGTTTTATTGGTCCAGACCCGACTCTTAAATATAGTCAACCGGAACCGATCAAAGTTATTATAAATGAAAATTATATTCTATATTTCAGTGTTAGTATCCATAAATCTTCTACATATCTTGGTCCTAAAAAAATTGCAATTGAAGAAGATGCCTATATTACGATAGAATCACAGGGAGCGAAATCTTTTGAAGCATTCAGGGAAGTTATGGGCGATATAGAGAATTTTCTATCGTTAGGTGTTATGAAACCAGTATATCCACTTGTAATTTATGGAAAAGCTACAGATAGCAAGAATACTATTAATATATTTTATAGTTTATGGTGCACACCAGAACAACATAAAGCTTTAGCACCGTTTGATATGCTTTTTACATATAAAGATATCTCTAACAAGTTTGAAAACATACTTAAACTTTGGTTTGAAAAAGCAAATATATTAAAATCAGCTCATTTACTATATTTTAGTACATTATATAACTCGAAACAGTATTTAGATTATAACTTTTTGAGTTATGTGTTTGCGTTAGAATCGTATCATAGAACCACAGATTCAAATAGTGAATTACCCCAACAAGAACACAACAAACGTCTTGAGCAAATCTTTACCGTGGTTCCTGCGGAACATAAAGAATGGTTAAAAAAGCGACTAGCATATAGCAACGAACCAAGTTTTCGGAAAAGGTTGAATGATATTTATGATAAGTCTATACAAGTTATAGAGAATTTTATTAATTATAGAAATGTATTTATTCAAAAAGTTATCGATACTCGAAATTACCTCGTTCATCACGATATGGGACTAAAAGATAATACTGCAAAAGGTCAATCATTAGTTCGTCTAACCCTTGGATTGAAATTATTACTCGAAGTTTGTTTATTAATAGAAATCGGGTTTGATCCGGATCAAATAAATACGCTTTTTTCCAAATACAGCAGGTATAGATTTTACAAAGAAAACAGAATATTATCACTGAATGAAAAGATAAACGATTAGAGAGAGTAATCGAGACGGCTCTCTTTTTTCCCTATTGCATGATTAAAGTCGTGCCTACTGTCTTTTCCGTATAAATCCATGTAATCTGAGGTTAATATGTTTCGCTTTATACCTTCAAATCAATTGGCAAGGATAGAAATTGATGATTTTTATACTGGTGTTCTGTCTCACCAATTCAATATTATATTACTTGGACTGACTTACTAATTTTCTAAATGAACCCTGTTTCTATAAAATTACAGAATCTGTTTGATAGCTATTCGCGGCAATTTGAATGTGGAAGGTGACCATTTGGTATTAGTGAGATTTTTAAGTAATTGTTTTTTATTTTATTATAGGTTTTAGGACCTTTTGGCCACGCTTTCCATTCATGTTGACAATCTCTTTCCAAACAATGATAGCAATCTCTATCCCCTCGCCATTCAATAAAGATACCGCCACATTTTGGACAAGTTTCCATGATTACTCCTTTCCTAAGTTTATAAACATATTTTGCATTGTATATAATAATAAAATTATGTCAAGCTTTGTAAAATAATTTATAAAATGAATTTGATTTTATACCCTCAAATTCGATTAGTCCTATTTCAGCACTTTCAAGAATTTTTTTTGATTCTATATCTGGATATGGTTCCTGCCATACCACTCTGCTTAATCCCGCCGTAACAATTTTTTTTGCACATAGAGAACAGGGAAAGGTTGTAGTGTAAAGCGTAGCGCCCACAAGTGGCGTGCCACCTATTCTACACATTTGTAAAATTGCATTTTCCTCAGCATGTAAACTTCGACAACGATCTAATAAACGACCGGGTACATTTTCAATTTTAATTTTGTTATCGTGTTCAAAAGCTTTTATACATATTTCTCTATAACATTTTCCGTGTTCTTCTCTACAAGACCGTTGACCTTTTGGTATTGTATTATAACCACTGCTTATAATACATTCCTCGGTTGATGATTGTGGCAGTGTAATAATTGCACCGACCCGTCTTTTTAGACATTTTGATAATAAGCTAGTACAATATGCGTTATTCATCATTAGTTCTCCAATCGTTGGCTCTCTTGAACCGGGATTTTCTAAAATGTAGATGTAATAAAGTATTTTTTTTATAAATTCTTCTTTCTCTCTTTTAGTTAAAAATTGTTTATCATTATTTATATATATATCAGCTAAATCTACGCATTTTTGAACCTCTTGCCCTTCTTTTAAAATATCTCCATTTTGATTCTTTTCTTTTCGGTCTCTTTCATCATCCATCTTAAATTGTTTTTGATCCCCATCGTAATCATTCTGGCATCTTTCCCATCTTACACTAAAGGGCGCATTTACAGCAATAACATAACCTTTTGAATGTTTTCTTATTGCTTCCACTTCACCAGGATTCTTTATGCAATCTATGATTATTGGTCTTTTGTTATTGATTTTAGTTGCTTGTTCAATCGCAATATTTGCCAAATAACCAGTTCCGTTTGTTTTTCTTAATTTATTACCATAATTTTGTAATTTTGTCCTTTTTTCTTTTTTGGGAAGCTTATCAAATTTTTTCTCTTCTCTTATTATAAAATCTCTAATAATATCAGAAACTTTTATATGAATGAATCCCTTTTTCTTATTTAAAATGTCTGAAACAGTAGAACAACCACTTCCAAAGCTTCCGACAATACCTATTATTAATCTTTCCATATCTAAATAAATATTCGTGAATATTTTTTATTCCCCAAAAATTTATTTCTCACAAATCATTAAATTTACCTTTTCAATACCTTACTCTCAAAACCTTGTTTGTCAATAGATAAAATACGTGAAACCTGAAACATAAAGCTTGTAACTTATTATTTATTGCTTTTGTAATTCGCCCTTAGCAAGTCTTTGCATATATTTCTTCATTTACGTTTTTATATTTAGTATCTTGTAATATAAATCTTGTTTGACAGTGCAACAATAAAACTTTTTGCTTTGTTAATTCTTCTCATCTCGCCATTTTACAAACCTCAACAAAATTACACCGACTGCAAGCCTTTTCATCACTTGTAACCTGGAAATCGCCTGTCCCTTTCGCAATATTTTGGTCTTTGTCTTCAAGGTAGCCCTGCATGTTCTCAATGCTAGACTTAATAAATCCCTCAACATCTTCAATATCTTTGACGGTTATCACTCTTTCATCCATAGTTCCATTCTCAAGATACACCAAATCTGCTTTAATTTCAAGGGCTTCGTCAAGTATGTAAATTATAAAAAATAAGACATAAATCTACATAAGCCCTGAAAAATATCATTAGTCTATGAAAAGTTAATTAAGATCCTCTGGCCAAAGCATTTCTTTGCTGTCCGCACCCAGTGGATAACCAAAACAATAGACATTATAAAGCCTAGTAGCAAGACGCTCATGACGCTTCGAGATATATCGCAAAGGAAAGTAATAGAGCATCATTTTTATAGCATTATATCCAGCCTCCTCAGACGACATATATTCCCAACCTTTTGGTAGGTTTTTCTCTGCGTAAACGTGCCTACCGACTTGGGACATATACCAGAAAGTCATTTCGTATGCCGCTTGGTTGAGCACTTCTTGTGACCACGCAAGCCTGATCTTCCAAAGATTCGATTTCAATTCTTCTACTTGTGCCTTTGCTGGGGGGTCAGAGGGTTCTGGAATCATTATCACACGACCCCTATCATTTTTCACACTATGCGATTCACGACTCAGTTTCCATGTCGACGGCATTACCATAATACGAATCAAACTGGAATTCTCAAAATTTATATTATTGGGAGGATAGTCTTTTCTCTTGAGTTCGACACCTCCACTCAGTCTCAGGATATGACTGTTGATCTGATTAAGAACTTTTTTCTTGGAACAAGTCATGGATTTGACTTCAACGATCCCGTGAATCTTAAGTAATCCAAGGTTCTTGCCAGATTGGGTTGGTATTTTTTCAACAAGTAATCCATCGGCACCTTTTGTGAAGCTACTCCATCGCATATTATATTCTTTGCTCGTTTTTCTGTTTCGACGCCGCTCTTGAACCATTTCACCCCAGTAAAGCTGAATACCTGAAGGCAAATGCCCTTCTTGTTGGAGCTGCCGGACAAGTGCAATACAATGTTCTAGCGCAAGGAGTTCAGCTAATTCCCCTTTGAATCTATTGACCATGTGCGAGTAGATGAATTCCACACACGATCCACATTCAGGATCCGAGAGAATCGTTTTTCCATCACTAACCAGCGCTTTAGGATGGTCGGGATGATGAGGTCCATATTCGATTAAACGGCGAAAAAGTTTACCTCGTGGGTGCTCTCCTATATCTCGAATTGATGCATCCAATGATTGCTTAAATACATTCCAGACAGACTTACCACCAAAAAGATGTACAAACGGACAGTCAAGTGCCGAGGTCACCGATCTATGAATGGCCGACGCAAGCGGCTGATTGCCTATTATCGAAGCTATTTTATCATTTAATGGTTGTTTCATTTATCGTTGTCTTCCATCCTTGATTGTTGTATTCCAGGTGATATTGTACAAATTGATTATTTTGTAATTTACACTCTCTAAGGTTGTATGACGTTCTAATTATGTGCCAAAACAGAACAGTCGTAACAAGTATCATACTTGAAAAGTGTAAGATTCATAATAGATTATAGTCAATTTTGGTCATATGGTATTATGGATTCGCACTTGTGGTTTAATGGATAAACTTCTCACTAATTTTCGGTGTAAGGTGGTTTTCATGTAGATTTACCTAATTACTTCACTTTCTTTTGCTAATTATTTCTTTATAGAATTGTATACACATCAGCTTAGAATACATAAACGAACGTAGTTTTGTATGGCGAAAGGTCACCTCCGGTGCCACCTTTCATCTTCTTATTATTGATGAAGTGTGTCTCTATCTCTTGTGCGTCCGAAAGGGAATCTGCTTGCCACTGAGACCAGCAGGTAACATTCTGCTTTTCAGTATCTCGGTGCTGGATTTTTCTTTCCTCAACATTCTGCGTAATACCGATTCGCCAAATCGTATAATCGGTCTTCCCAACCTTAGACTCAATTGCAGCTATAATTTCCGACTTTTTCATTTTTGTCACCTCCTTTCTTTAAAACTTAAATTTCACCCTTTGCTGAATCCTTAAGGTATCTTTGGTCCCTAAAGTCGTCAGCCTCGAAAAAACATTGTCGGCAATTTAATCTTGTGTATAATTCTTTTTCTCCATCATAGTTATTTCCCAATTTTTCTGGTCGGATAATCAGAAAAGTGTGTAAGGTTTTTAAGTAATGGAAATCCAGAAATATTGTAAGCAACTCCAATTATTGGGGTCTTATTGAGAACATCTTCTCCTAGCATTACTGCGAATGTACTGAATCCTAATATTCCTCCAAGAGTTAAACTTGGAGCTAGTTTGGCTACATTATTTTTGTCTTGTACTACTCCAAAATTTCCCGTGAACCCTAAAAAGAATTGAGGTTCTGTTGTAATACTACTATCAGAATTAAGCGTTCCATTGCCCCATCCCCAAATGTAGCTACCGCCAAGAGAAATAGTTGTTCCAATTTTCCAATTTCCGGCGCTATCAGTTTCCAGTCTATAAAAACTTATTGGTAAACTGGCTGTTCTAAATCTAATGTCACCAGGTACTCCTATTGGAGTATATTCTCTCTGTCTTTCACCAACAATTCTGCTTGTATATTCTGAAAATGTATTAATATCCCACGCTTTTACTTGCAAAGAGTCAGATTTGAATTTTGATTCTAGTCGTTTTTTAGTTTTTTCCACAATTTTTTTGCTGTAAGTCTGTCCGAATAACAATGAACAGCAAAACATGAGTAATGTCCCAGTGATAAAAAGTTTGTTTCTCATATATACCTCCCCATAGCTGAATTTTTGTTTCCGTTTATATAAATATCAAAGCATTTATCTATGATTATTTTTTATCTTTCTTGATGTAAGTTCTATATTTTTCAACTGTATTTAAGAACGCTTCAATAATCTCATGTATTCCTTTTGAACCGCCACCCAGCAATGCGCCCGTTATTAATGTATCTGCACCCGTAAACAGAGCTTTTTGTAAGCTCGGAAAGGTTTTATAAATAGCGGGATCAATTAATGGTTGCAGGGTCCTAATACCAAGTGCGCTTATTATGATTCCAAGAGCAAAGGCAGTAGGCAATGCAAAGGTTTTTGTTTCAGCATTGTAGTTGTTAAGATTCTTTGTCGCCTGCTCCTCATTAGAAGTTATGTCTCTCGAACCTTTAGCTATTTGCTCAGATTTTTTCTTTTCTGCATTGAGCTCATTAACAAGTTGTTGTTTGCTTTTTTCTCTCCAGACAATCATTACGACCTCTACCGTCCGTTCAATAAAAAGAGATATAAGAAATAAAGAAACAAGCAAAATAAGTATATCTGAAACATTAAAAGGCCAGAACGGAACACTTTTGGGGAAAAATAAAACTGCCAGTATAACAATTACCACAGTCACAATTGCTATGATAATATTATACGGCTTTAAGTTATTTGTGTTTTTTCCTGGTACCGAATCGTTCATATATTACCTCCTATTTTGGCCAAGTGCTTGGCATTGTGCTTTCAAGTTTATTCTCAATAGAATCATTTAATTCGGGAAAGAAATCATACCCTGTAATTTCCTCAAGTCGATCAACTGTTACAATATAATCCATGGGTTTTCCAGGAATGTAATCTAGTTGATTCGGCAAAATAAAAGCGTACATAGAATAAGTTCCGGCATTATCCACGGAGAGAATTGCCTTGAAAAAATGTGTGGGAACAGCTACCTTGTTTGCACCGATAAATTCTTTTGGTGAGACAAAGTGACTGTCAGAATCAAGAAAAAGGCTGCCGGTAACGATCCACGCTTTTCCTTCGTCCGTTACATGTTGACGAACCTGCTCTTCAAGCTTTTCCCAAATTTTCCTGTTTAATTCAGGCCTTTGTGGACTCATATTTGATAGCAAAAAAGTAGACGACATTGCATCGCTGCTTCTTGTAAAATCAGCAGCTGGTGCATTATGCCCCCTGTCATAACCGCTATTCCTATAATCAGTTAGTTCAGATCTTGAACCAGTTGGTAATTGAGGGTCCGGTCTAAAGTCATCTTTGCGTTTCGCATTTCCCGAAAGATCTGTAGAAGTAAGACGGTAGGCTACCCAATATGGTATTTTCCAGCTATCATTATGGTTTATGACAAAATATCCCTTATCCAGGATAGTACCGTTGGTACTTGCAATTCCATATAGCAGATTAATTGTATCTTTAAGTATTTCATTAGAACGACTTACATTAAGCTGTGTTTTGTGAAGAGCATATAAGGTGTCTAACCTGGCTTCAATTCGATTTAGTCTTTGTTCAACTGTTCCCTGACAAAACGTGATGGCTGGAATTAATAGTAAGATCAAAAACCAAACGAAAATAAACCATTTACTAATACATGCTTTCATAACTCCTCCCATTCGTTATTTATTTAATTACAAATTTTTGTGTTTAATTTTAAGGTTATCAGCACTCGAACTAGCAAAGGTATCATCTTGATTCTCACTCACATTAAATTAACACGATTATCGAATTTGTCAAGGTTTTTAATAATTCCTTTCTGACAAGATTAGACAAATATTAGTTTTGTCTAGCTATACCAATGTTTTAGGGCTTGTAAAGAGTAAAAACTGGGCAAAAAGCGCGCGATAATTAGACAATTTTGTTTCTTTTGACTAATAAAAATAAAATAAACCTTGACAAGAAAAATGGTAAGTTGTAAAATATATATGAAGCACCAAAAATAATGCTTCAGAAAGAGGTGATTATTTATGCCGTACAATCAATCGCAATCACTATTGTACGAAGACGCTGATATTGACTTGGATATTTCCGCCTTGTGATGACGATAACTGCGTAACATGACTAGTTCGATAAGCTATAAACAAAAAAACAAAAATAAATATCGAAAGATATTGAGTTATAAATAATAAAAAAACCAAAAATGAATTGAACGCAAAGCGGAAATATCCATAACAACTAGGGGAAGACAAACCCCTGGGAAAGGAAAGCAATGCGCTCAATTTCACTGCTCTTTACCAAAAAGAGTAGGGGACTGATTTTATATTTAATTCTAGCGGTTTTTACTGCCGGATGCCAGCCAGCCTACACAAATTTTTTCACCCCTAACTTTTCAGTCAAGACTATTATTCAATTTTTATTTCTTAGCAGCCTAGCTGCACTTTTAGGTTTGGGCTTTAAGTGGCTGATAAAGAAAATTGTAAAATGGTATAATAAAAGGGCTGAAAAAATAAAAAAAGAAAAAGAAAAACAAAAACTAAAAGAATTAAAAGCTCTTGCCAAGGAAGTCGCCAAAGCCTGGGGAAAAAACAACAAGAACGACAAAAAGGGAAAAAACGAATAGAATTATTAAATAGTGATATAAAACAGATTATTAAAATATGTAAAAATAATGTGGTATTCTTTGTCTAATTATATTTTGTCAGGTCAAAATAATTATATTAAAAGTATTCGGGATATTTTTTGACAAATTAATTTCCGCCCTGATTTAGTGTTGTCTGTCTTTTGGTGGACACGAGTCCTTTTCTGGATGAATCGTATCTTTACTTACAATTTTCCCGTGTATTCCTTGAATAGTTAATTCTCCGCAGCCTGTGTTTTTAAGATTTTCACGAGCTGCGTCCTCGGCCTCTTTTTGTGTGTTGTGAAGACTGGGGGTTTTTGGACGGAAATCTTTTTATTAACTGTTCTGTTTCAGCACATATTAGACTAATTAGTTAAAATCTGACTTGCACTTTAGCTTGAGCAGAAAAGGTATTTTATGTAACCAATTCACAAATTCTGCCAAATTTCTGCCTTTTTTAATACACTTTTACACAATAAATTCACTACATTGTGTAAATATTCTTGAAAAATGCGTAACTTGCTGGAAAAACTTAGAGTGCTGCTTATTGACTTTGGCGCGCAGGAAACTATATAATATGCGCGGAGAAAATAATGCGGGACAACCTTAGGGAGTGCAAAGTGCTAAATGACCAATTTGTACAATATCGCCTGAAATACAACAGATATTTCGTTACCCCCCGCCAACTGGGAAGGTAAGGTGATAATATGTTTATATTGAATGTCAGCGGAGATAGATTTTACAGGCTCCGAAGCACTCAAGACTTTTTCAGAACGCCTCAAAAAATACTTGACAAAAAATTAATTTGTCAGTATTCTAATCCTGACAGATGGAACTAATAAATCATTTAAGTTTTTTGGGGCTCTCAAAATACGAAGCAGAAGTTTATTGCGCGCTTGTTAAGATTGGAAGAACCAAGGTTCGGGATTTAGCAAAGGTGACTTCGGTACCAAGATCTCAGATTTATCCAAGCCTTAAAAAGTTAGCGAATAAAGGAATATGCACTGAAAACAAAGGGGAAATTAACTATTATTCAGCGGTCGCGCCTATGGTTGCTTTTCATAACATCTTGCAGAAGGAAAAGGAGGTGCTCCAAGAGCTTAATAAAGCTTATAAAAATCAGGGAAAAACTGAAGTCCCCTATGAGTTTATTCAAGTATTAAAAGGAAGACAAATAAGGGAATTCATAACAAAAGCGGTGAATGATGCGAAAAGGGAAGTCTTGATGTTTACCAAATACTTCAGTGAGAAGGACGAAAAAACAATGGAGGATGCTGTAAACCTGGAAATCAAAACCTTAAAAAAAGGGGTAAAAAATCGCTGTCTTTACGAAACCGGATGTCTTAACGACAGCAAATATCTGTCCTATGTTAAAAAGGCATTAAATCACGGCGAAGTCGGAAGGGTAATTAATTTCTTGCCGATGAATATGATTATTTTTGATGACAAAGCAACTTTCTCACTATCTCACAAAGAAGATAAAAATGTCACGGTCTTTATCTTTAACCATCCATCACTAATCTCGAGCATGAAAAATAACTTTGAATATCTCTGGTCAAAAGGGACCGATATAAATAAAGTCTTAACAAAAGATAAAGAATGAAGCCACTAATGGACACGAATAACAAATTTTATAAGGAAGCCAGGAGAACAGGAATATTTTTTTTGCTTGGTTTCTGGTCTCTTTATAAATCCTTTGAAAATATGACGTTATTTTTAACTAAACAAAAGCAGAAAATATTGTACCCATTAACCGCATTTATTCCTCCACGCAGAGTCGCGGAGTTCGCAGGATTATCTATAAGGAAGTCAGGAAAAACAGGAGAATTCTTTTCATGGATTTCTGGTCTCCTTATAATTTTTATCTCTGCGTTCTCCGTGGTCTCGGCGATGAAAAAAACAGCGGAAAGCGGATAATGGCAGGGATGGCTTGATGGTATCGTGCAGGTTCAATCATAGCGTATAGGATTCAGTCACAGGAAACAGAGAAAAATAAAATTTCTGTTCCCTGAGTGCTGTTCTCTGTCTTTTATCACTGGTGCACTGCACCAAACAAAAATCTTGCCAATCTAAATAAAATAAAATGATTACAACGACTACTATTAACCACTAACCACAGAGATATCAGAGGAAGCAGAGAAAAATCCTCTGCGACCTCTGCGGTTAAGTATTACTATAATCAAAATTGGAGGAAAAAATGAGTAAAAATAAATATCTACTTACATTAGTCCTAATTGGACTAATCGGACTGGCATCAGCACAGGTTGATACTGCCTGGGTCAGAAGATATAATGGGTCGCCAGGAAATGGCACTGACTATGCTGTTGCAATAGCAGTAGACGGCGCGGGCAATGTCTATGTTACAGGTCAGAGCGATGCTGCTGGTACAGTTGAGCGTGACTGGGCGACAATAAAATATAATTCAGCCGGAGATACACTATGGGTCAGAAGATATAACGGACCAGGAAATGGTTTTGACATTGCTCGTGCAATAGCAGTGGATGGCGCGGGTAATGTCTATGTGACGGGTTATACCTTTGGTTCTGGCACAGGCTATGACTATGCGACAATAAAATATAATTCAGCCGGAGATACACTATGGGTCAGAAGATATAATGGACCAGGAAATGGTTATGACTTTGCTCTTGCATTAGCAGTGGATGGCATGGGCAATGTCTATGTTACGGGTTATGGCCATGGTTCTGGTACAGGCTATGACTATGCGACAATAAAATATAATTCAGCCGGAGATTCACTATGGGTAGCAAGATATAACGGACCAGGAAATGGCGTTGACTGTGCTAATGCAATAGCAGTGGACGGCACGGGCAATGTCTATGTTACGGGTCAGAGCAAAGGTATTAGCACAGGTGATGCTGATTATGCGACAATAAAATATAATTCAGCCGGAGATTCACTATGGGTAGCAAGATATAACGGACCAGGGAATGATGCTGACTGTGCATATGCAATAGCAGTGGATGGCGCGGGCAATGTCTATGTTACGGGTAATAGTACTGGTATTGGCACAGCCGATGACTATGCGACAATAAAATATAATTCAGCCGGTAATCAGCAATGGGTTGCGAGATATGATGGACCAGGGAATGGTATTGATATGGCTAATGCATTAGCAGTGGATGGTACGGGCAATGTTTATATGACAGGATGGAGTACAGGTTCTGGCACAGGTGCTGACTATACGACAATCAAGTATGTTCAGACACCGGGAGTAGAAGAAAACCGCCAACCGCTTTCCGCTGGCCGCTATTCGCTCACCGCTGAGCCTAATCCATTCACAAAACATACAACAATTCGTTATACCGTGCCAATTGCTGGTAAAGTTTCAATCAAACTCTACAACGCAACTGGCAGACTGATTGAAACTCTGGTTAATGATAATCTCAATGCTGGCACATACACATTGAAAATTGAAAATTGGAAATCAAAAATTTCAAAAGGTGTCTACTTCTTAAAGTATGAAAGTGATACTGATAAGAGCGTACTGAAACTCATCGTGCAGTAAGCCCGTTAGCGATAGTAATGCGACTATAAGACCATGGACGGTAAAATGACTGCATAATAAAAATGGTAACAAAATTTCTTATAATTCCCAAAGAAACTTTCGACGGGATTTACAGGATGGACAGGATAAAACAATGATTGAATTAAATCCTGTTAATTCTGTCAGAGATGTAAATTATTGGGGATTTTGGAACTGGTTCAATCCGGCGATGTCAGATAAAACCTTAATTAAACCACGAGAACTGTCATTGCGAGGAGCACAGCGACGAAGCAATCTCCATTGTGATATTGCCACGCTTACGCTCGCAATGACTAAAGTCATCTTGTGGTTTAAAATTGGCAAGGGGGTTTTACCGACATCGTGCAGGTTCAATAACGATTTGAAGATTAACAGATTAGAAGATTGCAGATTTAACAATTTTGAATCTTGCAATCTTTCAATCGAAATGGTGCTATGCACCGAACAAAATCTTGCCAAATCTAAACTAATATGGAGGATAAAATGAGTAGAAATAAATATCTACTAATATTAGTCCTTTTAGGACTAATCGGACTGGCATACGCAGCACAAGTTGATACCGCCTGGACCAGAAGATATGATGGACCGGCAAATAGTACTGAGTATCCTCGTGCAGTAGCAGTGGACGGCGCGGGCAATGTCTATGTTACGGGTAGTAGCTGGGGCATAAACTATGACTATGCGACAATAAAATATAATTCTGCCGGAGATACACTATGGCTCAGAAGATATAATGGACCAGGAAATAATAAGGATGTTGCTTATACATTAGCAGTGGATGGCGCGGGTAATGTCTATGTTACGGGTCAGAGCAAGAATGCTGGGGGTAATTACGACCTTGTGACAATAAAATATACCCCTGACGGAGATACGACAGTAGCAGCCGGCGGCTGGGTCCAAATATACGATGGACCTCCGGGAAATGATGATGATATTGCATATGCGATAGCACTTCGGTCGGATACGGTCTATGTTACGGGTCAGAGCTGGGGTTCTGGCACAGGCAGTGACTATGTGACAATAAAATATACCCCTGACGGAGATACGGCAGTGGCTAACGGCGGCTGGGTCCAAAGATATAATGGACCAGCAGGAAATAGTACTGACTGTGCTAATGCATTAGCAGTGGATGGCACGGGTAATGTTTATGTTACAGGAAATAGCAAGAATGCTGGGGGTAATTACGACTATGCGACAATAAAATATACCCCTACCGGAGATACGGCAGTGGCTAACGGCGGCTGGGTCCAAAGATATGATGGACCAGGAAATAGTGATGACTATGCTTATGCATTAAAAGTGGATGGCACGGGCAATGTTTATGTTACGGGTAAGAGCAAGAATGCTGGGGGTAATTACGACTATGCGACAATAAAATATACTACTGCCGGAGATACGACAGTAGCAGCCGGCGGCTGGGTCCAAAGATATGATGGACCGGCAAATGGTACTGACGTGGCTAATGCATTAGCAGTTCGTGCGGATACGGTCTATGTTACGGGTCAGAGCGCTGGTATTGGCACAGGTAGCTATGACTATGCGACAATAAAATATACCCCTGCCGGTGATACAACTGGTTTGGGATGGGTCAGAAGATATAATGGACCGGTAAATAGTACTGACTGTGCTTATGCATTAGCAGTGGATGGCGCGGGTAATGTCTATGTTACGGGTCAGAGCCCTAGCACCACAGACTATGACTATGCGACAATAAAATATAATTCAGCCGGAGATTCACTATGGGTAGCAAGATATGATGGACCGGAAAGTGGTCCTGACTATGCTTATGCATTAGCAGTGGATGGCACGGGTAATGTCTATGTTACAGGTCAGAGCCTGACTTCTGCCACAACCTATGACTATTTGACAATAAAGTATTTCCAAAGTTACACAATCACTGCGACCGCGGGTGCCGATGGTTCAATTGACCCATCCGGTGCAGTTGTTGTGAACCAAGGTGATGATACGACCTTTACGATTACACCGAACACTGGTTGTCATAGGCTAAGTATCTTAGTTGATGGCGAACCAGTAACAGTAGCACCGACTTATACATTTGAGAATGTAACAGCCGACCATACGATTCATGCGACCTTTGGTATTGATAGTTTCACGATTACCGCAACTGCAACGACTGGTGGCACAATTACACCATCAGGTCCAGTGGTTGTTAACTATGGTTCAGATACGACCTTTACGATAACACCCGATGGCGGTTATCAAGTTGCTGATGTCTTAATAGATGGTGTTTCAGTTGGTGCGGAGACCCTATATACATTTGTGAATGTTACTGCAGACCATACGATTGATGCAACCTTTAACATTCCGGGCTGGGCTCAGCAAGAATCAATGCCGACTGGCATTGCAGGAAAATATGTGGCAGACGGTGGCGCATTAGTCAAAGTTGGCGGCACCAAAGCCGGCGATGTGCTCTACGCATTCCGCGGCAAGTCAAGGGAGTTCTACAAATATGACGGCTCCTGGACTTATCTGGCGAGCGACTCGATACCCAATGGTAAGAAAGTAACCAACCCGACCAAGATAAACAAGAAGGTCGTGGCAAAGGGTGCTTCAATGTGCTATGATGGCAACAATATCATCTACGCAACCAAAGGTAATGGCGTGCCTGAGTTCTGGGCATACTATATCGACACCGTGATTGGACCGGCTGGCGAAACATTAATCGGCTGGAAAGCAAAAGCATTTGTGCCGGTACCCAAAGGACTCAAGGGTGGTACATCGATTCGCTGGTATGCTGGCAAAGTATACCTCTTAGCTGGAAACCAGAAGAAGACCGACCCGAACAACTTCTATGTCTATGACCCGACTGCCGACACAACCGGTGGTACTCCATGGACCGCACTTGCTTCTCTGCCGGTACTTAGCGGAACAAAGCAGGTGGTCTGGAAAGACGGTTCATCAATCATCGAGGTTGGCGGCACATTCTATGCGCTGAAGGCGAATATCAAACCGAACCGGGTCTTCTCATATGATATGGGTTTGAACACCTGGAATGAACTGACTGCGGACACGATACCTCCATTCGAACACCTGCTTACCAATGGCGTCTCGAAGCTGAAGAAGCTATATCTTAAAGATGGTGCTGCGAGCGCAACTGACGGCGTATCAATCTATGCGACCAAAGGCGGCGGTTTCAACTTCATGTGGGAATATACACCGGGCATCGGCTGGGTATCAGTTGATTCAGTACCGAGACTGAACAAGAAATCGGTCATCAAGACCGGAAGTGCAATGGCTTATGCCGATGGCGGAATCTGGTTACTCAAGGGCAACAAGACACCTGAGTTCTGGAAATACATTCCGTCAGCTTCAGTTGCAACTTCAGTCATACCGAGCACAACGACATCAGCAATGGTCGAGCGTACGACAACCGCAACCAGCTTCAACTTTAATGTGACACCGAATCCGTTTACCACGATTACAACGATTCGCTACACCGTACCAGTAAGCGGTAAAGTTTCGGTTAAACTTTACAATGCGATTGGTAATGTAGTGGAAACCGTGACCAACGAATATCTCAATGCCGGAACCTACACGACTCGTCTCTCGGCTAACACATTAGCCAAGGGAATCTACTTCCTGAAATACAGCGATGCGACAAATACGAGCGAAGTAAAGCTCATTGTCCAATAAACTATAAACAATAAGACTGGGGCAGGGATTTTCCCTGCCCCTTTTATTTATATACTACCGAGATAAGAGTTTAACCGCAGAAAACACTGAAGGC
>CAIPLT010000022.1 GCA_903865935.1 Caldifarciminota bacterium
CATCAATATAACTTTGTTTAGCTTTTTGTATATCATTATTGAATAACGATGACATTGAGGTTATATCAAACTCAAATTTATTGACAATTTTACCATTAGTTAGGTCTTTGATTTCAATATGTATCTTATTCATAATTATTGGTCATTTAGTAAAATGTAAACATTGACAAATGTTTGATTAGCTACAATTGAATAATATAATATAAACAAACATGGTAATATTTTGCTTTTACGATACTTTCCAATCATAATTTGGATTGAATATTAACTAAAATTTTTATTATGTCAAGTTATAAACCTTTCGTGATATAACAAGCTCTAATTTTCGCAATTTAGAGTTATATACTCATAAGGTAGTTACACACTCTCGGTAACCTAACAACCAACCTAAAAAGCTGCGATTTATGTAAGCCCCCAGGTAAAAGCCCAGGGCTTGCCCTGGGGCTTTATTTTATGGGCTGCCCAGTCCTTTATTGAGTATTTTGTCTAATTGATTACCAATACATTTATCGGCAAGATTAGTCACAACGTCGCGTGGTGTATCTATCAGGTAGATGGATTGCACTTTTAGATAATAAAAGAAAATCGCCCTAAATTATCACCTGTATAATTTTACTTCTTGAACAGGTAAAATCATACTAAGCTGTTATAAATTACCGCTGAAGCTTTTTATCTATTCAGTTCCCTACCGCTACTGTCGCGCAGTTTGTTGGTTGCAATAAGAATTACGTCAATCAACCACCAGATTCCAAACCCGCCAGCAGTGATAAGTTTTAGAATACCAAGACCGATATAACCGAGATAAAATCGGTCAATACCCAGAGTGCCGAGAAAGATTGATAATAATAATGCAACCAGCCAATCTTTTCCTTTTACCGCGCCCTTACCTAAACGGACACCGCATTTCACGCAGATTTCTGCTTTGGGGTCGACTTCAGCTGAACAGTTTTGACAGTATTTCGCACCGGCTAATGGTTTTGCTCCGCAGCTAACACAGATGACTGCATTATCTGCTACTTCTTTACCGCAATTACGACAATACATATTACCTCCAATTTATTAATTTTTGCGACTGATTTACACGGATTTTAAAAAGATATTTAAAGAATCTATTCGTGTTCATCCGTGGCTTACCTTTTAAACATTTTAAATTTTCCGGTATTCATATTATGCATCAAATCTTTTGCCTGACGGAATTCTTTTAATAAACGGTTTACATCCTCGACCGATGTTCCGCTGCCGGATGCAATACGTCTTCGGCGTGAGCCATCAATTATCTCCGGCTCGCTGCGCTCCTGTTTTGTCATTGATAGGATTATCGCTTCGGTCCTATTGAATTCTTTGTCATCGATATTTTCCAGTCCTTTAACTGCTGATGCGCCCGGAATCATCGCAATCAATTTTGATATATTACCCATCTTTTTTACCGAACGCAACTGTTCCAAGAAATCAGTGAAATTAAACTTGCCTTTGAGAAATTTCTCCGCAACCTTTTCCTGTTCCTGCGGTGTCATTGCTTGTGCGACTTTTTCCTGCAGGCTTAGAATATCACCCTGCCCGATAATTCTGGTGCTAATCCGCTGCGGTGAAAATTCCTCTAAATCCTCGATTCGCTCACCCGTACCCATAAAATAGATTGGCACGGATGTAACTTTGCGAATTGAAACAACCGCGCCGCCTTTGGCATCGCCGTCAAGTTTGGTTATTATCGCTCCGGATAAACCGAGTTTAGTATGAAACTCTTGTGCCTGACTTACTGCATCCTGACCGACCATTCCATCCACGACCAAAAGTATATAATGCGGTTTGGTTTTATCTTTAATCGACTTTAGCTCACCCATCAAATCTTCATCGATATGCAAACGTCCGGCTGTATCGAAAATGACCAGCTGGTTACCTTTTGCTTTTGCCTGCTCTAATGCCCTAATGCATGTCTTTAACGCGGTCTCTTCGACCGGGAAAAAATCAACCTGCGCTCTTTGTGCTAATATCTTTAACTGTTCTGATGCGGCCGGTCTTTTTACATCACAGGCGACCAATAACGGTTTTTTATTTTTATACTTTACCCCAAGTTTTGCGGCAGTTGTGGTCTTACCAGTCCCCTGTAAACCAACCAGGCTAATTATTGTCGGCATTGCCGAAAATTGTATCTTTTCCGCTTTTTCTCCTAATAGTTTTAATAATTCCTGATAAAGTGTTACATTGATTAGTTCGCCGGGTTTTAAACTTTCGACAATCTTTTTTTCTTCGATTTTCTCCTGCAGGTTGCGGACAAACTCACCAACCACCTTGTAATTAACATCTGCTTCAAGTAAAGTAATTCTGATTTCCCGGAGTGCTTCGGATATTTCCTTTGAACTTAACCGTCCATATCCTAAAAGCTTTCTTTGTAACTTAACAAATTTATCAGTGATTATTTCAAACATCTTAACAGCCTTATCGTATCAGCATAATTTTTCGAACGGAATATTGTGGTCCCTGCAACTAAAATATCAACACCCGCATCAATTAACGAACAAGCATTGCTGGTATTGACTCCGCCATCGACTGCAATAACAATCTTTTTACCAGCATCTTTAATAAGTCGTTTTGCTCTCTTTACCTTATCAATTGTTGTCGAAATAAACCCCTGTCCCCCAAATCCGGGATTAACGCTCATTATTAGTATTTCGTATATATTGTTTAGAAATGGTGCTATGGTTTCTAAAGCAGTATCTGGATTTAAAGCAATACCTGCAAGTCGATTCGCATTATTAATCAATTCTAAGCAATGTTCAGGTTTTTTGGATGCTTCGATATGAAAAATAATCGCATCCGATTCAATAATAAACTTCTCAATCAGGTTTTCCGGTTCAATTACCATCAGATGACTAAAGATTGGTACTTTCAGTATCGGTCTGATTGCCTTAAGAATCGGCACACCGAAACTCAAGTTTGGCACGAAGTGACCATCCATCACATCGAGGTGTATCAAATCAACTCCCGCATCTTGAACATTTTTTAACTCGTCGGCCAGGTGAAGAAAATTACAATTTAAAACTGACGCAGCGATTCTTACATTGTCTCTGCGTATTACCTCTTCTTTTCTATTGATTTGGTTCATCTTTTCTTTCCTGATACAATCAGCCTAACCGTATCACCGGTTCTGATTCGCATCCCATCTTCCGGATATTGGATAACCACATAACCTTTTGGTTCATCACTCGGGATTTGCTGAATCATGCCAAGTGCAAGTCCGTTACTTCTTATTGAGTCAATCGCCTCATTGACCGACAGCCCGACCAGCATCGGCATCAAAAATATTCCGCTTGAACCGCTTGAGACAAAAACTTCAAACTGGCCTCCGATAGGAATTTCCGAACCCGGTCCAGGTTCGGTGCTGATTATTTTACCGGCACTGATGGTTGCTGAGCGCAGCGATTCAACAATTGTCGGATTTATTCCCAAGCTATTCAAAACTCTTATTGCCTGGTCTTCGGACATCTGCTCTACAAAAGGTATCTTAACCTTTAACGCGCCCTTACTAACCAAAATGTTAATCTTGCGACCGCTTCTGACAATACTGCCGGCGGGTGGTTTTTGACCAACAACAATCCCTTGCGGAAAAATAGTATCAAAAACAGCCCGGGTTTCACCAATAACAAAGCTTTGTTCAAGTAACATTTTTTGAGCTAATACTAATGGCTTTCCAATTAGACTGGGGACTGTAACATCTTTCCCGGTACCGACGATTCGCGGCATGATAAAAATATTAAAAACCGCAAATCCTAATCCAAAAGAACCTATTAATATTATCAGCCAAATTATTAACTTTTTTATATTCACTTGAAGTATTCTTCTGGTTTTAGTCTCTGCCCATTCATAAAATCGGCACCCGTAATTACTTTTCCACCCTCCAGCTGTAACAATAAAATATTGAGATATCCGTTTTGAGTAGCAACGACAAGGTCTTTCTTTACAAACAAAATCTGACCCGGCTTAGTATTATTTATTACCGGTTGAATATAAACTAATGATTTAATAATCTTAACCCGTTTCCCTCGAAAATAAGTATATGCACCGGGTTCAGATGATAGCCCGCGTATTAAATTATGAATATTTACTGCTGCTTGATTCCAATTTATTATACAATGCTCTTTTTTGATTTTTTTTGCGATTGTTACCTGAGTTGTATCCTGTGGCACGGTTTGAATATTGTCATTTTTAATAAGACTTAAAGTCTCAATTAATAAGTCAGCACCAATTTGAGCCAATCTCATACGAAGTTCGTCGTACGTCTCATTTTCACCGATATCGGTTTTCGATTGTAAAATAATATCTCCGGCGTCCATTGCTTCATTCATAAAAAATGTTGTGACACCTGTCTGTCTTTCTCCGTTTATAATTGTTCGTTGGATTGGCGCTGCACCACGATATTTAGGCAACAATGAAGGGTGAATATTAACAAATCCCTTTACCGGCATTTGCAGTAATTTCGGTTTTATCATAAAACCATAAGCGGCAAGCACGCAAATATCGACTTGTTCTTTATTTAATGTCTGAAAGAAATCATCGGTATTAGGATTTTCCGGTTCAAGAATTCTTAATCCAAGCTTTTCCGTCATTAATCGAACCGGGCTTGGCTTTAGCTTTAAACCCCTACCCGCATGTTTTTCCAGCGCAGTGACGACGTATAGAATTTCATAACCGGATTGATAAATCCGTTCCAGGCTTGGTTGGGCAAAATCTGACGTTCCCCAGAATATTATCCGCATTGATAGTTGTTACTTAAGAATTACTTTTTGGCAATTTCATCTAATTGTTTTTTTAGCATACGACGTCGTGTTGCTGATAGATGGTCGATGAAAAATATCCCGTTTAAATGGTCAATTTCATGCTGGAATACCCGCCCTAACAATCCGTTACCGGTTATTTCTATCTCCTGACCTTCCTCATCAAACCCTTTTATTGTAACCTTTTGCGGTCTTAGAAGCACCTCGACAATGCCGGGTAATGATAAACATGCCTCTTCCCGTTCTTCTTTTCCTTCTGCTTTAATCACTACCGGATTAAGTACTGCAACCGGGTCTTGGTTAATATTAACACCTCTTGGATTAAAAACAAATATAGCATGTGAATCGCCGATTTGGTTTGCCGCCAAACCTAAACCATCCTGCGTTAACATCGTTGTCTTTAAATCGGCGATCAGTTTTTTAATCGCACTATCAACTTTTTTTACCGGTTTTACCGGTTTTACCGGTTTTGAAAGTACTCGGCTTCCGTAAAGCAGAATTTTCTGATTTTTACCTTTCATAATATATTACTTACGAAAGGATATATTTTCTATTGCCCGATTCGATATGCAATTGATGTCTTATCAATCTCGATTTCGGTATTTTCGGCAATTTTGACCATAAATGTCCGTTCTTTAGTATTGGTAATTATGCCGTAAATGCCGCCTGAAATCACAACTCGGTCGCCTTTTTTTAGTTCATGAACCATATGGTCGTGTTTTTTCTGTCTGCGTTGTTGTGGTAATATCATTAAAAAATACAGAATAACAACAATTAAGATTATCGGTAAAAACCCGATGATTGGATTCCCACCTCGACCGGTTTGTGCTGTAGCTTGAGCAAATGCTAAATTAATCATTTTTCCTCCATGTTTTGTTTATTTATAAACTTTATTTTTATATATATATTTGTACACAGCTTCCGCCACTTTATATCTTATACTTTTACCTTGCTTGATACTTTCTCGTATATCTTTACTTGCAATATCAATCTGCGATATACTGATACGAATAATCTTGATTTTTGACTTTTGATTTTTAATTTTTGAGTGAGGCCTATTCATTACAACCAGCTGAGCGTAGCGGGTAAGAGATTCTGGTTCTTTCCAGTCATTCAATTTTTGATACTGGTCTGCACCAATAATTAAGTAGCATTGGTCTTTTGGATAAAGTTTATGTAATGTCTTGAGTGTTTCAATGGTCCAAGACTTGCCGCCGATTTCTTTTTCGATTTCGCAAAGCTTAAAATAAGGATTATTCTGAATTGCTAATTCAGCCATATTGCGTCGACGAAGATAACTGGTTGGTGTTTTTTTGTGGGGTGGGTCATAAGATGGTATAAATAAAACCTTATCCAGTTTCAATTGCTCTCTGACCTCTTCCACGGCTATAAGATGTCCAACATGTATCGGGTCAAATACCCCGCCAAAAATACCAATTCTCATTATATTATTTGGGTTTTAATTTGGTTAAATGTTCCTGTGCCAGTTTTCTTATTTTAACATCCGTACTATCGCTCAATAATATGTGATATAAACTTTCTGCTTGTGCTAATGAATCGGTCTTTTCATAAATCTGAGCAATATAAAATTTGCAGTTATTGGTCCATTTTGTTTGCGGATATTCATTTAGCACAAAATCAAAATAAACTCGCGATGCACCGTATTCGCCACCCTTAAAGTACAGTTCTCCGGTATTGTAACTCTTTTCCGCCCACCGGTCGGCTATTTTCTGCCGGAGTTGAGTAATTTCTTCTTTATAATGTGTATTGGGAAACCGCTCTTCAAGTTCATCTAAAATTTCTAATGTTTTCGAAAGCATGGTCTGGTCTTTGACAATTGCCGGAACAATATTATAATAGGCAACCGCTCTTTTGTAATATGCTTCCTCTAAATTCTGATTACCAGCAAAACTATTGATAAAAAACTCGAATTCTGCGATTGCTGATTGATAATCCTTTTTGCTATAGTAGGCATCGGCAAGATAAAATTGTGCATCGGCCGCATAACTGCTTCCCGGGTAATTGAACACGATATTTTGAAATGTCTCAATCGCTTTATTATATTTTTTCGCCTGCAACAGCTCTAAAGCTTGGTTAAAATCCTGTTCCGGTGTTGATGTTATCGTAATCGTTTGTTGTTTTGCACACGATAGTAAAACGACAATCAACAAAACATAGAAAATTTTTTTATCAATTCTCACTTAATGAGTCCCACAACCTCTCGGATTAAACGGGTCAAATGCGGTTCCGCTCGATTGGCAACCTTTAACACTTCTGGAAAATCGACTGAACGCATCGCATCCGGTAAACCCATATCAGTTATAACCGAAAACCCTAAAACTCTTAACCCGATATGCCTTGCAACGATTACTTCCGGAACGGTTGACATGCCGACTGCGTCGCCCCCGATTATTCTAAAAAAACGATATTCTGCGGCGGTCTCCAAATTAGGCCCCAGTACACCGACATAAACACCTCGCCGTAAAGGAATTTTTGCGTTAAGCGCGGCTTTTTCCGATAGGGCAATTAAAGTTTTATCATAACAATTATACATATCAGGAAAACGTGGACCTAAGTTGGTATCGGTTACACCGCGCAACGGATTATCACCCATCAGATTAATATGGTCGGTTATTACCATAATATCTCCTGCACTAAATTGCGGATTAATGCCACCACAAGCATTAGAAACAATGAGTGTCTTAATGCCAAGTCCTTTCATTACTCTGACTGGGAAAGTAATATCAACCATATCGTATCCTTCATAATAGTGAAATCGTCCCTGCATTGCGCAAATTCGTTTACCGCTCAATTCTCCAAAAATTAATCGACCAGCATGACTTTCAACCGTTGGTTTGAGGAAATTTGGTATGTCTGTATAATTAATTGCTGATTTGATTTTAATATCTGATACTAGCTTGCCCAAACCAGTGCCCAAAATAATCCCGATTTCAGGTTTAAAATCAGTCTTATGATGAATTACCTTTACACTTTCGATTATGTTATCGGATAATAAATCTAATTTTGATAATGACCGCTTGTTACTACTCCTAATCACAAAGATTAACCTTTCTTCTGGCTCAGTTCTTTATCCAGCAGCACTGAGACATTAGTTATCAGGGCTTTGGTTTGCCCGATAAGATTAATTTTGTACGACTCCAGTTCATTAATCTTCTCTTGTAGTTTCCTTATTTGTTCCAACGCATCCTTTTTTATGTTTTCCGCATCCATTTTCGCTTTTGTGATAAGCAGTTCGCATTCTTTTCGTGCGTTATCCTTGATGTCGGTAGTCGCTTTTTGCGCAGTCACTAAAGTATCTTTCAATAAATTCTCATGCTTTTCCAGTCCCATAACTCGTGTTGTAAGCTCATCAACTTTTTGAGCCAAGGATACTCGCTCACTACGCAATTCCTCAATTTCTTTACTAACCTGAGTAAGAAAGGCTTTTACTTCATCTTTGTTATATCCGTTAAAACCCTTCGAAAATGATTTATTTTTTATCTCAATTGGTGTCAATTGCATATTTACATTCTACTAATATAATGGGCTCTGTCAACCCTGCACCTTGACAAAGCGTTAGGTTAATATTACTTTGGAAGTATCACCTCTAGACCATTACAAATTTCTTTCAATATTCTAAAACGTGAAAATGATTTACTTATTTCGATTTTTATTGATGTTGCGACACTCTCATAATGTCTCGGAAAATGACTCTGGTTTATATTCACTCCGATACCGATGATGTAAAATTCGGGCTTAATATCTTGCAGGTCAGAAGCGTATGTTTCAGTCTCAACCAAAATACCGATCAGTTTTCGGCTATTTAGTAGTAAATCATTTGTCCCTCGTTGTTTTAATTCGATATTCATATATTTTGAAATTAGCTTTTCCATAACCCGTTTGATTTTTGAACCGATAATTCTAGTTAATGCAGAAGAATCAGGTACACTGGTTTGTGGTCGGTATATTATCGAGAAATATAATCCACCATTTTCTGAAATCCAAAACTTACCTTCCCTGCCTCGTCCGCGCGATTGAGCTTTAGTCTCGACAACGACCCCGTCAGCCGCGCCCTGTCGGGCTAATTCGAACGCTTTATCCTGAGTTGAATCTATAAGTCGATATGAATAAATCGTATGCCCGAATCGTACATCGGGTATTTGTATTATCCGCATTTATTATAAATATTATTTATTTTTGCCAGTTTGCTTTCTATTTTAACTGATATTCTTAATAGGTATAAAAACCTTTTTTCGTCTTTCGGCCAAGATAACCAGCTGCGACCATCCGCTTTAACAATGGGCATGGTCGATATTTCGGGTCACCCAGGTCGCGATGTAGAACATTCAAAATATCCAGACAGATATCTAAACCAATTAAATCAGCAAGCGCTAATGGTCCCATCGGGTGATTCATACCAAGCTTCATTACCGTATCAATCGCCTCTTTATCGCCAATTCCCTCTTGCAGACAATAAATCGCCTCATTAATCATCGGCAATAAAACTCGATTAGATACAAAACCCGGCGAATCATTTACAACTACTGGTGTTTTACCTAACTTTTTGGATAATTCGACTATCGTATTTGTCGTCTCAGTACTCGTTGCCAAACCTTTAACAACCTCGACTAATGCCATCAAAGGTACCGGATTCATGAAATGCATCCCAATAACCCGGTCCGCTCGTTTAGTTGCCGCAGCGATTTCGGTAATTGATATTGTCGATGTGTTTGAGGCAAGAATTGTTTCTGGCGGACACTGCATGCATAGTTTCTTAAAAATTTCTCTTTTTAATTCAATTTTCTCTAAGATTGCTTCGACGACCAGCTGACAATCCTTTGCCAAGCCTACATCCAGACCAGTTTTGATATGAGATAAAGTGGCATCCGCGTCCGCCTGGGTCATTTTTGCTTTTTCGACCATCTTGCCCAGACTCCTTTTAATGCCCGCCATTGCATTATCAAGAAACTTCTGGTCGATATCAATTAATATAACATCAAATCCATTCGTCGCAAATGTTTGGGCAATGCCATTACCCATAGTTCCGGCGCCAATTACGCCAATTTTCTTTATATCCATACATTCCTCCGCTTATTATTTATTTTCAATATTATCATTTGTCATATCTTACTTAAAAATTATGACAGGTCAAGAATTAAATAATCATATAAAAACGTTGACAATTTTCTATTTAATAATAGAATGAAATTATGCTTATTAAAGATATTCAAAACGCCGAAGGCAAAACAGTAACGATTGCTGGCTGGGTTTATAATACACGCTCATCGGGAAAAATACGCTTTATCTTAGTGCGTGACGGCACCGGTATTGTCCAGTGCGTATTTTCACAAAAAGATGTATCTCAGCAAGTATTTGAATTGGCGGATAAACTCACTCAGGAATCTTCACTTTACATTACTGGAACAGTAAAAAAAGAAGACAAGGCACCTGGTGGTTTTGAACTGGTCGGACAAGATATTAAGCTTATTCAGATGACAGAAAATTATCCTATTTCACCCAAAGAACACGGAACCGATTTTTTGATGGGCCATCGCCATCTATGGTTACGTTCACGGCGACAAAATGCAATTATCATTATCCGTTCTCAATTAATAAAAGCGATGCGTGACTTTTTTGATAATCAGGGATTTATTCTGGTCGATACACCCATTCTGACTCCAGCGGCAGTTGAAGGCACAACCACCTTGTTCGAGGTCGAATATTTTGGTGAAAAGACTTATTTGACTCAATCGGGACAACTTTATAATGAACCGGATGCGGCGGCTTTTAACAAGGTCTATTGTTTTGGTCCGACTTTTCGTGCGGAAAAATCTAAAACCAGACGGCATTTGACTGAATTCTGGATGATTGAACCGGAAGTTGCATTTGCTGACTTAAATGATATCATAATATTAGCGGAAGATTTTATCAGTTATATTGTCGAACGCGTTCTCAGTAAATGTCAGGAGCAATTAAAAGTAATTGAACGTGATATATCAAAATTGGAAAAAATCACTGCCCCATTCCCGAGAATAACCTACACTGAAGCAATCGAACAATTAAAGAAAGCCGGCAAACCAGTAAAATGGGGTGACGATTTTGGCGCGGATGAAGAGACTGTTTTATCTAACTTATATGAAAAACCGTTGGTAATCCATCGTTACCCGGCTGAATGTAAGGCATTCTATATGAAAAGAGACCAGGACGACGATAAATTAGCCCTTGGCGCGGATATTTTAGCGCCGGAAGGATACGGAGAAATTGTCGGTGGCGGCCAGCGTGAAGATGATTTAAAAACTTTAGAGAAAAGAATACAAGAGTACAAACTGCCCAAACAAGCATTTGAATGGTACTTGGATGTGCGACGCTATGGAACATTTCCTCATTCAGGGTTTGGACTAGGTGTTGAGCGGACATTAGCCTGGATATGCTCGTTACCCCATGTACGCGAAACAATCCCTTATCCGAGAATGTTAGAAAAAGTGTATCCGTAATTAGGGAGGTAAAATGACCGAAAGAAAAGTCGGCAGAGTAACACACTATTTTAGCAAAATCAGTGTTGCGATTATTGAAATCACCGATGAAGCGTTATCGGTCGGTGAGACGATTCATGTCAAAGGGCATACATCTGATTTTACGCAAAAAATTGATTCAATGCAGATCGAACATCAATCTGTACAAACCGCAGAAAAGGGCACATCGATTGGCATAAAGGTTATCGCGCATGCCCACGAAAATGATATGGTCTATAAAGTAATAGAATAAGGAGTTATGGCAAAATCCAAGAGTAAACATAAACGTAAGCAGTTTCTGTTTAAACTGAGACGGAAGAAGCAGAGCGACCGTCGAGCGACAAAAAAATAAGATAAAGTTTATACAGAGATTTAAGCCTTAATAATACGTTTCGATATTTTTCACATTAACCAGACCTCTCTTAAATGAAAGGTAAAATATTTCTTGTTCCGTTTGGTAAACAAGGGACGACCGAATTCCTTTTTCAAAATGCGATAAAAGAGCGCTCTGGCAACAACTTTTCTGATATTTTATATATCGGACCAACACCGCGAAAAATCCGTGATGCGCAACTGACTTTTACCAGCTTAGTTCAAACTGATACTTTTATTTCTGCTATTTTTTCAACCGTCAAGCAATTTGCATCCGATTTTTTTCTGGATAATAACCAGGACAAGCGAAAACTACCGGATTATATACAACCGTTATTGATTCAGAAATTAAAACCGGACATTTCGATCGGTTATGCAAAAAAAATATCGGTATTTATTCGTGATATAAAACAATATCTGCCCGATTTATCTCCACAAAATGTCGAGAAACATATAATTAAAATATTGTCGGACCAGGGGCAGTACAGTTACGAAGAAGTTAAAAAGCAGATTTTAGAAGCAACTGAGATCTTATCAAAATACAACGATACGCTCGCGAAAAATAATTGGTTGGACAGCGAAGATATTCTGAATGTTGCTTCCAAAATGATTAAAAATAATTGCCAGGTAAATACCTTAATTCTCGACGGATATTTTTACGATCTGACCAAATTAGAAGAAAACATATTAAGCGCGCTGATTGACAAATCCGCTAAAATTTATGCATTGGCTTTTTACGACAGACAAAACCCTGATATTTATGCTTTACCCCAGCCGTTTTTATCTTTCTTAAGAAAATCGGGCGATTTTGAGGAAATAGACGTTGAACATGAATCTCTTAATCGGACCGCGCTCCCCTATTGCGAGACTTCATCAATCGAAGATGAAGTCGAAACAATTGCTTCGCTCTTAAAAAGCAATTTCAATCAGGGAAAATTAAAGTTGAATCGCTCAATCGTTACATTCACCCGGCTGGCTGAGTACGAATCAATTGTTCGCCGTATCTTCACCAAATATGGTATACCGCATACGATATATTTAGCAAAAAATCTTGCCCAGACCTCACCGGTTATTACGGTTTTGGAATTACTCAATTCAATAATCAATAACTTTTCCCGTTTATCAACCGTTACTGTTTTATCATCGCCATATTTCAAAAGGTTCTCAAGCGAGACCAGAGAATGGGTCGGATATTATTCAAAGAAAGGTTTAATTATCAAAGATGCAGCCGACTGGCGCGGATTTGATAAAAGAGTATTTTCGGTCCTGGAAGCGGAGGGAGAAATATCTAAAAAAAAACAGCAGGTTGTTGAACAAATACAGAAAGAGATAAATCTATTTATTGCGCTGGTTGATAAATTCCGACAGCCGCACGGAACCTTATCAAGCTTTGCCCAGGCATTAATAAAGCTCTTAGTCCAGCTGCGCTGGTGTGAAAACCTTGATCAAGAGGACAAAGAATTATTATCCGCTAAAAATGAGTTTTATAAATTACTGGGAAGTTTAGAGAATTTTGAAACCGAATTTGGAGCGACCAATGTCGCGGACAGCGATTTTTATGCAATTATTAAATATCTGCTGGACTGGCACCAGGTTGAACCGGAAATAACAATCAAAGGTGTCCCGGTGCTCGAATTCTCCGAGACACGCGGGCTTGATTGCGACCATCTGTTTTTTGGCGGTTTAAGCGAAGATAAATTTCCCGGTCAGCTTAGTTTTGACCCGATTCTGCCGGAATGGCTGAAAGTAAAACTTGGTCTTTTTTCGGATGACAAACATTTAGCCCGCGCCCGTTTCCATTATTTCCGTTTAGTCAATACCGCCCGCATCGATACATTTCTTTCATGCTATAACACGCAGGAAGACCGCTTGTTCTTGCCGTCGCCATTGCTTGATGGTGAAAGCAAAACTCCGCCCGCATTTAATACAATCTTCTCGGATGAACAGAAACAACGGGCACAGGGTAATAAGACAAAAATTGCTTTGCACTCGGTCATCACTCAGGTCGATTTTACTAAAGATTCCGAAGCGCAAAAAATTCTACGGGCAAAGTTCGGTCCGGGCCATCGAATCTCAGTAACAAAAATCGAGCAGTATCCGCGCTGTCCGTATCGGTTCTACATTGAAAAAGTTTTGGATATCGAGCCGATGCCGGAACCGCGCTACGAAGTCGAGGCAAGAATCTGGGGCAATGTCGCCCATCATGTCTTTGAGAAATTATACAAAACCGAAGTCGTAGCGATTGAGAAATTACCGGCACAGCTTGAAAATATTCTTGCTTCGGTTCTCCAAAACGAAAGACTATCACCTTTCTGGGCGGAAGTGGCAAAAAGAATCTTTACCGCGAATATCCCGTATTATGTTCGTCTTGAAACCGATTTGCGCAGCCAGGGTTACACACCAATGCAGGTTGAGCGCTACTTTGTTGATAACATCGCCCAGGATATAAAAATCAGCGGTATTATCGACCGCATAGATTTAAATAAGAACGATAAAAAAGCCAATATTTTAGATTATAAAACCGGCAGGACTCCATCAATCACAAACGTACAAATTGAAAAAGGCGCTCATCTGCAATTACCGCTTTATATTTACCTGGTGATGAAAAGCAAACCAAACTGGTCGGTTAATAATGCCGGTATTTATTCATTGGTTGATAATGAAATCAAATGGTTGGATACCAAAAAAACCAGTCTTACCCAAATAGTCGATTATGCGATAAAAAATGCCCGGAGGTTCGTATATAACATCCGCCAGGGACTATTTCATTTGCCACCCGAGAATTTAGCTAATTGCGGATATTGCGACTATCATTCAATATGTCCGATTGTGATAAAACAGAAATTTGACCAGCAAATACAGAATAATTTTGAAGATACACCGTTATTTAATAAATAGAAAGATATGCTGACAAGTAAAATCGTTTCGTCACCAGCCGGTTCGGGAAAAACCCAGCAGCTGGCTAACCGTTATATCGAGCTATTGAAGTCAGGCGTGCCACCCGAGCGTATTCTGACCGTCACTTTTACAGACAAGGCGGCCGCGGAAATGAAAGAGCGAATCTTTAAAATTCTCAAAGAAAAAGACCCGGCGCTATACAATACCTTAAAAGAAAAATCATTGCTGCTTCGCATTCAGACCATCGATTCTTTCTGCCTATCGCTCTTGAGACGGTTTGCCCGAAAGCTTGATTTGCAGCCTGATTTAGAAGTCCTTGCCGCATCTGACTTACTCTGGACCAGCTCGGTTTATGACACGCTGATGACAATCGCTGAAAAAGAACATGACACTGACGATTACCGCTTAATCATGGATTTGATTGTTGAAGATAAATTCAAAGGCTGGATTAATTTAAGACAGTTATTTGACAACTTATACAAAAGCCGTTTATCAATCGAGCGACGAGCCAAACCATATATTAAAGATTTGCAGGAACTCTCACCGCTCATCCGGCAATTAAAATCCGATCCAATTTCACATGAACAGGTTCCAGGCTTTAATTTTCGCATACCCGCTTCATTGGATGAAGTCGATAAAATAAAATCCGAGCTGGAACAGATTAACAGTACTTTTCTAACCAAAAACGGCACGCAGCGCAGCGATATCAGACATCCCGAGATGCATAACTGGTTTTCTTTGATGTTCAATTACTGGTGGTTTATTCAAGGCTTGTCGAGCAATATACGATTTAAGAAAACATTTGAACTGTTTGACCGTCGCTTTTTTGCTGAGTATGACAAAAGAAAAAAAGCGACCCGTCAGGTCGATTTTTCTGACCTTGGCTTGAAAACCTACGAAGTTTTGACTGAACATCCTGAATGGTCAAATATCTTGTATGTGTTTGATGAACATACTGACCACATTCTGGTTGATGAGTTTCAGGATACGAGTTTCCTGCAGTGGGCGATTATCAAAAAATTAGCTGAAGAATGGCTGTCAGGCATGGGTGCCAAGCGTGAAAAAGGGATTGAGCCGACCATCTTTCTGGTTGGCGATGACAAGCAATCAATCTATCTTTTCCGTAATGCCCATTCTGAGATATTTGACCATGCCAAAAATTATCTTGAGACGCATCTTGATAAAAATAAGTTTCAATTTGAACTGGCAAATGCAAATTACCGCAGTCTCGAGTCAATCATCGATTTTACCAATCATGTCTTTTCGCAATTGATGTCACCGCCGGCTGATGCACCGGCATGGCAAACCCGCTATGCTGAATTCAAGCGCAAGCGGAAAAATGAAAACCCGGGCCGAGTCGAAATAATAGTTGCAAGCATGGCGGAAAAAATGGAACAGGCGCGGGCAAAAGACGCGGAAATGGTTGCCCAGAAAATCACGACGCTGATTAATCAACCGATGACTTATGACACTCAAGAAAAGCCCAAGCCCTGCCAATTTGAAGATATTGCAATTTTATTGCGCAACCGGACTCATCTTACAATCTACGAGAATGCGTTAAGAAAATACAATATCCCGTTTGTCGTAGTCAAAGGTATCGGATTTTACGACACGCCGGAAATCGGTATCATACTCTCGCTTTTAAATTTCCTCATCGACTCAACCAACGACTTTGACCTTTATGTAATCTTAAAAAGTCCTTTATTTAATTTAAGCGAAAAAGAAATCCTGATTATCAGCAGTAATCAAAGCGATGATAAAATATCGTTGTGGGACCGGATCAAAGATTATGCGATTAAACATAACCGCCATCAGGAATTAATCGAAAACCTTACTCGATGGATTTCACAAGTCGGTTACCGGCCTTTAGCTGAAATCCTTGAAGATATTTTAGAAGATCAACAGGCATGGCAAATATTCTGGGAACAGCAGCGTTCGGTCAATATCCGAAAGTTCTTAAGAAGTATTGAACAACTGGAAAATCAGGGCACGCACCCGATAATGATTGCCGACTATTTTGAAAACAACCGGGATAAAAAAGACGAGGCAAAAGCCAATGTCAATACCGAAGGCAGAAACGAGGTTAAGCTGATGACGATTCATGCGGCAAAAGGACTCCAGTTCCCAATCGTATTTTTAGTCGGGCTTGACCAGAATCTTGATGCCGGGGGCCAGAAAGATTCAAATCTGTTAATCAACGAGAAGAGTGAAAAAGAGGTCTGGGTGTCATATGAACCAGACAGTTATCTGAAAAAGTTATCCCCTTTGTTTATCGAAAAGAAAGCCAAAGAGCAGGAAGAGGAAAAAAGGATATTTTATGTCAGTGTCACCCGCGCCCGCGATGCGCTCTTTTTAACCGGCATCTACAATCCGGAACAAATGGAAAAAGACAAGATCACCCGCTTGCACTGGCTCAAAGATTTTATCGGTATCAAGCCAAATAATGATGGTTCATTTTCATTAGGAAAACAGATTCCGGGACTTTCGATAATCTCGGATAATGAACTTTCCAAGCAGGCAAAATCAATCTCACTCATATCGGCAGAAAAAACCAAACCGCAAGAAATAAATATTGAACCAATTCAGGAAGAGCCGACAATTGAATGGCGTGCCGTCACCCGCGAACTGCCTTATATCTACTTTAAGTATGACCAGGCGACCAATGCCCTTGGCGAACTTCTGCATAAAATATTTGAAAAGATTTCTGAAGGAAAACTAAAATTAGTTCGTGATGATGTCGCCAAAGAAGCAAAACGTTTGTTCCTGATAAATAATATCGTAAAATCATCTCGGGACAAGATGCTTGAAGAAGTGTTAAGACAATTTGACTTAATCATGAATAATAAGGACATTTTGAGTATCCTGCAACCGCAGAAAAACAGTTATACGGAGCTGCCATTTGTATTAAAAGAAAAAAAGATTATCCATTCGGGCAGAATCGACCGAATAATTATCAATGAAAAAGAGCTAAATATATACGATTATAAAACTTTCCCGATAACTGAAAAGGAATTGCCTGATTTGATTAAGAAATTTAAGGTTCAGCTTGATATCTACAAAAAAGCCGCATCACAAATCTTTAACGCCACCAAGACTAACACATATTTAGTCTTCACCGCAATCAGTAAAATCATCAAAGTCTCCTAATACAGATATATTTTTGAAAGTGGTCAAAGATAAATCTGTGAAAATCCGTGTAATACGTGATTATTTTTCGTTTCATACTTTAACGATTACGTTATATGTAATTTTTTCTTGACTTAATTGATTTCATTAGTAAAATAAACTGAAATAATTAGATATGAATATCAAAAATAAAAAGCAGGAGGATAAATATGGCAATAGCAGATGATGTAAAAAATATAATAATTGAACAGTTGCATGTAACTCCGGAAAAAGTTACGGAGCACGCATCTTTTGTCGAAGACCTCGGCGCCGATTCATTAGATATCGTCGAATTAGTGATGGCATTTGAAGAAAAGTTCGCGATCGAAATCCCGGATGAGGATTCAGCTAAAATTGGCAGAGTCTCCGACGCAGTGAAATACATCGAAGAGAAAGTCGCAAAAAAACCAAAGAGTTAAAGCATCTTTGATTTTTGATGTCAGATTTTTAATAATCCTATGAGAAGAGTTGTCATAACTGGTTTAGGTATCGTATCTGCACTTGGCATGGATATCGAGACTTTCTGGAATAATTTATTAGCCGGCAAGTCTGGTGTCTCGAAAATTTCGCGATTTGACCCGTCTAATCTCTCAGTTCAATTTGGCGGAGAGGTTAAGGATTTTGACCCAACCAAGAAATTTGACCCCAAAGCAATCAGACGCTGGGACCGGTTCGCCCAGTTCGCAATGTGGGCAGCGGTCGATGCAGTCAATAATTCCAAAATCTCATTAGATAACGAAAACAAAAACCGTATCGGCGTTATTGTCGGCTCGGGTATGGGTGGTATTGAAACCTGGGAAAAACAGCACGAAATTTACTTAACCAAAGGTGCCAACCGTGTTTCACCGCTGTTGATTCCAATGATGATTCCGGATATTGCGGCGGGTAATATCTCAATTTATTATAAGTTGCGCGGACCAAATTACTGCACCACTTCGGCCTGCGCATCCGGTGCGAATGCAATCGGCAACAGTTTTCGGCATATTGGCGAGGATGATGCAGATATAATGGTAACTGGCGGCAGTGAAGCTCCGATATCCGGTTATTGCATGTCCGGTTTTGCCAATATGGGTGCATTAAGCAAGCGCAACGATGCTCCGGAAAAGGCGTCCCGCCCGTTCTCCAAAGACCGCGACGGATTTGTGATTGCTGAAGGTTCGGGTATTGTTATATTGGAAGAACTTGAGCACGCAAAAAAACGTAATGCAAAAATCTATTGTGAAATTGTCGGCTATGGTATAACCGGTGACGGTTATCATATTACCGCACCCGCTCCGGAAGGCGCGGGCGCTTATGAAGCGATGCGCTGTGCGATGCACGAAGCCAAATTGACCACCGATGATATTGATTATATTAACGCTCATGGCACTTCAACCGATTTAAATGATTTATGTGAAACCCAGGCAATTAAAAAGCTTTTTGGTGAGCGTGCAAAACAAATTCCGGTCAACTCTACCAAATCAATGCTTGGTCATTCACTCGGAGCAGCGGGTGCAATTGAATTCATTGTTTCATGTCTCTCAATCTATCATCAAAAAATCCATCCGACAATAAATTTAGAAAACCCAGACCCGGAATTGGATTTAGATTATGTGCCCGAAGGAGCCCGCAGTGTTCCAATCCGAGCTGCTCTATCCAATTCCTTAGGCTTTGGCGGACATAATACCTGTCTTTTAATAAAACAATTCAAAAACTAATCTTAAATTTTCGAATCTTAGAACTTTGCAATAAATCATGTTAAGTATCGGCATTGGTGGTAATATCGGCTCGGGAAAAACTACGGCGGCCAAGGAGCTGGTCCGGTTGTATCAAAAGGATAAGATTAAAGTCAAGCTGATTGATGCCGACTCCCTTGCCTGGAAATTATACAAACGCAATACGCAACAACAAAAACCAAGTGTTTATGATAAGATTGTTAAGACCTTTGGTGCTGAAATTCTGAACCGTAACCAAGAAATCGACCGTAAAAAACTTGGCATGGTTGTTTTTGGCAATAAACAATCATTACAGAATCTGAATAAGATTGTCCACCCTGCCCTGATTGAATATATAAATAATGAGATAAAAAAATCTGATGCTCAAGTGAAAATTCTTGATGCGGCATTATTGTTTTTCTGGGGTAAAAAAATACCTCTCGCCTACCGTGTCCTGGTATCTTCGTCGGATGCCAATAAGATTAAGCGAATGGCGGATCGCGGTTACAAATCAGCCGAAGTGAAAATGCGTCTGAAAAACCAACTCAAGGAATCGGCAATGGATACGCGTGCTGATTTTGTCGTAGAAAATAATGGC
>CAIPLT010000023.1 GCA_903865935.1 Caldifarciminota bacterium
GTTTCTTTGATTTTCTTTATATCTTGTGCTCTCTGTTCGTTGTGTTGCAATCGGTTCCAGTCTTCATTGCCAAATGCAACCAGCGCGCTGCCAACCAGACTCAAGACCAATGCGAAAATAATAATTATCTTACGTTTTGGAAAACTTCGCCGTTCTGGAACTCGTGCATAATCTAAAATAGTGATATTCGGTGTATCACGGGCTTCTAAAATTTTTGCCTGCTCGTACTGTTGTTGTAATAGAGAATAAATTTCTTCCTGAACCTTAAAATCTCTCAATTTATGGGCATATTCTTGAGCGACCAGCGGCAGTTTACTAAATGCCACCGCAAATCCTACGCCAAAGCCATTGTTGTTGCCTTTCCCGATTTCGATTTCATTCAACTGTTTTTTAAAATTGTCAATTTCTCGTTTTGTCTCTAAGACGTAGGGGTTATCTTCAGTTGAAACATCACTGGAAATTGCCAGTTCCATTTCACGTTTTAACAGTTCTGACTTCAGTTTCGCATATTGGTCAATTACCGCCCGGGTCTCATCATCTAAAGAAACAACTTTGTTTTTTTCTTGGAAAATACGCAAAGAATCGGATGCTTGTTGAATATCCTGGTCAGCCGCTTCTAATCTTTTTTCAAGAAACACTCGCATATTATGACCGCGACTCATATTCGATTCTTTTAAAAACTTATCAGCCTTGGTAATATAATCGTTGGCTATATCTGCGGCTAATTTTGGTTTTTTGGCGGTAACCGTTAATTCGATAACACCCTCTTCGCCAACTTTTATTTCTGTAGCACGAGACAATGTTTTTATTGCTGGCTCGATCCCTTTTTTCACTTTGTAAACTTTTAACAAATCATTATCTTTGATCACCTGTTCCAATATTGTCCGGCTCTGCATAATTACCGCAATTAAATCCGACGGAGTTGAACCGCTGAATAGACTGCCGCCGCGGGCTAACCGGCTGAGCTTGGGAATCGATAAACCGGCTGATGACAGAGCACCGAAAATATCGGTCTCTTCTGATGGTGGCAGTACACGTGCGGTTGTCTTAAACTTTTGAGGTAATACTAAACTGATAATTGCCGCTACTACGATAAAAATTAACGCATTGTAAACAATTAACTTACGATACTTTAATAGAACTTTGAGATATTTAAGTATTATTTCCATATTCCAAGTCTAATTCAAAAGTTTTGCTATGTCAACCCTTTGACATGGCGAGCATGAAGTTGCTTATACGTAAACTTGCCTTGCCATCGCCAAATGGGTTTTTGACCGTCGCTATTTTATTATATGCTCGTTTTGAGGAAAGTAACAATTCCGCCGACTTAATGATTTTGTCCGTATCGGTTCCGACTAACCGAGCGGTTCCTTTTTCAACCGCTTCCGGACGTTCAGTTTTATCACGCAGAACCAAAACTGGCTTACCTAATGCCGGCGCTTCTTCTTGAATACCACCCGAATCAGTAAGAATCAGATATGATTTTTTCATCAGATGAGCAAAAGGCAGATAATCCATCGGTGCGACTAAATGAATCCGTTCGATATTGCCTAAAATTTCATATGCTGGAATTTTGATATTGGGGTTAGGATGCACCGGATAGATTATCTCGATATCTGAATTTCGCTGAACCAAACTTTTTAAAGCCTGACAGATATTTTTAAACGGTGCTCCAAAATTTTCCCTGCGATGGGCGGTAACTAAAATTATTTTGCTTCCTGACTTAATTTTGTGTAAGACGGGTAAATCAAGTTTCGGATTCGTTTTCAAGGCAAGCATTAATGCATCGATAACCGTATTTCCCGTGACCAGCACTTGTTTTTCATATACCCCCTCTTTTAATAGATTCTCCTTTGCTCGATGAGTTGGCGCAAAATGGAAATCAGCTAAATGAGTAATCAACCGTCGATTCATCTCTTCTGGAAACGGTGCGAACTTATCAAAGGTTCGTAAACCAGCTTCAACATGTCCAATCGGAATTTTTAAGTAGAATGCGGCGAGTGCTGAAACAAATGCGGTTGTCGTATCACCCTGCACAACTATTAAATCGGGCTTTTGTTTTAGCAGTAATTTTTCCAAACCCTGCAAAATTCTGATATTGATATCAAATAAAGTCTGCCCTTGTTTCATGATATCCAAGTCAAAATCGGCGCGGATGTCAAAGATATCCATAGCCTGGTCGAGCATATGCCGGTGTTGAGCCGTAATACATATTTCGACTTTAAAATGCCGTTTGTCTTTTTGTAGTTCTTTTATAACCGGAGCTAATTTTATCGCTTCCGGTCTGGTTCCAAATGCAAATAATACTTTCATTCTGCCTCTCTGTGTGCGACTGCCCAATTTTCTCCGATACCGATATTAACTTCCAGCGGCACATCTTTCAAATACTTCTGACTCATGATGTTCTTTACCATCTCTTTTGCTTCTTTTACTCTTTTCTCCTCTATTTCTAATAACAGTTCATCATGGATTTGTATAATCATACCGCCTTTGAATTTATCCTGTTTAAGTTGTTTACTAATATCAATCATCGCTTTTTTAATTATATCTGCTGCCGAACCCTGAATTGGATGATTAATTGCAGCTCTAACCGATGATTCGTATATTATCCGATTTTGAGCAAAAATACCCGGAAATGGCCGTATCCGACCAAAGATTGTCTTAGCATAACCGGTTTCTTTAGTTTGTTCAATCACTTTTTCGCGCCACTCGGCAACCTGAAAATAGATTCCCAGAAAATCATCGATAATTCTCCGTGCTTCGTCCTGATTAATACCCAAACCAGCGGCTAATCCGAAATCTGACAACCCGTAAATCAAACCGTAATTGACCATCTTGGCAACTCTTCGTTCATCCTCAGATACTTTAATTTCTTGCTTGTTAAATATGGCTGCTGCAGTCCGGGCATGTATATCTTCGCCTTTCAAAAAAGCTTCTTTTAACCGTTCGTCACCCGAAATATATGCTAAAATTCTCAACTCAATTTGCGAGTAATCTGCGGAAATTAAAAGATTGCCCGGTTCCGCAATAAACCCGTCGCGAATCTGTTTTCCCAGTTCACCCTTGATTGGTATATTTTGTAAATTAGGATTAGACGACGATAAACGGCCCGTAGAAGTGCCGGTCTGATTGAACTGGCAGTGAATTCTGCCAGTCTCTTTTTTTATTAACTCCCGCATTGGTTCAAGATAAGTTGTCTGTAGTTTAGTTATTTCCCGATACCGGAGCACATCCTGGACAATCGGCGATGAGGGCGCAAGTTCAGATAACACTGATGAATCGGTTGAATATCCGGTCTTGGTTCGTTTGGTCTTGCGCAGTTCAAGTTTTTCAAATAAAACTTTTGATAGCTGCTGGGGCGAGTTAATATTAAAATCGATACCCGCTTTAGAAAATATTCCTTTTTTTAATTGTTCCTGTTCTTTTTCGATTTTCTCTGACATCCGCCGAAACAGTTTAGTGTCAATTTTTACTCCCCGATTTTCCATCTCAAAAAGAATCTGCACCAGCGGCATCTCAATCTCAGAAAACACCATGTTTAAACCATGAGTTAAAATTTCTGATTCCAGTTTTGCAAACAGATTGTAATTAAAATGGGCTTTTTCCTGTTCGGAAACCTGATTCGGAATAACCTGAAAATGCTGCAGGATTAAATCCTCAATCTCATATCGTTTGCGGCTTGAATCCAAAAGATAGGCAGCGATTTTCGTATCAAAATAGGGCTCACTAATTTCTATGCCCAGCTCATGTAGCTTATGCATTTGCACTTTTATGTCAAACCCGATTTTTAATTCAGGCGATACCAACCACGTCTTAATCTCATTTTTATCCGTAATTTGCATATCGGTTTTACCATCAAAAATGAATAATCCGGTGTCGCTAAAATTAAATCCGAACTGCTTAGATGCACTATCGGCTTTTATTTTTTTTCTGCTGGTGATCTTGGTTTCTGTAAACAATGGCTGCTGAAAGACCGCTTTGGGCATCGAACCAGAAATTTCCCTTAATAACGAACCAAACTCAAGTTCTTTGAAGATTCTGATTAACTTTGGTATATCCTTACTTTTTACCCGCAGTTCGGTTAAACCTGCTCGAATCTTGACATCGGTTTTAACCGTTGCTAAAACTCTCGAAATCTTGGCAACCTCTTTATGCTCTTTGAGCCGTTCATCTTTTTCCAATGCCTCATCGAACGAGGCGTATTTATGGATAATGTCAATCGCCCGTTTCATGCCGATACCAGGCACACCCGGAATATTATCAATCGCATCGCCAGCCAATGCCAGTACATCACGTATCATTGACGGTTCGTTGATGCCATATTTTTCTTTAGTCTTTTCCCGGTCATAAGTGATTTCTTTATACACATCGTAGATAAAGATATTGTCATTCACCAGCTGAAACAAGTCCTTATCCGATGTCACGATATAAATTTTAATCCCCTTTGCTGACAGCCGCTTGGCAATCGTGGCTAAAATGTCATCCGCTTCAAAACCTTCTTTGGCCAAAGTTTTAAGCCCGTATGCGGAGATGACTTCTTTTATCAAAGGCAATTGGTAAACCAAATCGCTCGGTGTTTCCGGTCGGTCGCTTTTATATTCCTCGTAGAGTTTGTGGCGGAACGTTTCCTTGCCCGAATCAAACACAACCGCCATATATTTTGGTGAAAAATTACTAAATAATCTCTTTAATGAGTTGATAAATCCGAAAACCGCCGATGTATTCTGACCCTTGGAGTTGCGTAACGGGTTTCGGATAAACGCAAAATACGAACGGTAAGCAATTGAATGCCCGTCAATCAGTAAAACCGCTTTTTCTTTTTTCTGAACCATTAAGGACGTTTATTTTGCGATAGAACTATCCTTGTTTTTCGAATCAACTTTCTTTAATCTTAAATCTCGGATCAGAGTTATGGCACGAAAATACGCCGCGAAAGATGTGCCAGCGTCTGCCCACCACCCTGGTAAAACATCATAAGTCAAAGTATTTTTGCCAAGATAATAATTATTAACATCAGTAATTTCCAGTTCACCGCGATCCGACGGTTTCAATGTTTTAATCACGGAAAAAACTTCCTGGTCATACATATAAATTCCGGTCACCGCATAATTGGACTTGGGTTGTTTTGGTTTTTCAATTATTTTAATAATCTTATTATTCTGTAATTCTGCCACGCCGAACCGTTCCGGATAAGGCACTTCTTTCAGTAAAATCTTGGCACCCTGTTTCTGTTTTTCGTAGGATTTGATATATGGCGTCAGGTCATCCTGAAAAATATTATCGCCCAATATGACGACAACCCTTTCGCCTTCGGCAAACTCCTCGACTAAACCCAATGCTTCGGCAATACCGCCCTCGCCTTCCTGATATGTATAATGCAGACGGCGTAAACCAAATTCTTTACCATTCCGCAAGAGCCGTAAAAAATCACCGGATGAATTACCGCCGGTAACGATTATCACATCCTGAATACCGGCTTGGGCTAGCTTTTGTATCGGATAATAAATCATCGGCTGGTCATAAACCGCCAGTAAATGCTTGTTTGTGATTCGGGTTAATGGCAATAATCTTGTTCCTAATCCGCCTGCTAAAACTACGCCTTTCATTGAAATTAACTATACTCCAATCTTAAATAGTCGTCAAGCCATCATTTTGATTATTTCTTTGGTCGTTGTAACATACGCAAAGGCATATGCGAGGATTTTAAGCGAGTTTAGATGCAAATCATCCTCGCCAGCTGCGGTTGCATCACCAATTATAAATACTCTGAAATCCCGAAAGAACGCATCACGCGCAGTTGATTCACAGCAGATTCCAGTCATTATGCCCGTGATAATCAAATCGGTTACGTCTAAACCGCGCAGGTAAATCTCCAGGTCTGTATTATAAAATGCCGAATACCTATGTTTATAAATAATTTTCTCTTTGGGTAAAGGTTTTAATTCTTTAATAATTCCCGCGCCCTTTGTTCCTGCGACTAAAGTTTCTTTATTCCGAATCTCAGGCCACCACTGTGCGGTCATACCACCGTCAATTTTCGGGTCCTGATGACAATGAGCAGTATAAATAACAGGGATTTTCTCTTTCCGTGCTGTTTTACAGAGTTTCTGAAGATAGGGAATAATATAACGAGCATTTTCCGTAAAGGCTGGAGTCTTTTTATCAAGAAAATCATTCTGCATATCAATAATCATTAATGCCGATTTTTTCGGATTCAAAATCAGTTTATTACGCTGATAAGGTTTTAATAAAGTATGTAATTCTTTTTCAGTTATCATTTGTTGTTTGATTTTTAATATTATAGAGTGGAGGTGAGCGGATTCGAACCGCCAACCTCCTGCTTGCAAAGCAGGCGCTCTCCCAACTGAGCTACACCCCCATCATATAAAATTATATTTGTTATTTAGTATATGTTTATTTTTATATCTGTCAAGCGGTGACGATCTTTATTTTCCCGACTGCCAGACATATTTGCCGGCCTTATCAATATAGCCCCAGACGCCGGTAGCATAATCACCAATTATCACTCTTGCCAGGCCATTGGAAAAAGGCGTTGCATAATCAAATTGTGCTTTGATGACAATCTTACCCGTCTTATCAATATAACCCCATTTATCAATTCCCTGGTCAGTAATTTTCACCAATGCCAAACTTTCAGAAAAATTATCCGTTCCATAAAATTGCGGGCTGATAACAAACTTACCCGTCTTATCGATATAGCCATATTCCCCATCAATTAATACCCTTGCCAGACCTTCGGAGAAATTTTCTACTCCGTCAAATTGCGGATTGATGATAAGTTTTCCTGTCATATCAATATAACCATATTTACCATTTGTTTATACTATTGCCAGACCTTCAGAAAAATCCTTCGCATCATCAAATAGTGGCTCGATGACAATACCGCCGGCTATATCAATGTAGCCAAATTTGCCGCCCTTTAATACTGCTGCCAGACCTTCGGAAAAATCACTTGCCCAGACAAAACGCGAGTTGATAACAAGCTTGCCCGTCCTATCAATATAGCCATATTTTTTACCGATTCTTACCTTTGCTAACCCTTCAGAAAAAGAACTCGAATCAGTAAATTGGGGATTTATGACAATCTTACCCGTCTTATCGATATAACCATATTTTCCATCCTGAAAAATCGGAAAGAGCGGACTTGAAGCTTTTAAATTATTGTCTGCGAACAGTGGTAATGATATTATGAATAAAAATAAAATAATTTTTATAGGTTTTGTCATAAATTCTCCGTTCTTTACAACAAATATAATGGTAAAATATCACTTGTCAATTGGTTTGTAAATAACAAATGGGAATTTAACCACGAATAAACACGAATACACATTTGCACATGAATAGAGACAGATACAATAACCTGTCACCCTGGTTGCGAAGCAAAGATGAAGAAAAAACATAGTCAATTTATTTCGGCATCTCTTTCTCGCACTGGAATTCAAACTTTATAACTTATACCATCGATATAACAGAATAACATGCAAATTTTCACTCTAACATTCTATCTTTCATAATGTTAATTCAATATTATATTAAAGGATGGGTGGTATTCCCCCATCGGGTATGAATTGGATAGAGAAAGTAATTACGCCTTCGTTTTTTGGATAGATTGACCTATTTATTTCAGTATCTAATGGCGAATAAATCAGACTATCCACTACAGATTTTATTTCTCTATCTATATACAAATTTATCATAGATCATATTAAGATATATAGCAGGAGACATTTTAGGTAATTCAACAAGAAATCCATTACCGAGTCTATCAGTGAATAAACTACGCCATTCGAAAAAAGCAATACTTTGAGAAGTCGAGTCTCCTCGAATTGTGATTATTTTGTAACAATCAATTTCTTATTGATTAATTCACCCCCGACTTTGACAAAATAAATCCCATTCTTGATCCTATCAAGAGAGACGCGAAGCGTAGATGGAGCAGAAGCAACATCAACTCTCAAACTCTTAAACTCTTTAACTTCTTTCCCCGTTATATCAAAAATCTTTATCTCTGAGCGGTCAGCAGATTGCGGCAAGCGGACAGTGAAATATGTCTTTGCCGGGTTCGGATAGACTTCTAGCGTATTGCGTTTTGTATCAAGTGTCAAGCGTTCTTCTTCCACTCCCTGAGGAGTCTGCACATATTTTATCGTCGTATAATCCAAACCACTGCCAGTTCCAATACTATAACCGGTAATATATACATCGGACTGATTGACTACAAGTGAAGTAGCATAATCATCACCGCTTGCTAATCCATTATATCTGATAACCCATTGCTGAACACCGTTGGAATTATATTTTACCGTCGCATAGTCATAATAACTTAAAGCCGCACCCATGCTGTAACCGGTAATATAGATATTACCTGAAGTATCTAATTTTATTGCATTAGCTAAATCAGTGCCATATCCTGGTCCTTCATATCTTTGAACCCATTGTTCTTGACCGTTAGAATTATATTTAATTGTCGCATAGTCATACGATGTGCCGCCGCCATCACTATAACCCGTGACATATACATTACCTGATGCATCAATTGTCATCGCCATCGCACGGTCAACATTACTTGCCGGTCCGTTATATTTTCTTAACCAGAGCGTTTCACCGCTGGCATTATATTTAATTGTCGCATAATCATAATTAGTTTCTGAACCGCTGGCCGCGCCTGTGATATAGACATTGCCCGAAGCGTCAACTGCCAACGCATAGGCATAATCATAGTTATTTCCTGGTCCGTTATACCGTCTGGTCCAGACCGTATCACCTGAAGAATTATACTTGATTGTTATATAGTCATAGTTATAACCAGAACCTTCACTATAACCTGTGACATAAACATTTCCTGACGCATCAATTGCCAAAGCTGTAACAACATCAGTGGAATTGGCTGGTCCGTTATATTGTCTGGTCCAGATTGTATCACCTAAGGAATTATATTTGATTGTTTCAATATTCCATTCCGAGCTTGTCGCATAACTGTAACCTGAAACATAAACATTACCCGATGCATCGACCGTTATACAACAGGCAATATCAAAACTCTGCGGTCCGTGAAAATGTCTGACCCAAAGTGTTTCGCCAGTTGCGTTATATTTGATTGTCGCAAAGTCGTAATTATTAGTTGTGATAGTACTGCGTCCTGTAACATAGACATTGCCAGCTGTATCTAAAACTATTGCATGGGCAATATCGACACCATTTCCCGGTCCATTGTATCTTGTGACCCATTGTTGGACGCCAGACGAATTGTACTTGATGGTCGCATAATCTAAAGAAGTGCTGGAACTTGTACCGGTGATATAAACATTACCGGCATTATCTGATACAATTGCAAAGGCGCTGTCAATACCATTTCCCGGTCCATTATATCTTCTTACCCAGGCAGTATCGACCTGTGCAGATAAGAGTGCAGGGATAAGTAAACAGAGAGCAGTTAAAACTACTAACAACATTTTATATTTTTTCATACAATCCCCTTTCATCTTTTTCTAACCGAATATTAATTAAAGCATATTGATTGTCAAGGAGTTTGTTTGATATGAATTTTAACTAAAAATATTACCTAAAATCTGATGTTGGCAGTTGTTGCTTATTACTCGAGGACAAGCGATAAACATTAGAGGATGGCAAAGAAAGGAGGTGGTTACATGGGCGTTAGACCTGCATCAAGACGATTAGACAAATGGGATGCGATGTTTTCAGGTGATGTCGTCTCGACTAAACTTGCTGGTTACAAGGAAAAAATGCGCGAACAACTCGCGGCAATCTTTCCCCAGCAAGAGACGGTTGAGAACGAAGTCAAGTTAATCCTGGCTGAAGCCGGCACTTCAACGATTCAGAACCCGTTCTACATCAACTTCGGTCGTGAGGTTTATAAACTCGCTTCGAAGTTTTCGGGTGCACAGCTCCTGAACGTTGTTGACATTACAGTCAACAAATGGGTTGGCAAAGGACTTGACTGCGACACCTTAGAGAAAATCCGCAATACCATCTTCACCATCGCCGCACCAGCACCGTAAAACCGTTTAAGAACGGAAATCCGAATATCGAAACTCTAAACAAATTCAAAACTCTAATATTCTAATGTTCTAAACTGGTTTTGGATTTTAGTCGTTAGTGTTTAGATATTGTTTCGGATTTAGTGCTTCGGATTTCGGATTTAATAAAAAGGAGATGAGGAATCCTGCCTTCTTCATCTCCTTGAATAATTTACTGGCTTCTGTTGACTTAAAGATTGATTATTATCGCAGCGCTTCTTTATACTTTTCCAGTACAAACTCATTGGTCTCTAACGCCATTTTAGATTGCAGTAATGGCTTTATCGACTGCTCATTGAACTGAGTCAATGCATCAACCGCCTTTAATCTCATGCTCGCTGCAGATGCATCTAAGTACGGAATAATTATCTTCTGAATATCTATCCGCTCGGTTCTTTTATCAATCGTATCAAGCTTTGCGCCCAGCACCGCTATAATACCAATAATCATCGGGTCATTGGCTTTGGTTAAAAGATATTTAAGACTTGAATCACCAATTGCAACCAAAGCAGTTTCCGCCGCAATTCGGACGGTAAAAAACTTGTCATGTATCGCATTATACAATTCCGGTATCGCTCTTGTATCTTTTATTTTTGCCAATGCCCTTGCTGAAGCAATTCTGGTCGGTTCTTCTTTGTCTTTAAGATACGGAATAATAAATCGCACAACACTCGTATCCGCGATGTCTTCAAATGCAACAATAACCGCTCTTGGTTTGAGCCTTTTCTCTTTTAATGCCAGAAGTAATGAATCAATCGCATCTTTGGCTTTGATTTTACCCAAAAGATACGCTGCATTCGCCTTTGCCCAGCGGTCTTTGCTATATAATGTCTTATATAATCTCGATTTCATTGAATCAGGCAGTATTTTCGCCAGCTCTTCCATCGGTCTCAGTTCCAGCCCGTCTTTGGTATCAATCTTTTTATCAAAGATATAATTTACTGCTTCCTGTCCCCGTCGTAATAACTCTGCCCGTCCGGCTTTGACCCGCTTTCTGGCACTACCCACTTCCCAAAGCGCTGCTTCTTTGAACACATCGGCAATCGGCGCGGTCTTTAATTTAATCGTATCTGGCTCGTCTTCTTTTTCTGCTTCAGCCCCTTTTTCAACGCCTTTTATATCAATACCCGCGCCATAAACCGTCCGTGTCCAGCCGGAACTGTTATCCGCTGGTGATTCGCGTGGATATATATCATTACCCTGCAAATCAAGAAAAACACCGATTCCGCCAAAACCCCTTGACCAATTTGCCATACCCTGACCAAATGTTTTCTCGGATGTCGTGTAAATGTCATTGCCTTCATCATCAATGAATAATCCGAATGAATTGGTTAAACCTATTCCCTGTCCCCCACTGGTCAGATATGAATCATTGCCTTTTTTGTCAATCAATATACCGACTGAATAATCATGTCCTTCGCCTTGTGCCGGTCCTAATCTTGAAAAATAATGGTCATCGCCTTCACGGTCAACTAATATACCGACTGATAAGTGAATTCCCGCGCCTTGTGCGTATTCAGTCGCATTATAGAAATCATTTCCTTCTCCGTCATAAAGCATACCAAGGGAATACCAGTAGCTCGTGCCCTGGGCAAACGCTCCGCCATTATAGAAATCCTGTCCTGATTTGTCATAAAGCAAACCAATGCCACCGCTTGCAATCGGTCTAAACCCGATTGAAAAACCCTGAGACAATGAACGGTAGTCATCGGGTAAAAGCGGTTGGTGCAGATACTCGCCGCCCGCATAATACAAATCATTACCCGCTAAATCAGCAAGCAATCCATAACCCCAGGTTGATGAAAAACCCTCACAATACTCATAACCGCGGTACATATCATTGCCTTTTAAATCAATTAATGCGCCGGTTCCGAAAATACCCGCTCCCAACGAAAAATAACCCGCATTATAATAGTCATCACCTTCAGCATCTAAAATCACACCCGTACCAAAAAATCCGGTTGCCAGACAGTTATCATAACTATTGTAAAAGTCGTTGCCGGCTAAATCCAGAATCAGACCGCAGCCAAATAGACCCGAACCAAAATTGAAAAATCTATTGGTCGCGCTATAAATATCATCGCCCTTAAGGTCGATCGCGACTGAGAACGGATTCGATATTATGCCAATACCGCTGCCGGCTCTGCCTTCATATTTATCATTACCGCCAAGGTCAATAATTAAACTATAATCGCCCTGATAAACATTATCTTCTGCACTGCCGATTACTATTTTACCCCATTCGCTTTCATCGTAAAAAAGAATTGAGCCTTTTATCCCCTGAACCGTATTGGGTTTTACCGGCGTAAAGAATTTTTGATTTGCTAAAATCTCTATTGCTTTATCCGCACCCAAAGTTACTACGCAACTTGCTAAAGCCAAAGCGTGTCGGTCTACCTTTTGCACGATATTAAGAATTGTGTCGATTTCAATCTTGGACGTTGTATCAACTGAGATATTAAACTCCCGATGCAAAGCGCCTTTTTGTATTGCTTGTAATGTATCGTCTTCATCACTCCATAAAATCGGCGCCATCATCAGAATTTTATCAATCTCGTCTTTGGTCAAACCCTTAAAAGCCTGCTTTAAGTATTTATCGCCAATACTGTAACTTGCTAAAATCAATGCCACTGGCTGGCTTAGTTCTTTGGGCAGGTTGTCATATTTTTTAAGCCAGACCGCGCTCTTATCTAAAATATCTTTGTTTAAGTTTTTAATATCGTTTTGTGTTATCTTAACGTCAGTCTGTAATGAAAGATAGGAGAGTAATGAGGAAATCTGATTCTGCGTCTTGCCTGAAGAAAAAATGGTGTCGATTTTATTGACACTCGCATCCAGATAATCCGGAGTCTTTAATGGATTATCCATCAGGTCAGAAACAACATCTAACCGAAAGATACTATCCAATGCATACTTCTTTTCAAAGCTCAATTCCTTTTCGGTTATACCTTGTACCTGAAGCGCTTGACGGATATATTCCCGGTCTGATTTACCTAACGACCCTTCAAATGCCCATAACATTGCAGAGAAATTAAAAACAAATATAAAAGACAGTAAAATTTTTGTCTGTTTTTGATTTTTCATGGTCTATTTAACGCCTTATTTAACAAAATTCAGGATTGCAAATGTCTTTGGATTATGCTCAAATGGCACAGAATAAATACTGACCTTGTCTTTGGTCGGCTGAAAACGCACCAGATTAAAACCCCATGGATTCAAATCAGTTATGCCAAACTGCTTGAAAGGTAATGCTGCTTCGATTGTCCAGCCCGTGAATTTCTCACCGCTTGATATTTCTGCCTTGACATTAATATCACTGTTCCACTTTGCGTCTTTTTTCGAATCCTTGCCCGTCATATAACAGGCACGGTCCAGAACCGTTCCAATCGCATTGATAAAGAACTGATAATAGGTATCTGATGCAATGCTTGGTTGAAGGATAATATTGATATGGTCGTCGTTGTAAGTCTTGTCATCGCGCTGGGTTATTGTTTTGGAAATCTTGTCTGGCTCATAATCGGTCATTCTTGCTCCGATGTATAAATTATTTTGGTCATAAGCAAAATAAACCTCCCACGCGTCGGTTTGCGACATTCCGCCATCACCCGAACCAAAAACATTGATTGGTACAGTTTTCTGCCAGGCTTTTTCTGAAAGCTTGCCATCAATCTTAATCGACTGGTTCGTTTTATGACATTCGGCAGTAAGTGCTATTGGCAGCATTTTCCTGAAATTATAGTGTTTATTACCATTCGCATATGGATAAGAGATATTAAACTCGGGCAGCGGATATATACTTTCATTGTCTACCGCTGTGTGAAAATCATATTTGTTGGTGTTCTGTGCCGGAATTAAAACCCATTGTGATTCAGGCAAGATATGCCATGCTTTGTTTGTCTTTGACCAGTTACTATTAGTCGATACCGGTGAACTGGTACTGTTTTTTATCGACACAAAGACCGAATCGGTCTTACCGAAAATATCCGGTGTAATGGTTATCGCATCTTCGATACCTTCTAATTGTTTTATATCATCGTAGGTAACGTAATCAGCCGGCAATGAACTGCCATCCGGTCTTATAACTCTAACTTGCACTTTATTATTCTTAACTGAAACTAAAAGAAAGTTCTGAAATCCGCCAAACTCTTCTCTCCGATACTCCTTATAGCGGCTGCCCGACGGGCCAACCATCGTATAATTTATACCATCCCACACCATAGTAACATAATGATGGTCATGACCGGAAAATACATAATCAACGCCGTACTTCTTAAACAGCTGGTGAAAAGTATCGGGTTTATTATTATCTCGCGCATCAAACCAGAATGAACGGTGCATAAAACAGACGATATTATCACTCTTTTTGTATTTATTCAGTTCTGAAATCAGCCATTGAATTTGCATCGCTTCTGCCTTATCCGCTTTTTCCTGTTGACTGTTGTCTAAGACAATGAAATGGTTTTTACCGATTGAGAATGAATAAAAAGGTTTTTTATAACCAATATGCGACAGATATATCGCTTTGCTCAAAGAATCAGAAGCATCATGATTGCCGGGCGTAAAATAGAACTTGCCTTTTAAGTCTTTGAGATTTGAAAAAATCGAATCCCACTGACGATTGAGTGTGTCTGCACTTTTCGAATAACCTTCGATTAAGTCGCCGACATTAATCACAAAATCGGGATTTAATGATTTAATTGTTCCCAGCACTTGCTCAAAAACCGGCTGAACCGCACCAGCGGTCCGGTCGCCCAACACCGCAAAGGTGAAGTTTTTCGAGTTTATTTTTAGAAGACTGACTTGACTGAATGCAATAAATGGTAAAAACATTGTTAAGATTATTATTTTGATGTTTTTCATGGCTTATTATAGATTCTATCATCTGATTGGTCAAGTGATTATTGTACTTTTAGCACTATTGACAAATTAAAATAAAGCCTTCATAATAATATTTTAGGAAAGAGAAAATGATTGAACGACCGGTTGAAGAAGAAGTTGTTCATCAGGAGATAATTACCCTGTTGAAAAAATCAATGTACAACTACCCTAATGCAACTCATCCAAGCTTAATAACTTTCATCAATCATCCGTTAAAAAATAAAGCGGTTATTGACCCGGATGGCAATGAACTGTATCCGGATATAGTAATTGTCAATAGTATGACCAATAAAGTTGTGATGATTGGAGAAGTTGAAACACCATCGAGTATGAATGAAATTGAAGTTACACAATGGCAGCAATTTACCCATCTGTCAACCGTCGTTTATATTTTCTATCCCAAGGGTTTCTATTCAAGAATGAGTGATTTATGTAAAAAGGTTACGGTTAACGGTTTTTTTGAGTACAACAAGGAAGATAACCATTACGTAATCGCTCGTAAATGGCCCTGCTGATTTTAACTTAAACTAAACAACTAATAATAATAATTCCAGAATAAAAAATAGTATTGAAAGTGCTAAAACAAACCCGCTTATGTCAGTTGTTTTCCCCAAAGTATTGTTCATCACCTTGATATTTTTGCCTTTCAGCTCCTGCTCTCCGATGCGGGTCAAGTCCCCCTCTTCGGCTAAAACATTAACTGAAAAAACTTCATTTCCGATCTGGTAAAATCCCGGCTGTTTGGTGTCAGAATATTTTACCATGAGTTTTCCCTGTTCGGCGGACGGCGTCTGTAGGTCTTCGCCGCTCGGAGTTTTAATTTTAACGTATCCGGTCTCTGTAACCCTCGATGAAATTATATCACCGACTTGAAAATCACTGGCAAGCATTGGAGTCGCCAAATAACTGAAAATACGGTGAAATAATGGTAAAAAAGTTGCCTTTAACATAAAATCAGTATTGTCGGCAGCAAATGAAGTTAATGCGATGATAAGATTTTTGTTTTGAGGTTCAATCAGAAATGGGTTGCCAGTTGAAAAATTGGCTAAGATTGTGGCGGCCGGCATATTATTTAATTCCCAATAAGAATAGAACTTGACCGGACTCAAATCAATCTCCTTAAAAATATCCATAACCGGGCTCGCCAGATTTACTTGACCAATCGTAATAAACCCGGGTGACTTTACTGACACCTCTATACCATCCAGAGAAAAATCAAGGTTTAGTACCTTAATCCACTGCGGTTCTTTCATCTCTTTATCAACCGCGATAAACAAACCGCCGCCGTCTAATAAATAGAAACCTAACCGCTGCCAATCCGCATAATTCAGATTCGCTGAAGAGAATAAACCAATCGCTCTATACCGTTTCAAATTCTCTTGGCGTAATGTATTTACCGGCGCGGTCGTTATATTAAAATTGCTGATTTTCAGCGCTTTCTCGATGTACTGAATATCCGATGGAATCTCATACAAAAGCAGAATTGGTATCTGATCGGGTACGTTAATCGCAAAGTATCGATGGTTATCAAATGCTAAATCATCATTGGTAATACTCGCTTCTGCTCGATAAATACCCGGACCGCGGATTTCTGCATCTATTTGTACGGTCTTGGTTTCTTTTGGACCCAATGATACTTCGGTTTGTATATTTTGCATAACTGATTCCCGCTCGGAAAATTTAATTGAGAACACAAGACTACGCGTGACCGATTTTGCCGAATAATTTTTGATGATTACTTTCGGTTTTGAAGGCAGAGCCTGCGTGGGAAAATTATTGCTGAGTGTAATTTGCTCGATGCCAACATTTTCTTCATTCTGCTGTCCGACATCAATTATTGTGACTGGTATATTATTTTTACCAATATTTTTGCTTATCAGCGGTTCTGCTGCATGTTGCTGCAGGTCAGTAATAATATAGATTTCTTTAAGCGGCAGACTGGAATTAGCAAACAGTGCTTTAGCATCCTCGAAAACCTGCGCTAAAGTATTACCGGAAAACGAGACCACAATCGTATCTGCTATTTTTCCTAAACCGAACAGGTCACTGGTTAAGCGCGTATTATAATTATTTGATGGCGTCAGTATTGCTGCTTCCGAACCGCTTTTTAATTCGGTAATTAGGTTTTTGACATATAATTTAGCCTGACTAAAGTTATTCTGATAACCCATACTGTAGGAATCATCTAATATAATTACGCGGCTCGCTTCCTGTTTTGTATAAATTATGCGTGCACCGCGAAGATAGGGACGCGCCAGAGTAAAAAACAGAAAAAATATGAAAAGCGTACGGAAAATCAGTAAAATAATTTCTTTTATTTGAAACCAGCTGAAAGTCTCCCGTTTGGTTGCAGTCAGGAAAAACAGCGAAGAGTAATTGACCTTTTTTAATCGAATTCGCTGAAGCAGATGAATAATTAATGGTATTGACGCCAATGATAACAGAAAAAGAAAACTCGGCGCTAAAAATCCCATTATTATATCCTTAACTCAAACGGCTCCGTTTTTCTAAATAATCAAAAAGCGCACGGTCTAATAGCATATCGGTCGTAATCTGATGGTAATCGATTAAATGTTCCCGGCACCGTCGTTTAAAGTCAGCAAAAAATGTATTCACGGTTTTCTGATAATCCTTGCGTATTACCCGTGGGTCTAAAGTGATTTCTTTGTTTGTTTCCAAATCACGCATAATCATTGGCTGACCAAATGAAAAATCCAATTCATTCTTATCAAGAATATTAAATACCAGCACCTCATGTTTCTTGTGCCGGAAATGGCGCAGGGCGGATAATACTTTCTCCTTATCGTCGAAAAGGTCAGACAGAATTATCACCAGTCCGCGCCGTTTAATCTTTTCTGCTAATTGATGAAACGTGTAAGCCAGGTCTGTATCGCCGCCTGGTTTAATCTTATCAATCTTATTCAGTATTACCGGTAAATGCGCGGGCGAACTCCGGGGCGGCACATAATCGTCTAATTTTGAGGTAAAGGTTACAAGTCCCACGCTATCTCTCTGTTTGATTAAAAGATATGCAAGACTGGCAGCTAAATATGACGCATACTCTAATTTTGAAATCTTGCCCGAAGCATATTTCATCGAACCAGAAGCATCCAGTAAAATATATGCTTTGAGATTTGTTTCTTCCTCATATTCGCGGATAAAGTAACGGTCAGTCTTGGCATATACCTTCCAGTCGATCCGTTTCGGTTCATCACCCGGCATGTATACGCGATATTCGGCAAACTCCTGTGAAAAACCCTTATACGGACTGCGGTGTAAACCGGAAAGAAATCCTTCGACCACCAATTTTGCCTTTAAATCAATCTGTTTCAGTTTTGCTAAAACTTCTGGTATCAGATATTTTTGATAAGATTCCATGATTAATATTTAACTTTTACCAGCACAAGACCACTTGCCGGTGCGCATACTAGACTACGACTCTCACAACCAATCAAACTGTTCTTGATATCGTCTTCATTCCGATGGTCTCTCCCGACATCAATCAAAGCGCCAATAATGCGACGAACCATCTTATATAAGAACCGGTCTGCCTCAATACTGATAAACACCTCATCCCGGTTTTTCCTAATGTTGATTGATTTCATGATAATTTTTCCGTCTTTATCCTTGACTTTACAAAATGCGCTGTAATCTTTCTGTCTCAAAAACAATTTCGCTGCCTTCCGCATTCTTGATAGATTTAATTTATACCTTACCACCCAGGCAAATCTCTGTCGCAAAGGCGAGTGATGGCAAAGAATATGGTATTGATATGTTTTACCTTTAGCCGAATAGCGGGCTTGGAAATTATCATCTGTGACCAATGCCTGTTTGACACAAATATCATCCGGCAAAACAGCATTCAGACTCTTTACCAGACCCGTCAAATCTTTGAATCGAAGAGTCGGCACATGAAAATTAGCAATCTGCCCCTGTGCCGAAACACCGGCATCCGTGCGGGAAGCGCCGACTATTTTTATCCGCATTTGATAAAGCTGGCTTAATGCTTTCTCTATTTCACCTTGAATTGTTCTATGGCGTGGCTGAAATTGCCATCCCGCGTAATTTGTTCCGTCATACTCAATTTCGATTACTAAATTCATATTGTAAAGGTCAATAAATAGATGATAGAAGAATAGCGGTCTTTTATGCTCTTGTCTGCGGTTTATCTTTTTGGCATTTAACACAATAGCGGGTATAGGGTAATGCCTTCAGCCGTGCTTTGGAAATCGCTTTTGTGCATATTTCACAGTCGCCATAGCGATTTTTCCTGATTCTCGCTAATGCCTCGTCAATCTCCATCAGAATTTTAGACTCAAAGGTTGACATTTGTGAACTCATTTCCCGCTGGTAAGTGTCGGTTCCGATATCCGCTACATGAGTGCGATAAGCCGATGTTTCACTCGCGGATTCACCCTGCGGATTCAATAATATCCCATTCGTGAAATTGCGCTGTTTTAAAATTCGCTGTTTAGCTTTGATTAATCTTTTTTCAAATTCGATCAGTTCTTTTCGGTTTTTTATCATTGCCTACATCCTCTATCCCTGATGTTTAATACGTTTCAAACTTATTGTAACCGGCTCACCATTGATTGTCATCGCTTTTTTAATATCAACTTCTTTTGCCGAAGACAACTTATCCATCTTTACTGCTAATACTTCCTGAGTAATATAGGTATTATAGCTATTTATCGCCTCGGATAATTTATCTGACGCTTCACAATAAAACTCAATCCGGTCAACTACATCAAATCCGGCAGTCTTTCTCAGATTCTGAATTTTATGGACTAATTCCCGAGCCAGTCCTTCGTTTTCCAGCTCTTTGGTTAAAGAAGTATCAATGAAAAATTGGTACTGGTCAGTGCCGGCCTCGTCTTTGCTCTTGACAAAATTATCTCCCAATACTTTGTTTTTTTCCGCAAAAGTGATGTTTCTGATATTGAGCTCTTCTGAGAAGATTGAATTGTATTTTTCCACAATCTTTTGCTGTTCTTCGGACAATCCCAGCACTACGCTGTTTGCCAATGGCTGTCTGACTTTTATTTCCGCTGATTTGCGGGCAGCAAGCCCAAGCGAAATTAATTCACGGACTAATTCGGTTTCGGCTTCTAGGGTTTGATTTCGCAGATTTGCTTGTGCTTCAGGAAAACTGGTCAAATGGACACTCTCTGCCGCATTCGGGTCAATTGCTACAACCAGATTTTGATATAACTCTTCGGCGAAAAATGGCATAATCGGAGCGATCAGTTTAGTTAAAGTTACTAAACACTCATACAAAGTCTGATATGCCGCAAGTTTATCTTCGTCTGCTCCGGGTTTCCAGAATCGCCGCCGGTTTCTTCGCACATACCAGCCCGATAAATCTTCGATAAAATCACTTATATGTTTAACAGTCGGTGCCGGGTCATAGGCATCCCATCGTTCACGGATTGATTGTGTCAGTTCCTGCAGCTTGGAAAGAATCCACGCATCAAGGCGGGTTAAAGCAAGTCCTTTGAGCGCATCAGGCGATGACGGCTTAATCTGGGGCAGGTCGATTTTAGCATAAGTTACAAAAAAGCTGTATACATTCCATAAAGTCAACATCTTTCTTTTGGTTTCGTGACCCGCAGCATAACCGAAATTAAGGTTCTCCTGCGGGTTATGACTGGTAAATATCCATCGCATAATATCCGCACCCATCTTTTCCGCTGCTTCCTCAAACCAAATGACATTACCGCTCGACTTGTGCATATCTTCACCGTGCTCATCTTTCATCAAAGCGTATCCTAAAAGAGTTTTGAACGGGATGCGGTTTTCCAAGACCGTGCTCATCGTCAATATCGCATAGAACCAGTTGCGGAACTGACCCGGAAAACACTCGGTAATAAAGTCAGCCGGAAACCATTCTTCCCAGTATTTACGGTTGGAGATATAATTCATCGTTGAGTATGGCACAATACCTGCATCAAGCCAGGGATTACCGACATCTAAAATCCTTGATACTTCTTTGCCGCATGCTGAGCACTTAATCTTCACATCATCAATCCACGGACGGTGCGGCGTGTGTCCATCAAACTTATCCCAGCCTGAGGCAGCCCGTGATTTCAATTCTTCTTTACCGCCAATCACATCAAACTTGCCGCACGAACAATTATAGATTGGTAATGCCAAGCCCCAGTAACGTTTTTTCGATATGCACCAGTCCTGCATATTTTCCAACCAGTCGAGTTCGCGCTGTAAACCGAATTCCGGAATCCAGTTGACCTGTTTCGCGACTTCCATTATCTGAAAACGTAGTTCGTCCATCTTGATAAACCATTCATCAACCAATCGGAAAATAACTTCCGAATCACAACGCCAGCAGACTGGATAGCGGTGCGTGTAATTTTCAATCTTATAAACCATCCCTTTCTTGGTTAAATCTTCAAACACGGGTTTGGCACTGTCGTGGACATTAATCCCGGTTAGAAAACCAAACCCCTCGATGAAATTTCCGTCTTCGGTCAATGGTGCGATTGCCGGCAGATTAAACTCTTTGCCCAGCATAAAGTCTTCCTTACCACAGCCCGGTGCAATATGCACAATACCCGTTCCGTCTGTACCGGTCACTTCTTCCCATGGTATAACTTTATGCACAACGCCTTTTTGTGCCGGCAGTTCGTCATACGGTCCTGAATATTCAACTCCTAATAATTCCTTGCCTTCAAATTCACTCAGTATTTCGTATTTGCCATGTAAAATCTCTGTCCGCGATTTTATCAGGTAATAGATATCGCCGTTTGAACGCACTTTGTTATAGAATAATTCCGGATGCACGGCACAGGCAACATTGGACGAAAGAGTCCACGGTGTGGTTGTCCAGACCAATAGATATTCATGTTCGCGGTTCTTAATCGGGAACTTAAGATAGATTGCCGGGTGGGTCAACTCTTTATAACCTTCCGTAACAATCTCGTGTTCGGATAAAGCGGTGCCGCATCGCGGGCACCATGGCATTACATCGTGTCCTTTGTAAATCCAGTCATGTTCATAACATTTTTTCAGGAAATACCAGATTGTATAATTGTTTTCGTCCGACATTGTGTAATAGGAATTATCCCAATCCATCCACTGTCCGAGCCGGATTGACTGTTTGGTCTGAATCTGGGAATATTTATTTACCCGCTCTTTGCATTTCTCGACAAATTTATCAATACCGTATTTTTCAATATCTTTTTTTGAGTTAAAGCCGAGTTCCTTTTCCACCTCGACCTCGACCCACAAACCCTGGCAGTCAAACCCGTTCTGATAACGCTGGTCATAACCGAGCATCGCTTTATATCGTTGGAATAAATCTTTATAAGTTCTGCCCCAGGCGTGATGCACGCCCATCGGGTTATTGGCGGTAATCGGACCATCTAAAAATGAAAACTTTTGATTCCCTTTATTCTTTGTCCTTAATTTATTAAACGAATCCTTTTCCACCCAGAACTCCAAAATCTTCCGCTCGATTGCCGGGAAATCCGGCATCGCAACTACCGGTTTTAAATTATTTAGGTTTAATTTACTTTCTTTCATTTAGAATATTATTGACTCCGTCCCGTGTTCTTTTGATTCTGCCTGAACAATGGCCAGCGGGAACCAGCAAGTGTTCCCCGACCGGCTAAAGCAAATAAACCACCTTCGTCCGTATCACCATCAATACCACCGCCGATGTAAATCGTGCCGTCCGAACCGACCATTGGTGACGAGGTGATTACATCCGGGCTGTTTTGTACGATTGCACCTGCGGCATATTCAATACCGTCGGCTCTAATCATGTATAATGAATCTTCATCGGCCTGAAGCTTTTTCTTTCCCCATGATGCCTTGAAATATATTATATCTTCGGTCACATTTGTATATCGGCTTATTGCCGGGCTTGATAAAAATGCGCCGTCTGTATTAAAAGACCATAATTCAGCGCCACTGATGCTGAATTTTGTCAGCTGTCCGTCGTCGGTTGTAATATAAATCGTGCTGTCACTGCCGATAACTGGCGAAGCGGTAATTGAAGTGCCGATTTGTGTGTGTCGGAATAATGTACTGTCAGAATTCAGAATATAAAAATAACCGTCATCTACGCCAAAACATACCTTACCATCTGATGTGATTGCCGGCGATGAGACTATTTCACTGCCAACAGTATAACGCCAGCGGGTGTTGCCGGCGGTATCTAATGAATAAAGATAACCGTCACTCGACCCGACATACAAATTGTTCGACGCATCAATTGCGACCGATGAAGCACCATCAATATCCGGTATATTCCACATAATTTGTCCGCTGTTGTTAATTGCATACAGACCGTCTGCGGTATTGATATAAATTTCGTCTTGTCGGCCAATTGCCGGGGTCGCGATTATATCGGATGCGCCAGTGTTGACACTCCATATTTGAGTACCATTACTGGAATTTAGTGCATAGACATTACCATCACGGTCACAGGCATAAATTGTGCCATCGGATGCGATTACGGGTGATGAAATGACTTCATACGATGCGGTAAAACGCCAGCGCTGCGAGCCATTGGCAGTATATGAATGAACGTGACCCTCAATACAACCGACATAAATATTACCTTGGTCATCAATCGCTGGTGTGGAATTGCACTCGCAGTCAAAATCATCATCAACCGGCATTGTCCACATAACCATTCCCAATCCGCAGATAACCTTATGAAATTCTGACCAGTCCGATGTTTTGCCGGTCTGGTCTTTTGCCTGAGCTTTAACATAATATTGTCCTCTATTAGTATAGGTAAAAGTCATCGTGTAAGCACTGCCGCTCGCCAAAGCGTCGCTCCAATCCGACATCGTACCATTTCCCCAGTCAAAACGATAACGTATATTGTCACCGTTCGGGTCAGTGGTTACAGTTGAGAATGCATCTGCTACATTCGGGATTGTTACCGATGGTCCGGTGACGGTTGGAGTTAACGGCTTTTGACCGCCGCAGCTGATAATAAACAAAAATATTCCTGAAACAAATAAAAGGTTAATCCATTTCATAATTATCACTCTCCTGTTTAAAAATATTAATAAATAGGATAACCAAAAAAATCGGGTTGTCAAGTCAACCCCGCACCTTTTAGTGAATTTAACTATAGAGAACTCAGAGAAAAATCAATTTTAATTTTATCTCCTTAATCACCTTTTACACCCCTTACTAAATATCCTTTTCTATCTACCATTCAAGACCATAATAAATCTACCGCTGATATCCGTAATACATTTCGTTTTAACATTATGTTTTATCGTAGAATTTTAAATCAGCATCGATGTCGAATTTTATCACTAATCATCAACCGTGTTAAATGTCGTATTTTAACTCATATTTACTCTTCTAATCTAAGTTCTTCTATATCTCAAACCCGATACCCCCCACTATACCCCTACCTTAACCGAAATTAGCAATAAATATTGTCAAAACAATAAGTTAGAGTAAATTTTCGCTTAAATAAAAGTTGACTTATAAATAGACTTTTATGTTACCCTTAAAGGTCGTCCCCTTAGACATATTATCATTAGTTTTCCTCAAAACATTGGCGAATATCGTGACATTTATATTTTTAGATACAACTTTTATCTTCGGGTAAAGGTCAACCTGCAATAAATTTTCACATCACATAATTAAACTCCAAAGGTGCGGGGTTGACATCAATCTTATCATCAAGTAAAATAAAAGTTAAATTAATTAGAACAGGAGATTTTATAATGAATATCCAAGACCAAAAAGCGGACAGCAAAATTACCGGTGATGTTAAAGCGGTCGAAATTTTAAGCCAGGCGCGTGCAAAGATTGAATCCGAAATCGAAAAAGTAATCGTCGGTCAGAAAAAAGTTATTGAAGAGATTTTAATCTGTCTTTTGTCTTCCGGGCATGGCTTGATTATCGGTGTGCCGGGACTGGCAAAAACTTTAATTGTAAACACCTTAGCCAATGTCTTAGATTTATCCTTTAACCGTGTCCAGTTCACGCCCGACCTGATGCCTTCAGATATCACCGGCACGGAAATTATCGAGGAAGACGCAGCCGGCAAGCGTAATTTCCGATTTGTTAAAGGTCCGATTTTTTCCAACATTGTATTAGCCGATGAAATCAACCGCACCCCGCCCAAAACCCAGTCCGCTTTACTGCAGGCGATGCAGGAGCATAAAGTGACTGTTTCCGGAGTAACGCATATCCTGCCCGAGCCGTTCTTTGTTCTGGCAACCCAGAACCCGATTGAACAGGAAGGCACCTATCCCCTGCCCGAAGCGCAGTTGGACCGATTTATGTTCAGCATTTATATTGATTATCCGACCGCTGAGCAGGAAATGGAAATTGTTAAAACCACAACTTCGGCTTACACGCCAAAATTGGACAAAGTACTCACAAGCAATGATATTATCGAGCTTCAGAGATTACTACGGCGGGTACCGGTTGCCGATGATGTGATAAAATATGCGGTGAAACTTACCAGTTCCACCCGACCTAATAACAATGAATTAAAGTTTGTGTCGGATTGGGTAAGCTGGGGTGCTGGACCGCGTGCTTCACAATATCTGATTTTGGGTGCTAAAGCACGTGCGGTTTTGGACGGACGCTACACGCCGACCCGCGATGACGTGAAAGCAGTAAGCCAGACCGTTCTGCGCCACCGCATCGTAACTAATTTTAATGCCGAAGCCGACGGTATCAAAGCCGACGAGATAATCAGAAGGATAATAGATACAAATAAATAGATAATCTTGATCGTAAAAACCATGAAAAATCCATTAATTATCAACCGCGTAAATTTAGAAGAAGGCGGTCAGAAATTTCGTCAGGAAGTTACTGCGGAAAGTCTTGAGATAAAAAACCTGAATATAGTCGGACTGGTTGTGATAGATTTGGAAATATTCAAAACTGACGATATGATAACCGCTACCGGAACGGTAAAGTTTCGGGTGAAACTCAATTGTGTCAGCTGCCTGGAAGATTATGAAAAGGATTTCACCGAGAAAATCTATCAGGAATATGTCAGCGGTGCGAAACCAAAAGTCATTGCTGGCGGACGAATTGAGGATGCTGATTTTATTCGCGAATATTATTCCGGTGATTATTTCAACCTGACCCCGATTATCCGCGATACCGTGCAACTCGCAATTCCGATTGCTCCCTGGTGCCGCGATGATTGTCCGGGTGTTTGTGTATAACAAATAATTTATGAAAATAATTCTACCAATAATGATTTTTCTATTGATATTTACAACTGTGGGGTTTGGTATAGAAATCACCAACAGTGGATTTCTGAATGTCAATTCTGACCCATTAGGATTAAAGGTTTATTTAGATGGCGATTCAATCGGAAACACACCAATAAGAAACTACATGCTCAAACCGGGTGAATATACAGTGAGTCTTTTTTCATCCGACACGATTGAAGACAAATACTGGAGATTATCAAATGGCGGATTAGGTGACAAATATTCTGCCTTATCCGATTTGACCAAGGTCGGTGCTGGAACCAAACAGGTGGTAATCAAAACTAACCAAGCTAGCAGTGTCTTTTTCTCTTTGCGTTCAGTAAACCACGCACCCAATAAAATCAAACTTGGCACTGCCTGCTGTATTGGCACCGGTTTTACTATATCGTTTTTAATCGGATTTCTTGTCGCAAGTTTATTGCAATGAGAACAAAACTAATTTACTTTGCATTATTAGTACTGATACTTGGTTCGGTAATCGGTACGGTTTTAATCAAAGCAGATAACCCGAAAAACATCACCAAAAAAGAAGCGATGTTTTATACAAAACTCGATAACAAACGGGTATTGTGCGAATTATGCCCCAGACATTGTGTAATCGAACCAGGCAAGCGCGGTTTTTGCCGAAATCGAGAGAATCAAAACGGTACATTGTATTCGATAGTTTATAATCAGCCCTGCAGCATCGGAATTGAACCGATTGAAAAAGCACCATTCTATCATTTTCTGCCCGGCGAAATGCGGCTGACCATTGCCACTGCCGGATGTAACCAAAGATGCAAGTACTGCCAGAACTGGCAAATATCACAGAAGTCAGTCGAAGAACTCGACAACTATTACAAAACTCCTCAGGATATCGTAAAGGAAGCACAGGATCAGAATTTAAAAATCATCTGCTTCACTTATTCTGAGCCGACCGTGTTTTATGAATACATGTACGATATTGCAGTGTTGGCAAGGCAGGTAGGAATCAAGACCGCAGTTGTCAGCGGTGGTTATATCAATCCCGAACCATTAAAGGAATTATGCAAAGTCGTTGATGCGATTAAAATTGATCTGAAAGGGTTTAACGAAGATTTTTATCAGGATGTCTGCGGAACGCATTTACAACCCGTACTTGATGCCTGTAAGATTGTTAAAAACTCAGGAGTTCATTTTGAGATTGTCAATCTGGTTGTCCCGACTCTTAATGACGATTCCAGTATGATTAAAGCGATGTGTTACTGGATTAAAGACAGTTTAGGCACAAATATCCCCCTGCATTTTACCCGGTTTTATCCCCAGTATAAATTACAAAACTTGCCACCAACCCCGGTCAGTACATTAGAAAATGCAGTCCAAATTGCGCGTCGTGTCGGTCTTAACTATGTCTATATCGGTAATGTTGCGGGACATGAATTTGACAACACATATTGCCCTAACTGCCATAAACTTTTGATTAAACGGCAGGGTTACACGATTTCCGAAAACAATATTGTTAATGGCAAATGCAAGTTCTGCGGCACTAAAATCTATGGGGTGTTTTCTTTGTAAAAAATGACTGAAAAAAGTACTGTTTATTTTATCCCTGTCAATAAAATTAATTCGGAAACAATCAGCAAAGTATTCATTAATACAAAATTTTTCGAGTTTCTCAAAGGTAAAAAGAATGTAGGTGTTAAAGTACACTTTGGCGAACAGGGTAATAATAATTATCTCAATCCCGAATACACAAAAATTGTTGTCGCTCTAGTCAAGGTGCATAATGCTAATCCGACTATTATTGAAACATCGACTTTGTACCGTGGTGCCCGCCAAAATCGCACCACTCATATAAAATTAGCCCAAGAACATGGGTTTAGTGAAAATAATATCGGTGCTTCGATTGCAATCATAGACGGTGAGCGCGGCGAACAATTCACTGTTGTTAGAACTAATTTTACTAATGTAAAAGAAGCAAAAATTGCCAAGGGGTTAGCTAATTTTGACGGGATTATCAATCTTGCCCATTATAAAGGACATTTTGTGGTCGGGTTTGGTGGCGTGATAAAAAATATTGCGATGGGACTTGCGGCAAAAGGCGGTAAGCTCGAAATGCACTCGCATACCAAACCATGGGTAAAACAGAACAAATGCAAAAAATGCAAAACCTGTTTGAGCGTCTGTCCGACGGATGCGATTATAATCACGGAAAAAGGTTCGGTCATCGGCAAATCATGTATTGGCTGTGCCAGTTGTATTGAAGCGTGTCCGCAGGGAGCGATCAGCATCAATTGGAATCAAGGTTCGACATCAACCCAGCAAAAGATGGCAGAATACGCCGGGGCGATTTTAAAAGACCGCTTGTGCCTGCATTTCAACTTTGCTCTCAAGATTACCCCGAATTGTGACTGTATGAATGTCACGGAAAAACCTATTATGGATGATATCGGTGTTTTTGCATCATCCGACCCGGTCGCTTGTGAAATGGCAACCTGGGGTAAGACCAAAACCAATATTAATAAATTATATCCTGAACTCAATCCCGAGTTGTTAATGGATTATTCGGAAAAATTGGGATTGGGCAAAAAAGCTTACGAGATTATTGAGATCTAAATTATGCCCGCAGACTATCAGGTTAAAACCGAAATTTTCTCAGGTCCGATTGAACTGTTATTATACTTGGCAAGAAAGAACGAAATAGACATTTTTGATGTGCCGCTGGCACGCATTACCGATGATTATCTGAATTATATTAAACAAGTGCAGAGTTTTAATATCGAAATCAGTGCGGACTTTTTATTGATGGCAGTGGTCTTAATCAGGTTTAAAATCTGGCGATTATTACCCTCAACCGCGGATGCAGAACAAGTGCCCGAAACCGTAAGCCTTGAAGATATCGTTGCTGAGTTTAAAAAATACGCGAGCGTTGCCGGGATTTTGAGCGATCTGGAATTAAAACGTCTCCAGTTCTTTCCGAGACGCGGGCAAATTGTCGAGGAGTTGCCCGAAGCCGCCGGTAATATTTTTGTGCTCGTTTCTGCTTTTCAGAAAATACTTGAAAAGAATTTACCCAAAGCGACACTGGAGATATCCGTGCCGGAAATTAAGCTGGAAGATAAACTGAATGAGTTACGCGAGATTTTTTTCCGTAAATCAAAAGTCAGGTTTTTCGAGATTGTCGAACCAGCGCGAAATCTTATCGAGATAATTATCATGTTCATCGCAATACTGGAACTGATTCGATTGGGCGAAATAAGGGTAATACAGGAATTGGAATTCTCTGAGATTATTTTAGAAAAACGGCGAGTTCTTGACAGCGCGGCTGAACCTGTATAGAATGGCATCAATACCTATATGTTGCACTCGATGCTTTAAAGACAGTTTTATGGAGAGGTGTCCGAGCGGCCTAAGGAGCACGATTGGAAATCGTGTGTGTCGTGAAAGCGACACCAAGGGTTCAAATCCCTTCCTCTCCGTTTAATTTTGTATAAATATGGATAAATTTATCATAAAAGGCGGAGCAAGTCTTAAGGGGAAAGTGAAAATTTCCTGCTCCAAAAATGCTACCCTGCCGATTCTTGCCGCATGTTTATTGACCGAAGAACCTTGCACAATCAATGATATCCCTCAGCTTCAAGACGTCAAAACCATGATTGGTCTGTTATCTTCATTGGGTGCCGATGTTAAATCCGATAAAAATAAGGTTACAATCTGTGCCGGAAATAAATTGTCTTTGGAAGCACCATATGAAATTGTCAGCAAAATGCGCGCTTCCTATTATGTGCTCGGACCTTTATTAGCACGCTTTCATAAAGCAAAAGTCTATTTTCCTGGTGGATGCGCAATTGGTCCCCGACCGATTGACCTGCATATAAAAGGTATGGAGAATCTTGGGGCTGAGATACAAGTTGAACATGGTTATATTGATGCTAAGACAAAGTCACTAAGGGGTACGAATATTTTACTGGAAGGTACATCTGGTCCGAGTGTCGGTGCAACTGTAAATGTTATGATGGCAGCATCATTGGCACAAGGCACAACAACCATTATCGGTGCCGCATTAGAACCAGAGATTGTTGACTTGGCAAATTTCTTAAATTCTATTGGAGCAAAGATTGAGAGTGCCGGGAGTTCGAACATAAAAATAACCGGCGTCAAAAAACTGAAAGGCGGTGAATGGACGCCGATTTCTGACCGTATCGAAGCTGGTTCATTTGCCTGCGCCGCTGCCATTACACATGGGAAAATAGAAATTGATAATTGCTCTCCTGAACATTTGGGGGTTGTGAATCTGATACTGCGCAGTATCGGTTGTGAGATTGCTGAATCCAAGAACAAGCTTGTAATTAATGCTGCATCCAACCTCAGACCGACATCAATTATAACCGCCCCCTATCCTGGATTTCCGACTGACCTGCAAGCACAGTTTATGTCCGTTCTGTCCATCGCGGATGGCACAAGTTTAATAACCGAAAATGTTTTCAAGTCCCGATTTTCACATGCATTAGAATTGAACCGGATGGGAGCGCAAATTAAAATCGAGGACAATGTTGCGGTTATTAATGGTATCAAAATTTTATCCGGAGCACACGTAATGGCATCTGACCTGCGGGCATCAGTTGCTTTAGTAATCGCTGGTCTTGCTGCTCAAGGCGAGACGAGTGTTTCTCGAATCTATCATTTAGACCGCGGCTATGAGCATATTGAAGAAAAACTGCAAAAATTAGGTGCTAACATAAAAAGAGTCACTGATAAATAATACTGAATACAAATGAAAACAATGCTAGTTTTTGTCGGGGCGGTACAAATCGGAGGTGGTGCGCCGGTTCGTATTCAGTCAATGACAAAATGCAAGACCGAAAATATTAAAGCGGTCATCCGAGAAATTAACGGATTAGAAAAAGCGGGTTGTGAAATTATCCGGGTCGCGGTTCCGAATCAATCAGTTGTCAAAAATATTCCGATTATTAAGACAAAAATAAATATACCATTAGTCGCCGATATCCATTTTGACCATCGGTTGGCAATCGAAAGCATTAAAGCCGGTGCAGATAAGATTCGAATCAATCCGGGAAATATCGGTGCTGATTATAAAGTGAGAGAAATAATCGAAGCAGCAAAGAACAAAAATATTCCAATCCGGATTGGTGTCAATGCCGGCTCAATTTCTAAATCAATATTGAGCAAATATAAAAATCCCAATGTAAAAGCGATTTTGGAAAGCATTAAACAGAATCTGAAGATTTTCGAAAAGAAAGACTTTCAAAACCTTGTACTTTCCGCCAAAACTGCCAATCCAATAGAAACAGTTGAAGTTTACCAGCGACTTGCCGAAATATATCCGTATCCACTTCATATTGGTGTTACTGAAGCCGGTCTGCCTTTTGATGGGGTAATCCGCAACACCGCTGCTATAGCAATACTCTTAAACAAAGGTATTGGTGATACAATTCGGGTATCTTTAACCGGCCCTTCACTTTTGGAAGTTGAAGCAGCAAAAGAAATCCTGTCAAGCTTGGGTAAAAGAAAATCTGGACCAACACTTATCAGTTGTCCGACTTGCGGACGTTGCGATGTAAATATAGTAAAGATTGCTCGGCAAGTTAAGAAACAGCTTGAAAATATTAAGCTACCCATAAAGGTCGCAGTTATGGGTTGTGTGGTTAATGGTCCGGGTGAAGCATGTTCAGCTGATTATGGTATTGCTTGTGGTAAACGGTCGGGTATATTATTTAGAAAAGGGAAAATTGTGAAAAAGTCTCAAGAGGAGAATTTGGTTTCAGAACTTATTGCATTAATTCAGGAGCAAAGATGAAGACCGTTGTTACAAGTTCAGAAATGAAAGAATTGGATTTATTAGCATCAAAGAAATTCGCGATACCGCTTGTTCTCTTAATGGAAAATGCCGGTGCTGATATCGCTCGGTATGTTGTAGAATATTCGAACAATAATAAAATTAATACCCCAACAGTACTAATAGTGGCCGGTCCGGGCAATAATGGTGGTGATGGAATTGTTGTTGCCCGGCATCTTTTAAATATATATGAGAATTTATCAATTCTGCTTTTAATATTAACAAAACATCCTTATCAAGGTGAGGCAAGAACTAATTACGAAATTATAAAAAGTATTGCCGAAACCGATAGCAGAATAAAAATCATCGAAAATAAGTTAAGCGGTCTTAGCAAATTTAAACCAGATATCGTCGTTGATGCAATTTTTGGTACAGGATTTAAAGGAAAGCCGCAGGGCATATATAAAAATGCAATTCGAATAATTAATATATTATCGGGTTATAAAATTGCGATTGATATTCCTTCCGGGGTTAATGGCGACACAGGTTGCGTAGAAGGTTTAGTAGTTAAAGCGGATTTGACGATTACGATGGGCTTATTAAAAACCGGACACTTGCTCTATCCTGGAAAAGAATTTTGTGGTGGGGTAAAAATTGCGAATCTTGGTGTGTCATATGATAAGTTAGCTAAAACCAATACTTTTTTACTTGACAAAGAATATATTCATAACAGTCTACCAAAAAGAAAACCCGACGGGTACAAAGGTACTTTCGGTTCGGTTGCAGTTGTTGCGGGCGGTGAAGGATATTCAGGTGCAGCATGTTTAGCTAGTCTTGGTGCATTACATTCGGGCGCTGGTCTGGTAAGACTCTGTTTCCCGGAAAATATCAATACTGCGGTTGAGAAAAAACTAACTGAAGTAATAAAAGTTCCATTACCCGCAACTGAACAAGGCTCTCTTGCTATTTCAGGTTATAATAAAATAAAAGAAATCGCGAGTAAATCAAATATCATGGCAATTGGTCCTGGTGTCACTACTAATCAAGAGACAAAAAAGCTAATCCGTAAAGTTATAAGTTCAACAAATCTGCCAATGGTAATTGATGCTGATGGTCTAAATAATATAACAGTATCTGATTTATTAAAGATACAAAAGCAAAGAAGGTTAAAGATTGTTCTAACACCACATCCGGGAGAGTTTGAAAGACTTTTTGGCGTACCAACTCAGAGCATAAATAATAACAGAATTGAAATTGTTCGGGAATTGACAAAGAAATTATCATTAATAATTGTGCTCAAGGGCGCTCCAACGGTAATTGGTGACCCTATGGGTAATGTTTATATTAACTCCACTGGCAATTCAGGACTTGCCAAGGGCGGCAGTGGCGATGTATTAACTGGAATGATTGCAGGATTTATTGCACAGGGAGCATCACCTGCAGACGCCGCCTGTCTCGGAGTTTATCTGCATGGTTATGCTGCTGATATCGCAGTAAAAACAAAGACCGAATATTCTTTAGTCGCAACAGACTTGATAAAGTTTTTACCAAAAGCGATAAAAGATATTATTTCATAAATTCGTAGAATAAAATTATGAGTATAGTTAGTGCAGTATGTTTGTTAATTAACATTTTTGGCTATTTCTACACGCCTTCTGACTGGCTATACTTTCCCCAAATGTCGGAAATTCGTTCAATCTCAACCAGTCCATTCGATGCATATATTACAGTAGCTAACGGGATTTTTGTGATGGACAAGTATTATGGAAATTTAACCCGTACTATTACAACATCCGACGGCATTTCAGTCCCGATTAAATTGTCCAGTTATGACCCGGAATTAGGAATACTCTGGATATTATCTGAAGACGGCAATCAATTAACTGGATTTTACCCGCACACCCAAATGCGTTTCAATGTCAATTTGCCTTTTCGAGCAAATTCTATCGGTATTGCCGACCAATATCTTTATTTTGATGTATCGAAACCTAAAACTATGCTTATGGATAAAAGGTTACTTAATTTCTCTCAAGCTGAAAGTCTCCCCTTGACGATAACCTGGTATGGCGTAAGAAGTAATTCACAAATCCGGTCATATACATTTTTAACACCATATCAATATATTGATTATGAATTCAACCGTTATTCGATTACATGTTTTTATAAGGATTTTAACCGGCTCTGGGTTGGAACCAATGGTTATGGTATTTTTATCTATAATCTATCATCTACCCGAATGTTAAATCATTACCAATTTGGCTTAAAAACAATTAGCAGTAAAATTATTCCGACCCAGGAAGGACTATGGTTTGTCAATAACAATTATCCCCGAAGTTTTACACGGTATAATCCGGCGGCTGATGAATGGACATATTTTAATACTAAAGCAGGAATTCCCTCACCGGTCAAATCAAACTTGTACAGTTTAAAGCTATTTGATTTGATACGGACCGAAGAAATTACCAATTTGGTTCAGGACAGCAATACATATTGGATTAGCACTAACCAGTCGCTCTATTTTTATAATCCGAAATCATTGACTTTAGACCAGATTTTCTTGCCCAGTGGATACCGTTTAAATAATGTAAGGACTTTATTTTTAAATGGTAGCGAACTATTAATCGGGACCGATAATAATCTATTAGCTTATGATAAAAAGACTAAAAAGTTTTCAATAGTCAACGGCCCGGATGGCAGTTTTTATTTCGGAGTGTCTAACATAGTCCGCGGTAATGATAAATTATACTTTGCATGCTTTGGCGGAGTCGTTTCTTTTCCCGTCGGAGTTCAGCACGATTCAATAAATCAAGCATCATGGCGGCGAGTTACGATTACTGGACTCAGTCTGGATACACGTATCAATGCACTCGCTTATGCTCCTGGAGTTTTATTCATCGGTTATGCCGACGGTATTATTGTATACTATGAACAATCAGGTAAGTATGAATATCTAACCACACAAAATGGCCTGTTCGATAATTACATTTATGATATGTATATAAATAATGATTGGCAGAATCAGCAAAGCCAGTTTTTATGGATAACTACACCTAGCGGTCTATCCCGATTTTTATATCAAAAGATATTTACAATTAAATAACTACAAACATTTTTGATATTTGATTTTTAATATAAAATTGGTATAATGTGATACGATTATGAAGAACAAAAAAACCAAGTTAGGTTATACATCAACGCATGCTGCGGCTGGGATTAAAGATAAATTACCCTCGATTGAAACCTGGCCCAATCAAAATAAAAATTATACGATTACGATTGAGATGCCTGAGTTTACTTCAATCTGCCCCAAAACTAATTTACCCGACTTCGGTAAAATTACCATTACCTATGAGCCAGCTAAAGTTTGTGCAGAATTGAAAGCATTAAAATATTATATGCTCGGCTACAGGAACATGGGTATATTTTACGAAAATGCGGTCAATCGGATTTTAAGAGATTTTGTATCAGCCGTTAAACCAAAATGGGTTACGGTGCGTGGCGAGTTTAATATGCGCGGTGGCATGAGAAGTATCATCGAAGCAAAATATCCCAAACCGTAGCGGATTAAACTAAATAAGTTTAAGATTAAAAGTATCAGTATTTACAATATAAAAATCGTTGTATACTCTAATCCACACATTACCCTTAATAATTTTTCCTTTTCCTGATGGAATATGTCCATAACTACTTGAATCGGTTTGGTAAATTCTGCTTTTCACATCAAGCAGTCGGTTAATTATCTCTTGGTTTGGATGTCCATAAGTATTCTTACCAACCGATATAATAGATGCTTCTGGTTTTATCGTGCTGATAAAAACCTGATTTGAGCTGTATTTGCTGCCATGGTGACTAACTTTGTAAACATCGATATCACCGACTAATGAAGCCAATTTACTCTCGATATCTTTAAAGTTACCCGTGTTCTTTCCGCTTAAATCACCAGCAGTAAAAAGTTTAAAGTTCTTATATTTGACAATCAAACCAACACTGCTGTCATTGATATTCTTGGTTGTTATAACATCACCATTAATGAGCTTTCCATCAACGCACACGCAGGTAATTGTCACATCATCGCGAACGATTTTCTCGCCTGGAATAATCGTTTTACGCTTGGAACCAATCGATGTTATGTATTGAGTAAAAGGACTCGAGTTATGAATTCCGCCGCCGTCATAGCAATAATTGATAATTGAGTCGCGGCCAATATGATTTATAACTTCATCTAATCCGCCAATGTGGTCAGCATCATAATGCGAAGCGACAACGTAATCGAGATGAGTTACTTTAAGGCTATCTAACAAGGGAATAATCCTGGCATTTCCTTTCCCTGTATTTCCACCGTCGATAAGCAGATATTTATTATTGGGGAAAATAATTAAAACCGCATCACCATGACCAACATCAATCACACAGACTTTCAATTCTTCGTTTTGCGCTTTAGCCGATATCGGTTTTTTCGGGGACGGTGTACAACCAATTAAAAAACTTAATACAATAGCAACATAGAAACAGATTCTCACCTTTTTGATTCTAATCATGACGTAAAATAAATCAAGGAAAAGATTGTCGTAACTATCCGAACAACCTAGATTTTGAGTCACAGAAGAAAATGACCTGCCCGAATGATTGTATTACTTTAGTTAAAATGTAAACTATAAATAGCATAATTTTACAGTTAAATTTTTATCTAACCTGCTAAATTTCATATTCTTAATTCAAATATCGATGAACATATGGGTATAGTCCCCTTGTAAGTGTTCAGTATTTCGGTAACATTTTTTAGTATAATGTTACTATGGAAAGGAGCATTATTATGTTACCTTCAGTTAAAAAAGCTTTAACTGCTAAATGGCTATTAGTAGTCCAGGAATACGAGCTAATCAAACAGAAACGATCAAATAACTTTAAATCTGTTAAACAACTCAGCGATGCTTATAAAGTGCACCGTAAAGACATTAGAAAATACTATGAAAAGTGGATTAAATCAGGCAAAAACACAGATGCTTTGTTACCTCAAAAGCGCGGACCTAAACCCGGTCAACTGAAAATACTCTCCAAAGACCAGGAACGATTACTGGTTAAGATTCACCGGCGGTTACAGGCAAACCGGTATGAAATATATCATTTGATTGCCGGCAACCATCAAATAAAGTTTCATCCATCGGTATCAACAATCTACCGGGCGCTGCAACGCTATCCGTTAAATAAAAAACGTAAGCAGATAATCAAACGATATGAGCGCCGCTATCCCGGGGAATTGCTCCATGCCGACACTTATAGTTTGCCTAAGTCATTATTTGCCGGTCACACAAAGTATTACTTATTAGGCATCATTGATGATTGTACGCGTCTGTGTTATACCGAGTTGATTAACCGTATTGATGCGGTCACTGTGACTAAAGCATTCAGCAATGGTTGTAAATGGTTTAGCGGTCACGGCATAATACCGGAAACGGTGATGAGTGATAATGGGGCGGAATTTACGGTCTATACCAGTCAAAGAGCAAGAAAGCGGCATTATTTTGAGGTTATGTTACAGATATTGAGGATACGGCATATTTATACGCCGCCATATCGGCCACAATCGAACGGTAAGATTGAGCGGTTTTGGAAGATATTGGCGGATGAGTGTATCCGTGTCCAAACCGCTACGCTTACCAAAGAAGACTTTACGGCTGAGCTTAATGGCTACATGTATCGTTATAATTATGAGCGAAGGCA
>CAIPLT010000024.1 GCA_903865935.1 Caldifarciminota bacterium
ATCAGTTATCATTCAGGTCTGTGCCAAGAAAATTTTTAAAAGAAAGGTTTTTCTTTCAGCGCCCATTCATCATCATTTTGAAGCCCTGGGCTGGCCAGAGACAAAAATCGTCATGCGCTTCTGGCTAATTGCCACTGTCATGGCGTTTTTGGGCGTGATTTTGGTTTTGATGGACAAGATATATTAGGCCTACGAAATTACGAATCTTTTACGAATATACGGGATGTTATAATTAATTTGGTTGGTAAATATTTTAAAATTAAGCTAACAATAAGGAAAAAATCCGGATTTTATGTAAAAATTTGTGTGTATGACCACACAACACATAAAATCCACATGCTGCAAAGCAAAAATAATTCATTACGGAAAGCGTCGCAGGCAATGTACAAATTGCTTGCGCACCTGGCGAATAAATCGCCATAAGTGCGGCCGGAAATTGAAAAGGAATAATCAGCAGCTCCTTAAAAGGATAATGCTAAGGAATCAATCAGTTAAGCATTCTTGTCATTATTATCGCGGACTTTCAAAAATTACGGTGTATAAAAGGTTTCAAAAAACGCTAAGGGAATTTTCATCTAAAACCATTAATTATCCTAAATTTAAAGGCCGATATATTCTGGTAACTGATGCTTTATGGTATAGATTTGGTAGTACGTATTGGACATTATTTCTTTTTCTTTTAAAACCCGTAAGGCGTAATACTGCCTACGTATTAAATCCAGTAATGCTTATGGGAGGAGAAAGCTTTGAAAGCTGGAAAGGGGCAATTGAGAGTATCCCATTCATTGTTAGGAAGTCAATAATTGCAATAACTACCGATAATTTTCGTTCTTCTGCCAGGATTGCAAATTACTTCCGCTGGCCCCATCAACTATGCCAATTTCATCTTATTGCGGCGTTACAGAAAAGGCGTGGTAAAAGAAAAAGGGCAATTCCCGGGGTTAAGCTGCGGGAATCAATTTATCGGGTTATTCGGCGATTACTGGAGACACCAGATCCTGAAGAAACTAACAACTTAATTCATCAGCTTAATTTTTCAATAGGCGACCCGAAGTGTCCCGAATCGATTAGGATGATTGCCAGGGAATTCCTCAGGGAAATTAATCAGTACAGAACATATTTAAAATATCCCGATTTAACTATTCCGAGAACAACAGGCGCAGCAGAATCTTTGGGCAATTTAATTCGTAACAAAACCAATCGTCTAAAAAGTCCGGATTCAGTATATCAATGGTCATCAGGCTTTATTAAGATGAAAAAAACTATCAACTGTAAAAGGTCAAAAGTCCCAAATTACCAACCAAATTAATTATATCTACCCAAATATACGAATTTTTCCTGAAATAAAAAGGCGGCTAAGGGCGAGATTTAAACTCAATTAATTGAATTAATTGAGCGCCCTTAGCCGCCCAATTTAAAGTAACCTATTAGTAGATTAGTAATTTATTAGTAAATTAGTATCCTAATAAAAAATCCCCGCCCAGATATCAAATCCAGGCAGGGATAATAGTTTAGGTTAAAAATCCCATTCGTGTTCAACAACTATCCGCATATCAGGTTCAGCATTGGAAATATTGACCGAATGGATTCCAATTCCTGCATCTCCGTCAAAACCAACAATGACTTGCTCGCCATCACCGATTAGACCGCCTCTGTGGCTCCACTTTTCGGCAATTTTTTCTTTATTGATTAGGCTGATGGTCAAAATGGCCTCTGTAAAAACTGCCTCCTGGCAACTTTTATACTTTGACCCGAGTTTAGAGACCTCTTGTTCTTGATCTTCATATTTCATTTTACCAAACTGCCCACGGAAATTAATCAGATAATAGCCGGCTATAGGCTTGAATTTTCCCCATTCATCATG
>CAIPLT010000025.1 GCA_903865935.1 Caldifarciminota bacterium
ACAATCGAACGGTAAGATTGAGCGGTTTTGGAAGATATTGGCGGATGAGTGTATCCGTGTCCAAACCGCTACGCTTACCAAAGAAGACTTTACGGCTGAGCTTAATGGCTACATGTATCGTTATAATTATGAGCGAAGGCACGGCGGGTTGAAATATATTACTCCACTTGACAAGCTTTCCTTTATTGCTAATCTGTTACCGAAATCGTGAACCACTACACCCCTCCACATAGTACATCATTCAGAACATCATACTGGAAACGTTCGTGAAAGACTTAATTTAAGTCTTTGAAAGAGACTTTCATTCTGATTTTCAATTCGGATACTTAATTAGCATCTGGCAAGATATAAATTAGGACTTCGTAACTGAATTCTAATATGGATTATAAGTTGGATTATATTCAGGGCAGTATTTTAAGGGAAATCAATCTTGACTTTTATGAATCTACAATTATAATGAATTGTTAGTCTTAAACTCATATGAAAATCAAATTTTTAGCACATTCATCGTTTTTAATAACAACAACTAATAATACCAAGATTATCTTTGACCCGTATAAATCACAATCTTTTAGCGGTTCGCTTGGTTATAAACCAATAAAAGAAGAAGCTGATATTGTATTGGTCAGCCACCAGCACGATGATCATAACGGAATAACTGAAGTGCTGGGTAAACCTGAAGTAATTAAAGATACGGGTATTTGGACACTTAAAGATATAAAGATAACCGGTATCGCTGCTTACCATGATTCACAGCGAGGCAAAGCACGCGGTCAAAATATCATCTTTGTTGTTGATACCGATGGTTTACGAATAGCTCATCTCGGTGATTTAGGGCACTCGCTAAACCAAGAAGAAATCGCACAACTCGGAGAAATCGATGTTCTTTTTTCTCCGGTTGGCGGATTTTTTACAATCGATGCCAAAGTTGCGACTGAAGTGTTTAAAAGTCTTAATCCGAAAATTTTAATTCCGATGCATTATAAGACTCAAGTCTTGGATTTTCCAATTGCCAAAGTTGATGAATTTTTAAAAGACAAGAAAAATGTTAAAAAGATTGACAGCTCAGAAATTGAAATAAATAAAAATACCTTGCCAAAAACACCTGAAATATGGGTATTAAAAATGGCAAAAGAGTAGGAAGGAGTAGCACTTGAAAGAAGTTAAATATCAGGACATAGTAAATACAGTTGCAAAGTTATGTATTGACTCAAACTGTCTGATTGGTGATGATATTATTAACGCTTTTCAAAACGGATTGAAAGTGGAAGAATCACCAACCGGTAAAGATATACTGAAACAACTTATCGAAAATGCTGAAATATCGCGGAACGAAATGATTCCTGCTTGTCAGGATACCGGAGTAGCAGTGGTATTTTTACAAGTTGGTTCAGGTGTTAAAGTTGTGGGTGGAGAGTTATTTGATGCGATTAACGCTGGTGTGGCAAAAGGATATAAAGATGGATACTTGCGAAAATCAATCGTTTCCGACCCGCTGCGTCGCAAAAATACCGGTGATAATACTCCGGCATTTATTCATACTGAAATTGTACCTGGCGATTCGCTAAAAATCACGGTCGCACCCAAGGGCGGTGGTAGTGAGAATATGTCAGAAATTAAAATGCTGACACCCGCTGCGGGATGGGAAGGAATCAAGAAGTTTGTCGTTGACCGTGTTATGCGTTCGAAAGCTAATCCCTGCCCACCAATTATTGTTGGTGTGGGTATCGGTGGCAACTTCGAAAAAGTCGCATATTTAGCTAAAAAAGCATTGTTAAGAGATATTGGCACAGTACATCCTGATCCGTTCTATCAAGAGAAGGAAAAAGAACTTTTAGAAGAGATAAACAAGACCGGCATCGGACCACAAGGATTTGGTGGTCGAGTGACGGCGCTTGCGGTATTTATCGAAGCTTATCCATGTCATATTGCAAGTATGCCAACTGCGGTGAATATTAATTGCCATGCAGCAAGACATAAAACAGCTGTCTTATAAGGAGAAAGAACATGAAAAAGATTACAACACCTTTGACTGAAGCAGCAGTAAAAGATTTAAAAGCCGGTGATTCAGTTTTAATTACCGGAATTATTTATACCGGACGAGATGCAGCCCATAAACGTCTCACTGATGTTCTTAAAGCTAACCAGCCATTACCGGTTGATTTAAAAGGACAGATAATTTACTATGTCGGACCCGCACCGGCAAAACCCGGTTATCCAATCGGACCAGCTGGTCCAACCACATCTGAACGTATGGACCCCTATACCCCAGCACTTCTTGCTTACGGCATGAAAGGAATGATTGGCAAGGGCAACCGAACACCAAATGTCATCGAAGCTTTGAAGAAATACACTGGTGTTTATTTTGCTGCGGTTGGTGGTGCTGCAGCATTAATTGCTAAAAGAATCAAGAAATGCGAAACGGTTGCGTATGATGATTTAGGACCCGAGGCAGTAATGAAACTTACAGTTGAAGATTTCCCGGTCGTAGTCGTCAATGATTGTTATGGTAATGACCTCTATGAAGAGGGAATGAAAAAATATCGGAAAGTGTAATATGGCAAAATTAGCAACGATTTATATAATGGGTAAAGAATATAAAGTACCTAGTACTTTGACGATTCTTCAAGCAATCGAAGCAAGTGGATTTTTATTTATTCGCGGCTGCGGTTGTCGTGGTGGTTTCTGTGGTGCTTGCAGTACAGTTTATCGCACCAAGGATTCTTACAAACTGAAAGTGGCTTTGGCCTGTCAAACCAAGATTGAAGATGGGATGTTTTTAGCCCAGATCCCATTCTATCCTGGTAATAAAGCAACCCACAATCTCAGCCAGATAAAACCGACTACCGAAACACTATGTGCTTTATATCCGGAAATCATGCGCTGTATCTCTTGCGGTAGTTGCACAAAAGTATGTCCACAAGATATTAAAGTTATGGATTATGTTAATGCGGCGATTCGTGGTGATTATAAAAAGATCGCAGAATTGTCATTTGACTGTATTATGTGCGGTTTGTGTGCTACCCGATGTCCGGCGGAAATTGTTCAATATAACGTAGCACTGGTTGCACGACGAATTTATGGTGCCCACGTAATGAAGAAAGCTCAGCATGTCGATAAACGACTCGATCAAATGAAAGAAAATCAGTTTGCCAGCGAAATCGAAGAATTAATGAAAAGTTCAGTTGACCAATTAAAAGAGCGATATACTAAACGAGATATGGAGAAATAATGTATCCCAAAGAATTTCAAGAATCGATTAAAAAAGTAGAAGCTACCCGACAAGCACGAATGACCCAGCAGTTTCCGATGCTTAGTCTAGCAGACCGCACCATATTATTAGAAGCATATCATCCCGATTATAAAAAAGGAACGATGCGACAAATTTCGGTAGGCGTCAATAAAGGGGATAAGACACCGCATGAGTTTGCTAATCTATTTGAAGCGTATTCGCATATTAACCCGAATAATTTTACAATACCATCTCCGAAGTATGAAACCGATGTTTTAATAATTGGTGGCGGAGGGGCCGGGGTTGCTGCGGCAATCGTGGCAAAACAAGCGAAAGCGAATGTTTTTCTGGTAACAAAACTACGTGTTGCCGATGCAAATACAACAATGGCGCAAGGCGGAATCCAGGCGGCGGACAAAGAAAACGATTCGCCAGCGATTCATTATCTTGATGTAGTGGGAGGCGGTGGTTTTAAAAACATACCAGAATTAGTTAGAGCATTGGTTTCAGATGGTCCAGAGGTTATACGCTGGCTGGAAGAATTAGGCGTGATATTTGATAAGGCGCCAGACGGGACAATGCTTTCAATCCATGGTGGCGGAACTTCGCGAAAAAGGATGCATCCCTGTCGCGACTATACCGGCGCAGAACTTATGCGTTGTCTCAAAGACGAGTTCTTAGACCAGAAGATTAAATATTTAGAATATACCGGTGCCTTAGAACTTTTAAAAGATAGCGATGGTAAATGTGTTGGTGCAGTTTTAGTGAATATGGAAAATGGCGAGGTTTTCACAGTTAAAGCAAAGACAACGATTCTTGCAACCGGTGGAGCAGGGCAACTACATATTCAAGGGTTTCCAACTTCCAATCACTACGGTGCAACTGCCGATGGTTTAGTGCTGGCATATCGAAGTGGTGCAAAACTTACTTTTCTGGACACTATTCAATATCATCCAACCGGGGTTGGATATCCCGAGCAAATACTAGGTCAGTTGATTACCGAAAAAGTCCGGGGTGTTGGTGCACAACTCGTTAATGCCGATGGCGAAAGATTCATCTACGACCTTGAAACCAGGGATGTTGTTTCTTCAGCGATAATTCGAGAAATCCAAGACAGAAAAAAAGGGATAATGTCAGTAACCAGTGGTGGTGTATGGCTTGATACTCCGTTAATCGAAATGAAATCTGGTTCAGGAACAATTTTAAAACAACTACCGGCTATGCATCGGCAGTTTATTAAATTTGGTATTGATATGACAAAAGAACCGGTAATAACTTATCCAACTCAACATTATCAAAACGGCGGAATTTTATGCAATGAATATGCTGAAACAAATATCCCAGGTCTTTATGTCGCCGGTGAGGTAACCGGTGGCGTGCACGGTCGAAACCGATTGATGGGTAATTCACTTTTGGATATTTTAGTTTTTGGTCGCCGAGCTGGAACACATGCTGCTGAATTAGCGGCAAAGACTACTGAAGTCAAACCGGGAACGATCAATCACGTTAAAAAATATCACAGCGAGTTAGAAAAAGCCGGCATCCCAAAAGAACGCAAATCACCGATGCTGTTACCCGATTATCGACCTAAGGAATTTCAAGACCGATATAGTTTCTTATCGCATTTAAAATAGAGTAAAAATAGCAATAGCATAATGGATATAACATTCGCAAAGCTCAAATCGCCCATACCTCAAATTGCAATAAGACCGCTGAAGTTTTGCGATGCGCAAAATGTCTATAAGAATGTAAAAGATAAAGCGATTAGTCGATACACAATCCAAATCCCCTATCCGTATCACAAAGCAGATGCGCTCAAGTTTATTAAATATAGCGAAAAAACACGCAGAGAAAAATCAGCATACATTTTTGGAGTTGAACTAAAAGATAATAAACAAGTCATTGGCATAGTGTCATTATCCAAAATAGATAAGAAGAATAAAAACTGCGAATTAGGATACTGGCTTGGTAAAAAATACTGGAGTAAAGGTATTGCGAGTGCGGCAGTTAAATTAGTCTTGGATTTTGGTTTTAACAAGTCAAATCTACATCGGGTATATTCGAGAGTCTTTGCCAGTAATACTGCATCGCTCCGCGTATTAGAAAAGAATAAGTTTTTATTAGAAGGAATACTTTTTGAATCGGTCTGGCGCAATGGTATATGGCACAATATGATGACCTATGGTTTACTAAAGGATGATTTTAATCGAAAATTGATTATTGACAGAAAACAAAAACCCGATTAAGATAAAGCTATGGAAAAATATAAAGAAAGGAGACATTTATGAAAAATACACTCAAAATAAGCGGTATAATTTTTAGTTTGATTTTACTGGCAAGTTTTATTGGCTGTCCGAAAAAAGTTGTTAAGCATGAAGAACCTATTCCACCACCAGAACAACCAACTACTCCAACCATTCAGGAAACAACTGCACAAACAAACCCAGCAGTGCAAGCGAAATTAAATTCAATATACTTTGACTTTGACAAATCTGATATAAGAATCGGCGACGCGGATATTCTCAAATCTAATGCTCAGGCACTGAAAGACAATCCAAGTGTATATATCACAATCGAAGGTAATTGCGACCCAGTCGGAACGGCTGAATATAATATGGCGTTAGGTTGGCGACGAGCAAACGCAGCACAGGCATATATTATTAAACTTGGTGTTGATAAAGCGCGATTAAATACAATCAGCTACGGTGAAGAACGATTAATGAGTCAAAAGGAAGACGAGTACTGGCAGGATCGCCGTTGCGATTTTATTGTTAAATAAAGTAAAATTTGGGACAAAGCAGATAGTATGAAAAAATTACTACAATACAACTTTTTAATATTAATTTTTGCATCACTATCTGCTTTCTTCTTTCCTGGCTGTACTTCAACCTGGCAATGGGTTCGTCGTGGTACTAAAGTTGACAGTCTTGAATTTGCTGTGCATCGACTTGACAGCTTGTCCAACGCTCAGAGTCAATTACTGGTCGAAATGAACGCGGATGTGTTAACTGAGATGGAAAACTTACGACAGGATGTTGGACAACTTTCCGCCAAGATGGATGATAATCAGGATAACTTAAATCGGGTGTACCAGCGATTTGAATCGCCGAGAACCGCGACTAATAAAACTGATACATCTAGTACTCAATCATCCGTACCAACTGACCCGGATCAGCTTTACAATACTGCTTACCTAGATTATACGCGTGCCGATTACGATGTCGCAATCGAAGGATTCAAACGTTACATTAAATATTTCCCGGATACCGAACTGTCGGATAACGCCCAGTACTGGATTGGTGAATGCTATTACTCGAAAAAGATGTATCCGGATGCAGTGTTGGAATTCGAAAAGGTTACAATCAACTACCCACAAGGTAATAAGGTTGTATCCTCATTTTATAAAATGGGTCTTGCCTACGAATCAATGGATGAGGTAAAAAAGGCGAAGGAATATTATAAAAGAGTTTTTGATAATTACCCTAATGCCCCCGAAGCCAAATTAGCTCGGGAGCGTTATAATTCACTCCCCTAATGGAACCATTCGTTCCACCAACCTCGAGCAGTTTCTTTTCTATGATATGGGCATTAAGCGTTTTTGCCAAAATTATCATTTTAATTCTATTAACATTTTCTGTGGTTTGCTGGGCAATAATATTTAACAAATTTAGGTTATTTCGGCGAGCGCGGAAAAATAATCGGTTCGTATACGAAATGTTTAAATCTCGAACTTCAGTACTCGATTTTTATGCAATCGCCAATGAGTACCCCAACAGCCATTTATCAAAATTAGTCGTTGCGGGTAATGAAGAATGGCAAAAAATTACTTCACATAATCCATCAACTATACCTTTGTCTGGTTCCAATCCAGTCAGTGTAAAATCAGAAACAATAATGGCTTTATTACCAAATATCAATGAAGCTTTGAATCGAACCGCATCATTAGAGGTCGAGCATCTGGAAAAGTCATTATCGTTTTTAGCTACAACTGGTAGTGTCAGTCCGTTTATTGGACTTTTAGGTACCGTCTGGGGCATTATCGAAGCATTTGTCGGCATTCGGCATATGCCGGTTGTAACTTTGCAAATTATCGCACCGGGTATTTCTGATGCTTTGGTAGTTACTGCCGCAGGACTCTTAGTTGCGGTTCCGGCGGTAGTTGCATTTAATTATTATCTAGGACAGGTGAGAAAATTCTCCGCTGAAATGGACCGTTGGTCTCAGGAAATCATCAGTGATTTTAGAAAAGCAGCGGTGAAATTTGACAATAATTAGTCACATAAGAGCAATTTATAAGACAACCAAATTATCATGACCGACCAAAAAAACAACAGCGCCAATCAAAGTCAACGATTCATTGCTGATATAAATATTACATCGTTAGCCGATGTTTGTATCACCTTGATGATTATTTTCATGATTGCTGGTGTTAGCGCGGTTGTCAGCCGTACTGGAATTCCAGTTGCGGTTCCTCGAAGTTCAGTCGCAACACCAGTGCACGGTGAGGGGGTCACAGTTACCGTTGATAAACAGGGTAAAGTATATATCGAAAACAAACTTACTGAACTTAAAAATTTCTCGTCCGAGCTGATGTCGACATTGTCCAAAAAAACTACCAATCAGGTATATTTGAGCGCGGATGAATCAGTTGATTATGGTTTAGTTATCGATGTCATTAGTAAAATTCGAGAAGCGGGCATTGAAAATCTGGGATTGGTTGCAAATCCGCAGCCCGCACCAAAAATAAAAGTAAAAAAGACAAAATAGTTTTAAAATATTTAATAGCATTTTCAGATAATTAATATTATAATTTATTGATTTATTTACATTATGAAAAAAGAACTGCTTTTCTCATTTATCGGGCACTTTATTATCTTTGCAGTAATAATCACTTCGACCATACAAAAAAGACCGAAGGAAAAAGCTTATCCGGATGTTTTTCAGGTCTCAGTTGTAAGTCTCAATATGGGCTCTGGTTCACTCGGACCGGGTGGACCAGGCACGCCTGGTGGTCCGACCGGTAATGGCACTGCACCAAACGGAGTGTCGTTTCTTAACAAAAAACCCTCTGTAACAAAGAGCAAGACCCAACAAAATACTAAAACCGGAACCGGGCAGACACAATCTACAACACAGGCACAGATGTACGGTTTCCCTGGTGGTGGTATCGGAATACAAGGATTAGGCGTTTATAGCAAAGGCGGCAGATATTCATATTATGTCGAGATGATTTTAAAGAAAATCGGAGCAAACTGGACTAATCCCTATGAAGGTTCAAGCAAAAAGTTCGCCGCTACCATCTATTTTGTTGTCCATAAAAATGGTCAGATAACAAGTGTCAAGATTGAGAAAAGTTCCGGCAACGAGCTATTTGACCGGACCGCGGAAAGAGCGGTAACCGTAACCAATTATCTGCCGCCGTTAGCCGGTGAATTTGAAAACCAGGATTCGCTAAAACTGCATCTGGAATTCGAATATAAAAGATAATATGAAACAGGCTCAGTTTGTCCATTTGCATAATCATACCGAATATAGTCTATTAGACGGTGCGCTGCGAGTTTCAAAATTAGCCAGACAAGCAGCAAAGTTCAAAATGCCGGCAGTCGCAATTACTGACCATGGCAGCATGTTTGGGGTAATTCAGTTCTACAAAGAATGTTATGATGCAGGGGTGAATCCGATTATCGGTGCCGAAGTCTATATCGCACCCGGCTCAATGAAAGAACGGGCTTTGCCCAAAAATATAACCGAATCAAATTTCCATCTCACGCTTTTATGTAAAGATACAACTGGTTACCAAAATCTCATTAGACTTGTTTCTGCCGCTTACCTCGAAGGTTTTTATTACCGGCCCAGAGTCGACAAAGAATTTTTAGTCAAATACAGTACTGGCCTAATCGCTATGTCCGGCTGTCTGAAGGGTGAAATTAATTATTATTTGTTGCGCGATGATATTGAAAAGGCAAGGGAAGTGCTGGAAACTTATCAGAATATTTTCGGACAAGATAATTTCTATTTGGAGCTGCAAAGATTAGGCATGCCCGAGAATGAAAAGTCTATAACGGGCTTGATACAGCTTGCATCCGAGATGGGTGCAAAAGTCGTTGCAACCAATGACTGTCATTATCTGGAAGCAGTCGATGCCAAAGCTCACGATGCTTTGGTTTGCATTCAGACCGGGAAAAAAGTAAACGAAACAAAGCGGTTAAAATTTGAAAGCACCGAGATTTATTTTAAATCACCGGAAGCAATGGCAACGCTATTTGCTGATATACCCGAAGCAATTACCAATACCATCGAGGTCGCCAATAAATGTCATCTGATCTTGGATGCCGATGGTAAGAAATTCTATTTGCCGGAATTTCCGATACCTGAACCAGACCGAAGCAACGATTCAGAACCGCTTAAGCGAATGAGTGCTTTTGAATATTTAACAAAGATTACTCATGATGGTCTTAAAACCCGATATGATAAGATAACACCTGAGATTGACGAGCGTTTGAAATACGAATTGACAATTATCGGTCGTATGGGGTTTGCCGGCTATTTTCTAATTGTTAAGGATATTATTGACTTTGCCCGTTCCAAAAATATCCCGGTCGGTCCCGGACGCGGCTCTGCGGTATCAAGTCTGGTGCTCTATTCGCTGCATATCACTGATATCGACCCGATACACTACGGTCTTATCTTTGAACGGTTCCTGAACCCTGAGCGCATCACGCTCCCGGATATCGATATCGATTTTGCCGATAACCGTCGTGGCGAGATTATTGAATATATTCGTCAGAAATATGGTCAGCATTCGGTTGCTCAGATTATCACATTCGGAACCATGGCATCGCGGGCGGCAATGCGCGATGTTGGGCGGGTTCTTGACATCCCTTATGGTGAAGTCGACCGCATCGCTAAATTAATTCCATTCAACACCGAAATCGCAAGGGCTTTAACGACTACAAAAGAATTACGAGAACTGATTGAAAGCTCGGATAAATATAAGGAACTAATTGAAATTGCAGAAAGACTAGAAGGATTGGCACGGCACGCTTCGATTCACGCATCCGGCGTTGTAATTGCACCAAAACCGCTATTAGAATTTGTCCCGCTCTACCGCACGGTCGACGGCGAAATTTGCACTCAGTATGATATGAATGCTCTGGCTGATGTCGGTTTATTAAAAATGGACATTCTGGGCTTGAAAACATTGGGTGTTATTGAAGAAACTTTTAGAATATGCCAGGCTGAAGGAAAACCACTTGATAAAAAATCAATTCCGCTCGATGATAAAAAAACCTATCAACTGCTGCAAAAAGCCGATACAACCGGGCTCTTTCAATTGGAAAGTCAGGGTATGCGTGACCTGCTACGGCGGATAAAACCGGACAAAATTGAAGATATCTGCGCCGTGATTGCTTTGTACCGACCCGGTCCATTGGGTAATGTTGATATGGATTCTTTTATCAAGCGCAAGCTTGGCCAGGCAAAACCTGAATATTTTCATCATTCAGTTGAGAAAATATTAAAAGAGACTTACGGCATAATGGTTTATCAGGAACAAGTCATGCAGATTGCCGCAGCCATTGCTGGTTTTACACCAGCACAATCAGACAAACTGCGCAAGGCAATGGGCAAAAAGATTGCCGAAGAAATGGAAGCGATGCGCGAATCATTCATCGAGGGCGCAAAAGCACATCATTTTACCGAGCAACACGCCGAAGAAATTTTTGAATTAATTGCACCATTTGCCGGTTATGGTTTTAATAAATCGCATTCGATTGGCTATGCGCACCTCTCTTATCTTACCGCCTATCTGAAAGCCAATTATCAAGTCGAATACATGGCGGCACTATTAACCAGTGAAATCAGTGACTCGGACAAGCTCAACATCTTAATTAAAGACTGCCGCAAAACAGGTCTGGAGATACTGCCACCCGATATTAACTGCAGTAATTATGAGTTCACAATCGAAGATAATAAACTTCGTTTTGGGCTGGGTGGTATTAAACATATGGGACAAAAGGTTTGCGAAGCGATTGCTAATGAACGTATTATTGGTCCATATATCTCGTTCCGTGATTTCTTAAAGCGGACCCGCAAAGACACAAGCCGAAAAGCATACGAAGTATTAATCAAAGCCGGCGCCATGGATACGATTGTCGCTGACCGCACTTATCTGCTCTCGCAATTAGAGAATGAATTAGAACGGATAGGTTCGGAACGACTCCAATATTTGGAACGTCAGAGCTCGCTTTTCGGTGAACCCGAACCAACAACAAGTGATATTGATAATAACAACACGCATGCCGTAGTAAATTCAACAACAAAAGACCAAATGCTGACTTATGAAAAAGAGGCGTTCGGATTTTATTTCTCCTGCCATCCATTAGAAAATTTCGCAGTTGAAATGGGCGCGCTTAATTTAACACCAATCAGCCGATTAGATTCAATGGCAAATCAGAATATGATATCCAGCAATGCTCAAAACAAAAACAGTAAGTTCAGAAACTCGATACACTTGGGCGGTGTGGTCATATCACGCCAGCAGAAAAAAGACCGCAAAGGTCAGGATTATGCGATATTTAATCTTGAGGATTTTACCGGTATCACGGAAATTATTGCGTTCAGCGATGTTTACTCACGCAGCCGACAGTTCCTAAGACCGGACGTGCCGATAATAGTCAAAGGAAGAATGTCGAGCCGTGATGAAATCAAGACTCAAATTGAGGCTCGTGATATTATACCCTTTACCGAATGGCAGAATTACTTTGATAATCTCTTGATTGTGATTCCAGCTGATGTATTTGGCGAAAAATTACCGGGGATAAAAAACCTTATCGAAAAATATGCAGGTCCAAAACCAATCTTTTTCAAGGTAAAAAATCCTGACCAAACCAGTTCAATTTATCATCAAAATGAACCTGGGGTCAGTTTCAGTAAGCAGTTGATTAGTGATTTAGTCGAATTGGTTGGTAAAGATGCAGTAAAAATTGTTCGTAGCGACCGACCACAATACTAAAAAACCATCCACCTGTCTCTCATCTATTTTCAGATTTTATACCACAAACATTGATTTAGGTAGAAACCGCATTTATACGATAAGATTTCATGATAATTTTCTTGTGGAGCAGAGTATTGGGTAATGCGCTCCCTGATGATTACTCTGATTAACAACATCAACAGTTCTGTGAATTATTTTTTGAATAATGACCTGTGATAATTTAGAATATATATTGTATTAAATTATGTAATTGACGATAGAATAAATTCTGTAATTAATATACAAATTAACACCTTAATTAACGTTCATATTAACTACATCATTTACTTAGTAATTATATCTTCAACCAAACCCAAATATATACCCTACACTATACAGATATTTTTGTAGAATATTGAGTTAAATTATGAATTATATTACTTTAGATGAAAAATCCGCTTATTTTTCATTTGACTTTTATGTAAAGTCTAAAGTAACTGATGACAAAACATTTCTAGTTTAATTTCGCAATAAGCAAAATCACAAATATCGCCTTTTGTATATCTCGATATAATACTTATTGACAAATCATAAAAAAATTAGTATTGTAAAAAAGTTATACTATTCATAGAAAATACAGAAAAATGCAAGGATAAATAATGTTTGGCGAAGACACATTTTTTATTGAAGAAGAGCAGACCGAAATAAAAGGGCAAACCAGAACTTTGCTGCGTAAGCTCATGCCCTATTTTACTAAGTTTCGGGCAAAGATTATTACTGCTGCTCTTCTGCTTTTAATATCAACAGTATTGGGTTTGTTCGGTCCAATTTTATTAAAGCATGCTATTGATGTTGATATTAAAATGGGTAGTATTCATGGTTTGATTCGGACTTCATTACTTTATCTTTCTCTACAGTTAGTCGTATATTTGATCGGTTACTATCAGCGGATTGCCTTGGCTTATGTTGGTGAACGGGCAGCCGCGCTTTTAAAACAAAACCTTTACAACCACATAATTAATTTACCGATGCGTTTCTTTGATAAAAATCCGGTTGGCAGATTATTAACCCGGGTTGATTCCGATACTGAAGCAATCAAGAATTTATTCCAGACTTCGGCGGTCGTCATAACACAGGATTTAGTTTTACTTATCGGTATGTCCGTGGTAATGTCAATTATCAACTATAAGTTGTTCTTAATAATTCTTATTCTGCTCCCGCCATTTATTTACGCCTTCTGGTGGTTTCAAAATCGGGTGCGTCCGGTTTATCTGCAAATCCGGCGCAAGATGGCAGAAATTAATAATTTTGTTAACGAATCCGCACAAAACTTATCGGTCATTCAGGTATTTAACCGCGAAGATTATTCGTATCAAAAAATGGAACGGTTAAGTAATGAGAAATATGCTCAGGAATATGTCGGAATGAAGATGTGGTATCGAATTTGGTATTTGGTTGATTTTGGTGAAGTGCTGGGATTAGTGTTAGTATTGGGTTTTGGCGGCATCTGGGCATTAAAAGGATTAGTTACAATCGGTACCCTGTTTCTCTTTGCCAGCTATATAACACGGGTTTTTATGCCCTTGCGCGGGCTATCCGACCAGTTAAATATTATGCAGCGTGCTTTTGCATCTGCCCAAAGAATATTTAACATATTCGATACGGAAACCGAACCACAACCAATTGCTGATACTAGACTGATAACCGATATTGAACAGCCAAAAGTAAGTTTTCAGGATGTTTATTTTACTTATGACAAAAGCAAAGATTGGGTATTAAAAGATATTAACTTTACAATTAAATCTGGTGAAAAAATTGCGCTGGTCGGAATGACCGGCAGTGGCAAAACATCGATTATCAGTCTCCTGTTAAAATTTTATTTACCGCAGCAGGGAAAAATCAGCCTGGAAGGTAATGACCTGACAAAAATAAATAATCAGCTGTTGCGCTCAAGGATTGGTTTTGTACCGCAGGACATTATCCTTTTCCCCGGCTCGGTCTTTGACAATCTCAGATTATTTGACGTAAATGTTCCGCTCGCACAGGTAAAACAAGCAGCTGAGCAGATTGGCATATTAAAAACCATTGAGAATTTTCCCGCCGGGTTTGACACTGACCTGATTACCCGTGGCGTTAACCTTTCGGTCGGTGAGCGCCAGTTATTATCCTTTGCCCGTGCATTGGTGCGTAACCCTGAAATTTTAATATTAGACGAAGCAACCTCATCGATTGACCCGCATACCGAACATTTAATTCAGGAAGGTTTAATAAAACTCTTAAAAGACCGCACCGCAATCATTATCGCCCATCGCTTGGCAACCATTCAGATGGTTGACCGGATTATCGTCATTCATAAAGGCGCAATCGTTGAACAGGGAACACACTCTGAACTCTTAAAACATCGCGGTTATTATTATCGGTTGTATCGATTACAGTATTTGAGTCAGAGGAGCGCGTGATATGAAATTAGCCGGTTATCAACTCATCATCGATTACTGGAAAAAGAATAAGAAAAAACTCGTATTTATTACGATCGCGACCGCTATCGGAACTATTATTTCCCTGTCATTTCCTTATATATTAAAACTTATTGTTGATGGCATAAAAAACCATCTCCAGCCGGCTCGAATAATACGCTATGTCATAATTCTATTGGGCTTCGGTATCCTACGCTCAGGCGCTTCGGTCTTCTTGCCATTCCTGCGCGGTCGTACTAACGAAATATTTCAATGGGTCACTCGGTCTTCAGTTTTCCGGCATATTTTGCATATGGGCACGAGTTTTTCAAATCGTTTTCCTAGCGGTGACGTAATTGAGCGGTTAGACCAGGATTTAGGCGAGTTATCCTGGTTTGCCTGCTCAGGTATCTTCCGACCAATTGAAGGAATTTTTACAATTATTTTTGCACTGATAATTTTGATAAAACTTAATCCCTTATTAACCCTGATTTCAGTATTACCAATCAGTATCGCAGCATTGGTTTGGTTGAAACTGGGGCCATTGGTTTATATCTGGTACCGGCAGTGGCGGGAAGCGATGTCCGCAACCAGCAATCATATCGAATCAACTTTTTCTGGTATTAAAGTTGTCAAGTCTTATGGCATTGAAACATTCAATATTACACGTTTTCAGAGTATCCTGACCGACCGTATTGCTAAAGCAGTCAAGCTGGTTAAAGCAGAAGCAAAGATTGGTATCTTCTTTTCTGGTATTGCTGAGCTGGGCATTCTGATAATTCTGTGGGTTGGAGGAACTCTGGTTATTAAACAGCGTTTAACCCTTGGTGATTTTATTGCCTTCAATGCCTATATTCTGATGTTGATTACACCAATGTTTGATATTGGCAATTTCTTTGTTGCGGGTCGTCGAGCTAAAGCGGGCGAAGAAAGAATAAGTGCGCTAAAAGAATCAAAACCCGATGTTGAAACCAAAACTGACAATCCGATTCAGGTTACGTCATGGCAAAAAATAGAATTTAATAATATCAGTTATCAATACACTAAAGATGGACGTTCGGTTCTGCAGGATGTAAATTTAATCGTCCAACCCAAGATGAAAATTGGTATTGCTGGTACGGTTGGCTCTGGAAAATCAACGATTATAAAATTACTATTACGAGTGTGTGACCCGACTACTGGGAAAATTACGCTTGATAATGTTTCGTATCCAGAACTTGACTTGGTTAAATTACGCGCTTTATTCGGTTATGCCCCTCAGGAGACTGCGCTATTTTCCGATACAATTTATAACAACATTGTGTGGGGACGTTCGGCAATTAAATCTGAAGATGCGCTTGATGAATATCTGAAAATCACTCAACTTAATGAAGACTTAAAGACTTTTCCCGAAAAATTGGAATCACAAGTAGGCGAACGCGGTCTGACTTTATCTGGCGGACAAAAACAGAAAGTATCATTAGCCCGAGCGCTGTTTGGCAAACCGGAAATTTTAATTTTAGACGATGCCACCTCAAGTCTTGATGCCCATACTGAACAGCAATTGATTCAGTATTTAATGGAATCTAATCTGATAAAGACTTTAATTGTAATTTCTCACCGATTAGCATTGCTTTCAGTCTGCGATATAATCTATTGCTTGGATAAAGGTAAAATCGTCGAACAAGGAACTCATTCAGATCTATTAGCTAAAAAAGGTCTGTACTGGAAACTATATCAAAGACAACTTCTTGTAAAAGAGTTGGAAGAATCTCAATAGAAATATTTCAACACACAAAGAAAAGGGTGCGACCCGTAAATCAGGGTCGCACCCTTAAGTTTTATAGTTTTATATTTTAGTGTGTAATGACCATCTTGTGTCGTGCGATGTAATTATCCGCTCGCATTTCGTAGAAGTAGATGCCTGCGGCAACCTTCTGATTGTTATTGTCCGTGCGATCCCATGTTGTGCTGTAGGTTCCTGGATTTGATTGTTTGCTGACTAATGTTTTGATGTTACGACCACTGGCATCATAAACTGTAATCGTAACGCTCGTTGCAACTGGTGTCTGCCAGTAAATAGTCGTGTGGGTTGAGAACGGATTTGGTTTATTCACCATTAAACCAAAACTGGATGGAAGATTACCTGAGTTACCTTGAACTGATTGATTGATATCAGAATTGATTTTGGCAATCGGTCCCAAATTCGTTACATAATATCGCTTTACCCAGCTGTTGTTCTCCGATATTACGTCATATTGTGGAAGTGCTTGAATCCAGCTTGTAACTCGATACCACCCTGGTTCGGTTGGCGACCATCCGCTCTGGAAAGGCACACAATAGTAAGTTCCAGACACCATGTTAAGGTCTTTGTAACGGGAATAGACGATTGCATTGTCATCTTCTTTGATAATCTTTGCCCATGTTCTGAAGTGCGCATCATTACCACCCGGTGATGTCGACACAACTGACGCAACATTATATGTCTTGACGCCAATTGTTTCTGCGTGCATCGGCGTGTAGATATCGAGTACTCCAGTCCAGTTCATCTGAATGTCATTACTTATTGATTGGACAACAAATGAGCTGGTTAGCATGTTGTTGGTCTCATCCATATCTCCCGCCATTGTAATTGAAGCAATAACATCATGATGCGATGCATACATATCCCACCAATAAGGATGCCAAGTTGGCATGTATATCGTATCAACACCCATTGGCAGATCGATTATCATCTGTGCATCATAGATAGTTACTGGATTCATTAAATCGGGTTCGATATTACAATAAGCACTTTCCATCCGAATCGGATATCTAACGATTCTGACTGAGAGCGTGCATATTTCAGTATCATGATGAATATCGTTATTGCTGACTACGATAACTGGCACATAATCATTACACGTTACAACTGTATCGTTTGGTGCAAGATTAGCAACGACTCCAACATCACGATATTGAACAGTGATATTGGTCATAACTTTATCGTTTTCCGGTACGAAATCTTCTGCATATTCAGTCGAGCAACTAGCTACGTGATTGCACGGTACAGGATTCCAACTTGGGAATGTTACTTCTTGTTGTGCGTTCGAATCCAAACTCGTAACCGTAACCACATTATTATATAATGTGTCGATTTTAAATCTAACCGTAAAGGTTGCGGGACTTGAGCCAAAGTTTTTAACGATTGCTCTTGGTATGACGGGTACATTAGCCAGAATCGTATCTAACGGCGCCAGAATTGCGACTGTGCCGACATTAGAGACGGGTGGTGAAACCACTAAGCTACTGTATAAGGTATCGTTACTATTAGTCTGATCACTAGTCAATGATGAATAGGTGATGATGTCGTATGAATCAACTACTGCTTGCCATTGGTCAAACACAACAATCGTCGAGTCGCGTGGACCAAGATTGGTCACAGTCTTGGTGTTGGTGTAGATTGTACCAATGTTGAACGTGACATTAAATGTTTCCGTTGTGTGATAACCAAAGTTCCTGATTTTTACCCGAGGAATGATGGTATTACCGCCATATGCAAAACCGATTGGCGAGATAATCGTTATTGGTCCGACATCATGACGCTGAACCGTAATTGAACCAGTAACTTTGTTATTACTATTTATCTGATCAGTAGCTAATTCCGTAGAACAACTCGTCGTATAGTTGCACTCGACCGCAACCCAATCCAGGAATGCAATTTCACGTTCTTCATTCGGATTTAGTTCGCTGACTTCTGTAACCTGATTGTAAATAGTTCCGATTTTAAAACGAGCAGTAAATGATTCTTCATTCGTACCAAGGTTTTTAACCTTAGCGTGAATCGGATAGGTCGTGCCGTGCAGAAGTGTTCCGGTCGGCGACACAATCATTGTCGTTGCAACATCTCTGACCGTTACTGTAACCTGACTAGTCGCTTTATCATTATTTGGACCCATATCAGTCGCAAGCTCGGTTGAACAAGTTACTGCATAACTGCCTCGTTGAACTGTCCAGTTCGGGAAGGTAACAACTTTATATGTACCAGCAGCATGATTAGTTACTGCAAAAGTATTGTTATATATTCCGTCAATCTTCATTCGTACTGTATAATTCTCAGTCGTTGTTCCGTAGTTGTATACAGAACAAGCAGGTGCCACTGATCCGATTGAATCAAATGTGCCAACCGGTGCCATAATTTTAGTGCACCCGACGTCGATATTGATGGTAGTAAAATGCCAGATTTCAGACGCGACACCCGCATCCGAAACCGGATTCGTATCATTGTATGCGATAATCTGCCAATAATAAGTTCTTGCTCTTAATAATCCTGAATAGGTATAAGTCGTATCAAGCTGTAGTCTGCTGACTTTATTTACGGGTTGAGGCAGCGTATCTAATAATACATCGTAATATTGCGCAAGATTCGATGCATGCCATATTAATTGTCCGCTCTGAAGCACGTTAGTTTCACCGTTTAACGGTGTTATTAATGAGAATACCGATGGCTGATTTGGCGTATATTCATCCGCACCAATATCCGGTGCGATCGGATTACGAACATCACCGTCAATATCATTGGTAAGACCGCTGATATGAATTGCTTTGCGATTAGGAACCTGTGAATTCGGATTGATATGTAAATCAGTTACACCCAAATATCCTGGGTCAGCATTAATACTGTGTGCATCACCACCCGAGCCAAGCGGATAAGCTAATTTCCAGTCATTAAACGTAAGGTCAGTCAAACCCCACAAACCCAGCGTCGCGGGATTACTGGTCTTAACTACATTGTAATCAAACCACCAGCCAAATGAGTCCACGATAGTCGCTTGATTAGCAATTGCATAGTGTTTGCCGGTCCCGCCCGTTCGAGTATTTAGTAAGATATTATTCTTTCCGTCAGTCATTGTTACAACCGATGTTCCTGTATTGTTACCACGCAGATAACCAAATGAAGGAAGCGCACCATCAGTACAAGTGCCCGTTACCCATACTGAGTTGTTATACAATCCATAAATATTAACTGTACCAAAATAATTCCAGATTCCAATAAACTCAGTGTTGGTAGTCTGACCATTGCCAACTGAAATCATATTGTTATAAACCGCCGGGTATGAAGTTGCGCCGACTACCATGCCAATTGCGCATGGCGGTGTGGTTACGGTCGTGCCGGTTGAGGCATTTTGAATGTCGTAAGTTTTGTTATTCATACACGAAATTCCAGTATTATTATCTATTATACCCACAGCACAGGTCGCAACCGCACCGGTATTTGCCGCAATGATTGTATAAGCGGTATTATTATATATCTGACCCGTTGTTGTGAAAGCGGATGGCCAGTAGTAGATACCGGTCGCGGTTCCACTAAAAGATGTAGAGGTTCCATATGATTTAATATGATGCACTAAATTAGAATTAATATATGTTGAGCAAACGACCGACGAAGCAGCAAGAATACCCTTGCATGTGACTGAGGTTCCAGTGCCGCTTGCAGTCATATTAGAAACCTCATTGGCTTCAATCTTAATCGGATTAGCGGTACCACTATAAATTCCATATGTAACAGAAGTTCCAGCAACTGAAATACTGTTTTCAGTACGATCTGGTTTAATAACCGTTGATGTCGAAGTAGAAGCTGTAAAATCAGGTCCGGGCTGGTCTTGAATAACATCAATGTCTAATGTCATTCCATTATCCCCAATCCGCTCCTCGCGTGATGTCGCAGTATTAGATAAGGAAGTATTATTGCCATATGACGGTACGTCTAAATCACGTGCAGCTACGGACGGGTCACCAATCGTATTACTGTCAATATCCGCAGTTCCCAAATAGACGTAGATACCATAGAATGCGTAGGAGCCGGTATTGGTCAGCGTGATATTTTTTATTGTGTTCTTACGAATATATGATTTACTAGATATGCCGAAAGAATAGGCATAGATGCCGTAGAAACTGGAACTGGTTGTATATGCGGTGCCGCCGCAATTAGGCGCGCTGCCGCCGATGAAATTACCGTAAATCATATTGTTGTTTGAGGTTGCGGCTGGATAAAAGTATATCGCGTAATGTCCGGTTGACAGAAGGGTCGCATTGTTATAATAAAAACTGTTGCCGGAAATCGTCCAGTTACCGCCAATACCAACACTCCCAAAATACAAACCGTAATAACTAAAGTTGAAAATGTTATTATTACTAATCGTATTCGAGTTATTAAGGGCAGTAGCTGTACCGTAACAGTAGAATGCACAATATGGTCTTACGCCGGTTGTTGACAGGTCACGGATATCATTTCCGGAAATTATATTATAACTATTTCCCAGTGTTCCGGTTGATGTGTAGATATAGATTGTCGGATATGATGACGAGGACCCACAACCTTCAATTATACAGCTGGTAATCGTGTTATAAGTCGCGTCGTTCATTAACTGGAATACCTTACCCGAAGTGGATGTATTTCTGAATCTCAGATTCTTGCCCATTCCATTAAATGTCACATTATCGGCACCATTTAAGTACACGATCGGTCCGGCAATTGCACCGGAAATTGTGTAAACGGTTCTAGGAGCCAAAGATGGAACAATATTAACTTGCCAGGTTCCGCCAAAATAACTTAACTGGTATAAAGTATCCGGTACAGTTTCAGTTATATCACTCATTATCGTTCCGGTGACATTACCAACAATAGCGTTAAGATTAAGTGCATTAAAGAATAATTGAAGCGTGGTATAAGTGTAACCGGTTCCAATGTAATAATTTCCCGTCATTGAGACAAGAATTCGATAATATGCAGGAACCGTTGCGCCAGCTAAAGGCATTGTTCCAGTGTTATTAGAACTATCGGTCGCCTGAACATAATAGAAAATTGTATCATTAACAACGACACCGCCCACTTTGGCATGATTAAAAGTAAATGTCCAGTTATTACCAGTTGGCGTCATAACTGTGTCAATGACCCATGTTCCAGCAGCGCCTTTCTTGTAGAAAAGTCTTGGTGCTCGAGCCGGGTCATTGGCTAAACCTGAAACATAATCCGTAATCATAGCGGTTAAGGTCCGGTTGGTTGTGTAAGGAGAATTTGCTAATGGTGCATAAGTAATTGCAGGTGGCATAGAGTCTAAAGCAATGCCAATAAACTCGTCCGCGCCAATATCAGGCTGGACATTATTATGAATTTTACTGCCGCCAGCTCTTGTATCACCATCAATATCGGTTGTAATACCTGCAATTGGGATACCACCTGACTCAAGTCGGGTTGCAATTGCGGTGTTAATGTGTAAATCAGGTGGTGAAACAGTCAGATTAACATAATTAGGATTTTGTGAAACACTATTGAAATCCTGATTTGATGCGGTCCGCCAGTTAGCTAATGTTGCTTGATTAGCTGTCCAATAACCAACATAACCATACGCATTCGGGACATAGAAGTCATTGTAATTAGATGTAAGACCAGTTCCAGTATTAGAAGCATAGAAGCAATAATGATTGCCTGTGCCCGTGCTATTAATACGGTTATTGAATATAATGTTATTCTTAATATTCATTATTGTCTGAAAACCGCGATATAAGCCATAAGATACACCGCCGGTAACACCAGTTCCGCCAATATAGATCGAGTTGTAATGGATATCAAACAGATAACCCGTGAGAGAACCTTCATATATACCATAGATAGATGCGCCAGGATGGGTTGTTGTAGCGTCAAAACAAATAAAGTTATTAGCAATAGTTGTTACAATAGTACTTGACCCATAATACAAATAGATACCTCGAAAAGTAGGTGTTGCCGAAGATAAGAAATTATAAATCTTGTTATTGGTGATTATAGAACCACCTGAAGTTGATGCATGAATATCAATTCCCTGCAGCGTAGTACTGCTCTGGATATTAACGGTATGAATATCATTATAAGTTACAGTCGTACCGTTATTATATGAATATATATAAATGCCAGTGTTGGAGAAATCATAAATATTGCAATGCGTGATAGTATTGTTTGTATTTACCAAACCAGATGTACCAGATATATAAACTCCATAATATGGATAAGTTGTTCCGCTGGTGATATCGCAGTACTGAATATTATTATAATTATTGCCAGTAGTTGTGCCAGCGGTTGATATAAAAACAACGCCCGAAGATGTCGATGTATTAACGCTCTTTAAGATACAATATTTTACCGTATTGTACGAAGCACCGGTAATATATTGAATTGCCGGACCTGCAGTTGAAGTATTAGAAATAATTATGTTATGAGATGTCCCTGTTCCACCGGGTCTACCGTCAATCGTAAGATAATTCACACCATTCAAATTAAAGATTCCCGTTACTCCAGAACCTTCGATGGTAAAAGCAGATGTTCCTACCGCGGGTCGGATTGTTACACCGAGTGTTGCACTTGCACCGGCAATCGCACCGAATGTAATTGGGAATGCCGGTTCTCCAGTATAACCAGTTGACAGTTCGAGAATTACTTGTCCGGTTCCAGTCACCCCACATGCAGTTACGTATGCCGCGGCATTTGTGATATTACTAAACGAAACTGGTGCGTTCTGCACACCATTTATCGGATATATTGTACCTCCAGCAAGAGGAATGCTGACCATGTACTGATATGGTGTTGCAGGTGGAGTTGAACCAGGTGGATTAGCTCCGCTTCCACCGGTCGGTGCAGTCATAACCAGTGGCGGAACACTAATATCCTGCGCCGCAATATAATATTGAATAGTTGTTCCACCCGTGAAACCTGGAATTGTTGCTTGCCAGGTATTACCAGTAGTATTGGTCATCACTACTGCCGTATAAGCACCAGTTGTACCAGTTCGATAATACATACGCGGTTGATTAGGCGAACCAGCAAGACCAACCGAACTCGTAATTACCGCAGATACTAATTTTGGTGCGGTTGTAGTATCGCTGGCAAGTGGTGTATGGACAATACGTGGGAAAGGACGCGGGTCAAAAGCATAAATCTGACCAGATGCTGGTGCGACACTTAAAGTTGTATACTCAGTTGTCGAGCTGACATTAGGACTTGTGCCAGTTCCATCAAGCGAAAGAAAATTACCGGCACCCGTTGCGACTGCGGCAATACCAATTGATGCTGAACCGCTTACTACTGGATTAGCTTCTGGCCGATAGATAAATTCGATTTTTCCAGTTGCCTCATAAAGTTTTACTTGAAACGAAATCGCTGGACCTACTGCACTGTAACTCCATTCCACATTTAACCATTCTGCAGTAAAGATTTGGTTGGGAGTAGTTCCTTCGGTCTTATACGAAAACACACCAGTTGTTGCATTAAGTTCTAAATCATCCCAGAGCGGTGCAATAATTGGTCTTGGTGTTCCAGTAGTAAGATTATTCGTAAGAGCGGTACTCGCTAATTGGTCAAAAGTAAACCAACCATTAGTACTCGCTGACATTGTCGTGTAAGAAATGCCATTGAAGTTAAACGTAAAACCGATCGGTACTATAGGATAATAACCGTCGTCAAGCGAGCCGCCGCTTACTAACGCTGGCGCAGTTGCTCCGGTTAGTGCAGTGAAAGTTCCATTCGAAGGGAAAAAATTATAATCAGTAATACTCTGCGCATACGCTGTTCCGCTTATTAAGAGTGTTGTGAATAGCGCTAAGGCTATTACTATTGTTACACATTTATTGTACTTCATATATACCTCCATAGATTATTTGGCAAGGATTAATATAGTGACAAAGCACTATACAATTGAACCATTTAGATGCCATCCCCTTGTCTTGAATTGACATCGCTGGAT
>CAIPLT010000026.1 GCA_903865935.1 Caldifarciminota bacterium
AAAGAAATAATTTATTAAATAATTTAGTTTTGCAGGTTGTGAGTGAATGCCTATTAGAAATAAATCATAATTAGATATTATTACTTCCTATGGGTTATTTTTGCTATCGAATTATATAGAAACTTGACAAATCATAAGTCATTGTATATTGTGGTGTATTATGTCTGATGAAATTCTACACGACAATACGAAAATCCTATTAAATATTTGAGGTAAAGTGAAAATATATAAAGTGTTGCTATTTTTACTTATTTTTATTCATTTAACATTTGCCACTGAAGAGTTGCACCGAACTGGTTTATTATATCGAGATCCGAGATTGAGCCCTGAGCTGCACCAAGTCAAATATATTCCATTAGCACATGGAAAAACTTTATTACCTTCCGTTGATCTTTCATCGCAAATGCCACTAGTAGGCGACCAAGGTTCGCAAGGTTCATGTGTTGCTTGGGCAATGGCTTATTATCATAAAACTCATACAGAATGGCGAGAACAGGGATGGAATGTTAATCTTCCACAACACCAATTCAGTCCGATGTTTGTATATAATCAGATCAATGGCGGCGTTGATAGCGGAGCACTTTTTGAAGATGCGATTAAGCTAATTGTTGATAATGGTGCTGCAAACATGTCGCTTATGCCTTATAACCAATATGATTATATAAGTTGGCCATCGGAAACAGCTTATTCTTGGGCAATTCCATACCGTGGTGCTTGTTCATACTGGATTGATGCCAGTAACGATGCTGGTCTTAATTTGATCAAAACTCAGCTTAACAATGGTTATACAACCGTGCTCGGTATCTATGTCTGGGGAAATTTTGATAATATAGGTTCTTATAATAATACATATTGCGCCTCTCAACGAACAGGTTCAAACCGAGGAGGACATGGTGTCACAATTGTTGGATACGACGACAATATGTCAACTGCGGATGGTCTTGGTGCGTTCAAATTAGTCAATTCATGGGGAACAAATTGGGGTGCATCGGGTTATTTCTGGATGTCATATGTCGCAGTTAAAGACCAATACCTATCACAACGTGAAGCGTATTATATAACAGACAGAATTGGATATATTCCAATTCTAAAAGTTCGCACCCAAATTACACATAATGCACGAACCAGAATTGGTATTCGATTTGGATTTGGACCGACTAATTCACCGCGTGGGATTAAAAATTTCCTCAACTTTTCAGAAGGCACTCATTCAAACCGACCATTTCCTAATAATAAAATGGTTTTCGATATGACTGATAGTATTTCATCACTTGGTTCTGATTCGATGATATTTGAGCGTTGCATTGATACAAGAAATGACGGTATTACAGGCACAATAAATTCATACTCCGCTGAATTTGTTGGGGGCAACTCAGTCGCATCGACTGACCCACCAGTGGCAATACCTGATTATAATACACCAGCTTATGCGCGACTCTGTATAAAAGTCAATCCCGTTATTGCAACGATTCCAGTTGGAACTAATCCATATGCATTGGTTTGGAACTCAACAAACAACAAAATTTATTGCGCTAACCGTAATTTTGAAGGTTCCGTGTCGGTGATTGATGGGGCGACCAATTCTGTCATCACAACGATTACTGGGGAAACTTTGCCTGGTGCTTTAGCTTGGAACTCGACAAACAACAAAATTTATTGCGCTAATTTGTTCGGGTTTAATGTAACAGTAATTGATGGTGTAGATAATTCAGTCGTGACGACGATTCCTGTTGGAGGTTTTCCATGCTTCCTTGTATGGAATTCAATAAACAATAGAGTTTATTGCGCTAATTGGAATGCTTATAGGGGTAATGTAACAGTGATTGATGGTGTAGATAATTCAGTTGTAACAACAATTGAAGCTGGATGGAATCCTTGTGCTTTGGTCTGGAATTCAACAAATAACAAAGTCTATTGCGCAAATCAAGATAGCAACACCGTAACAGTAATTGATTGTGCAACAAATTCAGTCATCACCACGATACCAGTTGGCGATTATCCTTGCGCCTTGGTCTGGAATTCAACAAACAACAAGGTCTATTGCGCGAATGAAGATGGTAACACTGTAACAGTAATTGATTGTTCAAATAATTCAGTAATCACAACAATTACAGTTGGGACGGTGGGAACTGCCCCTTTTGCCTTGGTCTGGAACTCCCAAAACAACAAAGTCTATTGCGCTAATCAAGGTAGTGGTAATAATATTACAGTAATTAATGGAGCAACTAATAGTGTCATTACTACCGTTTCCGTAGGGAATGAACCTTATGCTCTTTGCTATAATCCGACAAATAATAAAGTTTATTGTGCAAATTCTGGTAGTAATAATGTTACGGTAATAAATGGTGCGAACAATTCCGTTATAAGAATAATTTCAGTTGGAGGTGGACCTTGTGCATTGGTCTGGAACTCTAGGCAAAATCGAGTTTATGTTGCCAATTTTGACAGCTCAAGTATATCTGTAATTCAGGACTCGATATTATCTGGAGTAGAAGAAAACTATTCACTGCTTTCTTCTGATTGCATTTCGCTTTCTGTTTTTCCGAACCCGACTAGATCGCAAACCGCTATTCGATATTTGATACACGTTGGATGTAAAGTGTCACTACAACTTTACGATATTTCTGGAAGATTAGTTAAAACCCTAAAGAATGATTATCAAAACTCTGGTAGTTATTCTCTGAACTGGAATTGTGAAGACGTTCAAAATAACAAAGTCACCTCAGGCGTTTATTTTTTAACTTTGAATGCTACCGGACAACATCTTCAGAAAAAGATATTGATTTTAAGATAAATTTGTAAAGATATTTATCGTTCCCTATTTAATCGAATCTTTCCTTTTATGTGTTTTAAAAGTGCCAAATTCGTGCCAAATTTCTGTTATAAAGAGCTCGGCAGAGATTGTAATGTTCATGTTCAAATTTAAACTGATTATGACAAATACAATATAGCGGGTTTGTGACCGATTTGTGACCGATTTGTGACTAAAGTAGTATAAAATACCGTAAACATCGTAAATACCGTAAAAGGCTCAACACCTTGTTTTATATGGTGTTGAGCCTAAATTACAGAAAAACAAAATGTTGGAAAAGTGTGGTCTTTCGGATTTTGAGTCCGCTACGTCTCCCAAGTTCCGTCACTTCGGCTCGTTATTATTCAATAATTTACATGATTTAGCGGAAAAGTCAATATCTGGGTGTGCCATATTTGTGCCATTTTTAAGATACTTTTCACTCAATACAGACATCGCATCCTGTAAATATCATCTTCTTCAGTAGTTCCTTCCCCGCAATAATACTCATGAAGCATACACCGATATTTCGGGGATCTGTAAAATGCGTCCTTTTTCCGCGATTCACGAACCGCCTTCCTCAATTCGTCATAATATGCGCGGAGAAAACAATGTGGTACAACCTTAGAGAGCGTAAAGTGCTAAATGACCAATTTGTCCAATATCGCCTGAAACACAACAGTGGTCAAAAAAAAGAATTTACCTGATCCAAATTCCTGGGTGGGACTTTTAAGAGAACAATCCGCCATCTTTTTTGTGTTCTAAATCAGCAGATAACAATTTAATTATTTCCACACATTATTGCTGAACATATATTTCATTTACACATCATTTCGGATGCAAATCCTATAAAGTCTCATAAAGGCCATTGTATACCAATAGCAATATATGTCAAGTTTTTTTCATCAGTCAGTTAATGACATATTTATTGCCAGAAAATGCATATTTGGGGTATTTAACGGTAAAAACCCGATTAATTAATTATTTAAAAAAACTCAATCATTAATCATTGTCATTGAAATTCAATAATTTAACATATGTATTCATAATTTACTGGATGATATTAGTATGGGCTGAAATTAGTGTTGTTTTGTTTGGTTAAGGCAAAAATTCAGTCAAATTGGTGCATTAGCTACTACAACATATCTAAAAAACGTGTGCGACAAAGCTGTTTTTGATAAATAATGAAGGGAGACGGACCTGCTATCAGTCCGTCTCCCTTTAATAATTAATCCACCCGTCCAAGGGGTTGGAACGAGTGTCTGATATTATTCAATTGTACCAGATGCCATTGTTCGCTAAGTCGCAGCATGCCATGTTCTGGATGACGGACCGTGCCACGGGCGAAAACATTGCCATTCAGACGGATAATTTCACGTGGGTAATGCGGGTTCTGATTCGACTGTTTGAATATATTACCAATCTCAAGCATTAGTTTCGTGCTTTCATGGTTTGGGGATCTTCCTGAGGTAAGGTTGATTGTTTTGAAGCTGTTCTTTTCGATATAATCTTTGACCTTGAATAGAGTCTTATCAATATACTCTTTGATATTGATTGGAATGAAGAAATATTCACCCTGACGTTTGATTTCACTGTTTTGATACCGTTTCCAATTAGCATCATCCAAACCACTGGCAGATTGTTTGGCTTGTGCAATAGTGGTTACTGGTTGGTTTAATTCAAGCAGGTAGTAGTGTTGCTGGTATCTTCTCGCTTCGAGCGTGCTTAAAAAGCAGCGGTTGTCATATTGGAAGACCGATTCGCCGAGGTGGTGGATATATTTATCCTTGCCTTCCGCATCTTTGACTGTTTCGTACCAATCCGCAGATCCCTGGATTAATTCGAGCTTGCTGAATTCTTTGATTTCAGCTTGTTGTAGTACACTGAACGGGATAATCGGTGTACCGAGTGGCGCAATGTGAAATGAGTAGTTTATGTCGCCATTAGTGGTTGGCGTGGATACATCGCCGTTTATTACAAAGCCATTTTTGATTCGGTAGCAAATAGCCTGGTTGTAAGAATAGAGCGTGTCTTGATCAAAGCTGATGCGCCGTCCATGTCCCTTTACTTGATATCCACCAGAATATGGTCTTCCAAAGTTACAGTTGTTACGTTCATTGGCATAGAAGAAGTTTCTTATGATATCTGTGGGTTTATAGCTCTTAATAGGTGGTAATACATAGGTTGGTTTTTCCTCAAATCCAAATAGTATTGGATCTTCGTCCTTTTTGTCCATTGCCTGGACAATCCCGGATGTGAAGACATTACGCTCTAATATTAGGTTGGAAAGTTTTACCTCCCAGGCATAATCTCCTGATCGCTGATGAATAGATATATCCGGCAGGTTTATAAATTCATCGATTGTCAGTTTACGCATTAAATGATAAGCCAAATAGCTTTGTTTCTTATTGAATGCATCAATGATGCGGTCAATGAGATTTAGCGGGTTAAGTTCTATTGTTAATGGCATAACCAGTGCCGGCAATGTATTTTTGGTTGTTGTTTCCTGTGTTATTGTTTCCATATATTCCTCCTGTCTTTAAAAGTGAAAGTCAACCACTACTATCCAATATTTCCCGATATATCTATCCGGGGTTATTGGCTCTTTATTATCCGTCTTATCAGTGGCAATGACTGCTCCGCGATTCCAGAGCTTTTCCTGGCTGATCTCGTCTATTAGTTGGTCTTTGATGATTCGATCAAAGAGCAGCTGGTTTACGATCTGAGCATCGTCTTCATAACCTTCTTCTTTATATGAGTCCCGAAATGCCCAGGGTATACCAGAATAATCAGGAAAATACTTTTGGGTTATTTCCTGGTATTGCTCTCTTCTTATCTCTTCGGTGATATCCTTATTAATCCAGAAGCCGTATTTCTTTTCGAATTCATTATTGAGTGCTTTGATTTTCTCCTGGTCCAGCTGGTTTGCCGTCAATTCACCAGACCACCGTCCTCCAATCACAAACCAGTCTGCATAATAATGCTGAAACAGACCTTTGTTTTCAGTGAATCCGTTATCCGATAACCAGTTAAATACATGGCTTCTGGCTGATTTACTATCAGGAAGACCCTGTTTTGGACATAATACGTATAATAACGCATGCATGTTTTACTCCTTGTCTTATTAATCAGGAAAGACTATTTATTATTGGGTGTATTGGGTTTGACCAGGTCTTTGGCTTTCTTAAGACCCAGCTTCTTTTGTAGGTATCCGGCGATTTTCTCGCTGCTTTTTTTAATTTCTTCATCCGGCACTTCAAGTGACATTTTACCTTTGTTTAAATTTATCTCGATTTTCATGGTTTTGCTCCTTTGTTTGGTTATTTTAGGGGTTTACTTATTATTGATTAACAGAACCGGGATTAAACAATTCCCGCAATTTCATTATTAGTGCTTCGGGGTGATGCTGGGATATATGCGTCTTACAGTCATGGATAGTGTCTCCAACCAGCTGGTTGCAGATATTACAGCGCACCTGTTTGATTTGTAGTTTATTAAGCAACTGGTCCATCGCTTGAGTGGTTTCGACTGCGTCAGATTGCCAGGAAGGGATATGCGAGGTAACCGGTTCTCCGTATTCATTTTTTATAAAGAAGTTGTGTAATGATGCTAAGGTCGGATAGGTCGCGATCCATCCTTGTTTATTGAAATGGGCGATGCTGCCGCAAGAGAGATGGAAAAACTCATACAGGTAATCGGATAAGTTTTTCATCCCATTATTTAGGATTCGCTTAAAGTCGCGGATCAGTATTTCTTTGTTCCAGACTGTATTGCCATTATAGGAGATAGCGCATTTGATATTTGGTAGATGGTCGTTCATGAGCACAAGCCGGTCTGAATGTTCTTCACCAGATAGTTTTAGTTGAATGTTGACTTGATTATAATAATTCATGGCGTGTTTTATTTCTTGCTTTGAGCCGTACAAGGTGATTTTGGTATTGGGAATTTCAAGTCGTTCTGACATAGCTGCTCCTTAATGCTCTGAGGGGAGTAAGAGTACCCGCTCACGACCGCTGCCCTCGACCCATAAGACGAATGTGCCAACAGGGAAGTCGGTATAAACGATATCCTGTGTTATGACCGGTTGTAAGCCCGAATCTTCCTGCATTTGCAAGGTAGCGGTCTGGTCATTATATGCCTTTAAGGTCCAGACCTGGAAATCGCATTTGGCGACTTTGGGTTTGAATTGCCAGGATGCGATTGCGTCAATCAGCCAGAAAGCGCCAACCGCCTCAGCTAAGGTTTTTACACCATCGGTGTAAGCCAATAAGTTAGTCCAGTGGCGATACCAGTTGATTGTACCGGTAAAACCGGCCAGTGTTTGATTTAACTCATCTATGGTTAGTTTTGGCATAATTATGCTCCTTTCTATCTTTTACTTCTTTTTGGGTTTGTTTTGAAAGATTTCTTTCTCAATTTTCCTGGTGTAGACGATCCAGAGATAGTAGAGACCAGCTTTGATGCCTTCTAAGACTATATCGACGAAATCAAAGAGATAATGGGGGTTGAAGAGTTTGTTTATAGGTTGTTTTTGGTTTGGTTGTTTGTCCATAAAAACACCTCCTGATATGAAAGAATAGCCATTACCGGTAATAGCTATAAAGAAGGACTCCTTCAATATATTTATACCATATTTTTGGGCTATTGCGGTGTTTTATAGAAGTAGAATACAATAGCATAGTGAGTTGAAAAGGGGGCAGTAATACAAACTAAATACTAATATACGATAACAATACTTTCCCACCCCTTACCGACGAAATATTTTGACATTAAGTGAATATATATCTATAATATATCGGCCAATATTGATTTATTTACATCGAGCTTATCATATGCACATTGAAATTAGCGAAAGTATCATTGAATATCTAGCTCGACAGGCTGATTTAGGTTATGAGAGTCCATACAAACAGGAAAGAATCGGGTTTTTGTACGGAACAATAAAGAACCGAAACGTCAAAATAACCAAAGCGGTTTCATATAAAAGCGGTGTCAAGAAACGGTCAGGTATTGATTTTTATGCGGATAGCTTCGATAAAAGAGGGAATGCGCTTTCAGCACAACTCAGAAAAAAATGGCTCGGGACTTATCATACACACGTTGAAGAAAGCGACGATATTGCAATTGGACTATCTGATGTTGATAGAAAATCTTTTATTGAAAATTCGTTATTTATAGAACTTATTGACTTATAATATAGTTATATAGCAACACTTTTTAGAAATAAATTAAATGCTTAACCCTTTGATTTATTTAGTATTATATTATTTTTACTATTATATCGAACTTATGATTGATTTGGAATATCAGTATCTAATTTAGTATATAGATAATTGATTATGCAACGAAAAAAGTGCAAGCAACCTTCCATTTTGAAAATTAGACTATTATTTTTGAATATGGTTTCATTAAGATTGGGGTTAAGAAGGGAATTAGGTAATCAAATAAAAAATAATCAATTATCAATGACCAATTTTTAAATAGACAACAGTAGATCATTTGACTTTTAACTTTTTTTCAGTTATTCTTTTTGTATGAAAAGAATATTTATATTTTTATTTGCTTTATTATTAATTTCCTGTCCATCGGCGAAAAAATCAGCGAGTTTAGATTCGAGCGAAGTGTGGATGGGTGTATATCTGCAGAAACAGAAGATTGGTTATTCGTTTTTTCAGATGCAAAAAGTTCAAGAACATTATAAAATAGCGCACCGGTTTAAAATCGATTTGTCAATGATGGGACAACAGCAAGAGGTCATCTCCAATTTCATCGGTTACACGGACACCGGTTTTGCCTTGACTGGCTTTGAATTCAGTTTCCTGTCAAGCAAGAATACATTTAGCGCAGCGGGTGAGGTGAAAGATAATAAACTTGTAATTGAAGTTAAAAGTGGCGGTAAATCCCAAACCGCTTCGCAGGATTTGGGCGGTCCTGTCTTCCCAGTCTCGATTTTAGGTAATCTGGTAATTAAGAGAAATTTCGAAGAACAGCGTGATTATGATATTCCGGTATTTGATGCGACAATTTTAAAAGTTGCAGATGCAAAAATTAGAGTACTTGGGAACGAGAAACTTAACATAAATAATAAAATATATAATCTGACCAAGATGACGGTGACAATGCTTGGCTTGACCACGACGATGTGGATTGATAAAAATGGTATCGAGCGAAAAGAAGAATCGCCGCCTTCAATGACCACGATTGAAGAGACACGTGAGCAAGCTTTGGTGCAGGAACCGGCAATGGGAAAACTTGATATTTTATCGATGTTCTCAATAAAAACCGATACTGTTATTGCGGACGCGCGAAATATCAAATATCTGAAAATAAAAATGACTGGCACCGATTTCTCGGGTCTTGGCATTGCGGATAATTCACAGACGATAGTACAAAATAATCCTTTGGTAATTGAGGTTAGGTCAAATGAATCTCTGCCAAAGATAAATCTACCAGTGAGCGGGGGAGGAGAATTTTTAAAACCGACATTATGTATTCAAAGCGATACCAAGGAATTGAAAGAACAGGCTCAGAAGATTGTCGGTTCGGAAAAAGACGGCGCAAAAGCGGTTGATATGATAATGCACTGGGTTTATACCAATATCAATAAACGCCCGACTGCATCATTACCTTCGGCTCTGGATGTTTTTAAAACCCGCGAGGGCGACTGTAACGAACATGCGGTTCTGTTTGCAGCTTTGTGCAGGGCAGTTGGAATTCCATGTCAGATTTGCGTTGGTGTTGTCTATGTTAATGATGGTTTTTATTATCATGCCTGGAATAAAGTGCTTTTAAAAGACTGGATTGCGGTTGACCCGACCTTTGGACAATTTCCGATTGATGCAACCCATATCAAACTTACCGAAGGCGACTTGGACGAGCAGGCAAAAGTCTTAAATCTGGTCGGTGAAGTAAAGATAAAAGTTTTAGAATTTAAATAAAACAAAGTCATAGCTTATAACCACAGATGAACACAGGTAAACACGGAGAAATTAAAAACCCCTGTTCCCAAAATTAGGAGCAGGGGTTAGTATTAAATTAACTAATTATTTATTTTCTTTTTGTTTTTCTTCGACTTTAGGAATTTCGGTTTTTGGTATTTCAGTTTTGGGAGTTTCAATCTTGGGAGGTTCGGGTTGTGGCGGAGGTGTTTCGTCAACCAAGTAAGTTTCTACTTTGTGCATCTGCTGTAATGCCGAAATATAAGTTTTGTACATAGCCGCGTCTTTATCCTGACGCATTTTTCTCGAAAGTGTTGGTTTGACATCTTCAAATGGTTTGGTGGTTGCTGGTTTGATATCCTGAACTTTAATCAGTGTATAAGTCGTATCATCGATTTTGATTGGTTGGCTGATTTTACCTTTAGCCAATTCAAAGGCAGGTTTCTCAATCAGCTCTGGTTTGGAACCTAAGCTAAAATATCCCATATCACCGCCCATTGCTTTGCTCGGTGCGATTGAGTAAATTCGAGCCAGTGAATCAAAAGCCATCGTATCTTTCATCGCCATAATTCTGAGTGAGCGGGCGAGCGACTCGCTTTTAACTGTAATTTCCCGTGCACGAACCTGTTTGGCGACTTTGTAATCACTAATTATTTTCTTATATTCGCGCATCATATCGCTGTCCGATACGACTGCTTTGTCACCGACTTCAATCGTTCGCAGGTTTGAAATCAGCATATTTTTCCGAGCGTCAAGTAATTGACCAAAGACTGAATTTAATAGCCAATATTTCTGTTTTTCAAGCTGTTTGAGCCAGGTATTTTCTAATATCATATTATCGACTATCCGTTTTTTACCTTCGGGTGTTTCAAAGTCAGAACGGTAGAATGGCGGGATTTTCGCAATATAATCATCAACCATCTGTTTTGTAATCGGTGAGCCGTCGATTATTGCAAGCGTGTCTTGGTTTGCCTTGATTGCGCTGTCATTCACGATGACCGAGCTGGCATTCCGGAAAGCATCGGTTTTGGTTTTAAAGGTTGCGTCGATTTTTTCACCGCGCATACGGTTTTCAATCTCAGGCGCTGCTTCTTTATAAGTGCGGACTTTTTGCGGTTTATTGTCATCAACCTGAATAAGCATATATCCGCCTTTGGTTGGTGAATAGAACGGCGCGCTGATTTGTTTAGGTTTTAATTTGAAAGCGATATCTTCAATTTCTTTGGGCTGGGTGCCGCGACGGAAATATCCTAAATCACCGCCCGAACTCTTGGTCGGGGCCAAAGAGGTTTCCTGCGCGACTGAATCGAATTTCAGATTATATGTCATTATCATCTTAAATAATGAATCTGCTTCCGGTTTGGTCTTAACTAAAATCTCGCGGGCTGAAATCTGTTCCGGAGTTATAAATTCACTCATATGCTTTTTGTAGTATCCCTTTTTATCGCCTTCTGAGATTTTTACTGCATTGACCGCTTCTTTCTGATACCAGTTCTGAAACATTGCATTTTTGCGGATATCATCATAGCGGGTTTTGAAATCAGGAGTTGCATCGAGTCCGCGTTCTTCTGCTTCTTTATACATAAGGCGTTCGCCAATCATGTCGTTAAGTAACTGCTGTTTGGCTTCGAATTTTTCATAAGCACCAGAATTCTGAGACATTCGGTCGTCAAACTCAATACGGGTTATCGGAAACCCATCGACTTTGGCAACCAAATCCTGATAATTTTTCTTAAAACACCTCTCAATCGCATCAAGCGCATCCTGAGAGTACTGGGATTTTCGGTATTTTGTTGCAACCATTTCATACATCTGTGCTGCATCCAGATAATTTTCCAGTTTTTCATACGTTACGCCTAATCGATAATAGATATCCCCGATGTTTGACTGTTTGGGATAGTTTTCAGTAAGTGATTTGTAAATACTCTCTGCTTTTACCAATTGGTTAAGTTTATCCAGATATAAATCCCCGAGCTCTAAACTATAAATGAAATGCTCGGAAGGGATGTTGGTTGTAGATAAAGAAAGCAGTTTTTGTTCAGCGGTTTGAAAGTCTTGTTTCATATAGAGTGAATAGATGTTATTCAGCTCAGTTACAGTTTTATCAACCGCTTGTGCAATCGTTATGATTGCGATCGTCAGGATTATTGATGCGATTATTTTTTTCATAATCCTATCTCCTTTCATATTTTTATTTTAATATTAACAGTGTTATTTGCATTACGGCACCAGCAAAGATCGGAATAATGACATTGTCGTTGACTTCGATTGGTAATGCTTCAACAATTGTTGCGATAACCGCGCCTAACACACCAATACTTAAAGGCAAACTGGCATTGGGTAATTTATATACGATGTAGGCGATGATTAGACAGCTGACCAGACAGGCAGAAGTACCAGCAATTGTCTTTCGAAACAATCTTACTTTGCCGAACCGTAATCCGAATAATGCAGCAACTGTGTCGCCAATTACAAGAAATGATATGGCAGCAATAAAAACACCGCGGTCAGGAATCATAAAGATTGCAACGACCGATGCCAAAAGTAAATAACTGCCACCAGTCAGGGTGTACAACTCTTTTCGTCGCAACAACTGGCCAAATAAAAGAAAAAATAGTTTTCGGACTGAACCGACATGCAGTCGGACATAATCAATCAGAATAAAAAGGAAGGTGAATATAACAAGCATCGTTACGGCAACATGCTTGGGCAAAAGATAATAAAGGATAGGTATTAATAGCCCAATCAGATGAACGAGTTTGCGTGAAACTTCAGTTTCTAAAATCGAATACCTCCGCTAAACTTTTGACTGGCGCCTAAATCTTCATCGTTATACCGGCTCAGATAGGCATAATCTAAGAAAAATCGCTTAACCGTAATGCCGACTCCGAATGTGGGATTCCAATGATACATTCCAAATCGTATGCCAAGTGTATTTTTATACAAATATTCAAAACCAAGATTTGTCGCCAGATTAAAATTGTCAAAATTAGTTTCAAAATCTGAAGCAAAAAGAATCGACGATGTTTTCATATTAAAAGTTTTAGCAAGACCGATAATAATTCTTGGTAGGATTTGTTCGCGTGTAGAAGTTGACCAGAAAAGGGGAGAGGTTGTCAAATTAGAGATTTTTGCACCTATTTTAAAATCTTGGGGTAAAAACATTGCTGCGGCTAAGTCTATTCCCATACCAAAACCAGAGCCAATTCCTAATGAGCGATAGATAGCTTTGAAGTTCCCGCCAAGACTAAGATTGGAATGAATGATGCGGGCATAATTTAGATAAAAAATCCAATCGGATGCGTTGACAATCCGGTCAACATATGGTTGATTGGTATCGCTAGGCGGTAAATCAGGGTGTGGTAATTTTGTTATTTTGATATCCGGGATTCGATTGGTCAGAATTGCAGCGCCGAGCGACTGGTCTTTTTGTGGCTGAATATAAGCGAGAAAATTGTTCTTTACGATACCACTCATATTTTCAGAATGCAGAAAAAGTATTTGTGGTAAATGTATTTGTGTGGTCATTGCCGGATTATAATAGATTGCCGATGGGTCAGTAACACTCGCGGTATAGGCGCCACCTAATCCAAATGCCCGGGCTGAAGCGCCCATTTCCTCAAAATCTCCAGCATAACGCGTTGCGAAAAGCAGATTACTAATTACGAAATTACAGATTAACAAGTATTTCAAATTTTGATTCATGTTTTGCGGACTTTTGTTTCCAATTCCTTTTTGAAATACGATTTTGGCGCGGAATAGGTTGGATACAGATAAGTGTGAATCGTATATTGGCCAGAAGTGACAAAATTGCCGGTTTTATCTTTACCATCCCAGTTTATCAATACCTGACCCGGTTCAGAATATCCAGACGGAATTATAGTACGGATGATAGTTTTAGTACTGTCGGAAATCTCAATTTTGACCTGCGATAATTCAGTCAGATATAATGCGATAGTAGTTCCGGTGGTATCATTAGTAATCAATGATGGAAAAGTACCAATTATGTAGCCGTCAGTTCCGATTAAGTAGTATTGAGCACCCGACACATCGGTAGTAAAAACCTGTCCTAACCGTTTGGAGATAAAGATACCGCGTGGCTGTTGGAATTCAAGCTCGCCATCACCCTGCCGACCGATTGATATGATATAATTAAGGCTATGGTCGAATTTATGTATTTGGTTATTTATCATATCGGTAATATACACATTGCCATGATAATCAATTGTTGAGTAAGCAAAATACGTTTCAGTTAATCCAATCATACGTGCATCAATTCTTGCAAAAAATTTTCCTTCTCGGCTAAATTTTTGAATTCTTTTGTTTTCGTTATCAATTACAATTAAGTAGTCATCTAAATAATAATTGTAATCGTCATCTTTGTCAATAATTGATATCGCGGTCGGCTGGTTTAAACTGTCATGCCACGAGTATTTAAATGCGCCAGTGCTGTCGAATACGATAATGCGTGAATTTTTTGTATCCGCTACGTATAAATTGCGTTTTGAATCAAGGGCGACTCCCTTTGGACTTCCTAGTGAATCGACGATGATGCGGTCAAAACAAAGCTTGGTTTTTGCATAGCGTAATTTTACGATTCGATTGTTTCCAGCATCAGCGACATATACTTCACCTTTTGAATTAGCGGTTATACCGGCGGGTGAACGAAATTCACCTGGTCCGCTACCGAGTTTACCAAAAACCTTCAGGTCTGACAGTTTTACGTTATAAATGATTTGACCATCACCAGAATTGACAGCAAACAGCGTTAAAATATGCTCGTCATTGGTTGTTGTAAAATCGTTTTCTTCATCCATTTTGGCGCCTGTGATACCCTGCGGGTCAGACAATTCAAAATCATCACCCAGATATAGATTCATATACAGCTTAGATGTTCGATAAAATCCTAAGGTGTGTTTAAACGGCGGTACTAATAAGCTTGTGCCTTGAGTATATGAGCAAAATAACAGAATCGACAGAAGCAAATTCATAATCATTTATGATATTGATGATATGGAAAGTGTCAAGCTATAGTCAATATTTATTGGAATATGGAATTATTAAGTGACGATTACTTTTGCCATTTAGCTTTAAAAGCAGAAATGGTCGCTTCTTTTACTTCGAGTAAATCGCTTTGTTTCAAACCGCGTTTTACCCAGCGTTCAACGATTTCGTTAATCGCCAAGTCGAGTAATTCCTGATTTTTGTTGTAATACTTGATTAAGACAGCACACAGTTCCTGGGTAAAATCCTCATAGAGCATAATCCAGTTTACTCTGGGGGCAATTTTATTCAGGATTTTACGGACTTCATTTAAAATCGGTTCAATCGCGACCTGATGTTCGCTAAAACCGATTGCCATCTGTAGTTGCTTATCGGAAGCAGGCGGTTTTTTACCGGATATCTTTTTACGCTCCTCCGATAAAACTTTTTGAACGGTGCGTTTAATTTTCAACATCACCGACGGTTTTAATGCGGCTCGGAGCAGTTTCTCTTCAAGGACACTGAAAAATTCATCGGCAAAGAGCATGTAATAAGGTATCAAATCTTTTTCGATTTTACTTTCGTTCAAGAGCTCAAATATCTTATTATCGATTGTGCTTTTTACCCGTATAATATCAACATATTTGTATTTGTGATAGGGAAAATATTTGATATTGGTATCTGACCGCAAGACATGATAAGCGGTTTTTACTGTATCTTCGGGCAATTTTGCCTGTGCCATACCTTTTTCCTGTCCCATGCCAAAATCGATGGCGGACAACTCGGCAAAGAAACTTGACCATGAGACACCGCATACTTTTAAAAATCTCAGGATTGTACCAATCGTCGGGTTCTTAATCTCACCGCGCTCTAAGGATGAGACATAGATTTTACCGGATTTTCTGGAAAGTCCAAGCCTGACCGCGACTTCTTGTTGGGAGAGACGCGCCCGCTGACGCATCATCTTCAGAAGCTCTGCCATTTCTTTAGTAAAAATGAATATATCTTCGGGCATATATGATTTATAGTTTAAACATTATCAAATGTCAAGGATTAAATTGTTAATATTGCTATTGTTAGTCTATTTTGTTATAACTAATTTCTCCTTTAACATTTCATTGCCGATCCGGATAAAATAAATACCATTCTTAACGCCGTCAAGCGGTACTTGCAATTTGCTAACCCAAAGACTTTTTAGCTCTTTAACAACTTTACCTGTAATATCATACATCTTTATCTGCAAGCGGTCATTTGCTAATGTTGACTTCGGTATACGGAGCGTAAAATATGAGTTTGCCGGATTAGGATACAACGAATAATTTTCAATTTTCACTTTACAATTTTCTATATTTTCTTCAACACCTTGTATCTGCGTATATTTTATTGTTGTGATATCAAAGTCAGCAGCAGGCATCCAGCATCCACCGGTGACATAAATATTCGCTGAATTGTCAAGCGTGATAAACGCAATCTGGTCAAAGTTATTGCCGGTACTGGTATATCTTGTTACCCATCGCTGAACACCATTTGAACTATATTTTACTATTGTGTAATCCATATCAGTAGATGAAACCGCGCTGGTTCCTGCGACATAAACATTACCCGGATTATCTAGTGCCATAGACCATGCCTTATCTTCCTGATTACCGGGTCCATTATATCTTCGTGTCCAAAGCGTATCCCCATTAGTATTATATTTGATAGTAAGCATATCATAACCGGTTGTGGAACTATAACTCCAACCAGCAGCATAAACATAACCTTGATTATTAATCGACATTGCAATCGGAAGGTCTTCGTCATTATCTGGTCCATTATATCGAGTGACCCATTGCAAATCACCTGATGAATTATACTTGATTGCAACAAAATCAAGACCAGTGTTAGCCCCTTGGCTTTCAGCTGCGATGTAAACATTACCTGCATTGTCAATTATCATACCATTACCCCAATCATAAGCATCATAAGGACCGTTATAAGTTCTGGTCCAGATCGGAATTCCGTTTGAATTATATTTGATTACCACTATATCATCGTTATCGGTCACATTGCGGGTCGCACCCGCCACATAGACATTATATGAACCATCAACCGAGATCCCCCAACCTGGAATATCAGCCTGATTAGCAAGTCCATTATATCTTACAAGCCATTGCTGAACACCCGATGTGTTATATTTTATCGTTACAATGTCAAAATCGGTGCCAGTGCCCCAGCTTTCACCGGTAATAAAAACATTGCCCTGTGTATCGATTGTCATTCCTTCAACTAAGTCATCATAATTGCCCGTGCCGTTATAAGTTCTTACCCATAATGTATCGCCGTTTAAGTTGTATTTGACAACTAAAAAATTATAAGTCGAATCATTACTGGTTGTGATGCCTGCGACGTAAATATTACCAAGGGTATCAAGTTTCAAATTATAAAACGCATCGTCAAGGTTGTTCGGTGCATTATAGCGTTTTATCCACTGCTGGACTCCGGCTGAATTATATTTAATCAACAGACCATCAACATGCGTACCTGAACCATCGCTTTCACCGGCAATAAAAACATTGCCGTACCGGTCAAGTTGAACCACACTCGCCCAATCCAAACCATTTACTGGTCCGTTGTATTTTCTTACCCAAGCAGTATCAGCCTGCCCATGCAAAAGAACCGGGAGAAGAAAGCAGAGAGCGGTGAGTACTACAAATAATAATTTATATCGTTTCATTTTACCTTCCTATTTAGTTATGATTAATTTGTTGGTTTTTGATTTATCGCCAACTTGCACAAAATAAACACCATTCTTTATCCCATCCAGCGAAATTTTCATTTCTTGCTTTTTACACATTGCTTGTTTAATAATATTTCCCGTTACATCAAATATTTTTATCTGTGTGCGGTCAGTAACATGTAAAAAGTGGATAGTAAAATATGTCTTTGCTGGGTTAGGATAAACTTCAAATGATAAGCCGTCAGCGGAAAGCGGAGAACGGTTTTCTTCTACTCCTGGCACCTGCACATATTTAATTGTTCCGTAATCATATCCTGAAGTGTCGTCAGTTCCACCACTAACATAAATATTATTTAAGCTGTCAAGCGCAATTCTAAAGCAATAATCATGGCTTTCTTCTTCGCCATCAAATCGTGTTACCCACCGCATGACACCCGCTGAGCTATATTTAATTGTTGCATAGTCTTCAAGAATACTATCACTGTAATAACTGTCGCCGGTAATATAGACATCGCCATGATTGTCAATGGCAATTGACCAGGCTCGGTCATCTCGGTCACCAGGACCATTATATCTTCTGATCCAAGCCGTATCACCGTTTGTATTATACTTGATTGTTGCGTAATCATAATAATTACTTGTGCCGGTACTTAATCCTGTAATATATGAATTACCTTGGTTATCAACCGCAATCGCAACCGCAAAATCATCACCATTACCTGGACCATTATATCGTGAAACCCACTGTTGAGTACCAGACTCGTTGTATTTAATAGTTACATAGTCAATATAAAAACTTGGGCTGTCACTCCCACCCGTAATATAGACATTACCCGTATTATCAAGGGCGATTGCGTTACCATAATCATTACCATTACCTGGCCCATTGTACGTTTGCATCCAGACCGAATTGCCACTCGAATTATATTTTACGGTTAATATATCCGAATATAATGATGAATTTCGAACCTCTCCGGTAACATAGATGTTTCCTGAGTTATCCAATACAATTCCCCATGGAGCATCATAAAGATTTGCACTACCATTTAGTCGTGTAACCCACTGCTGGATACCATTTGAATTATACTTGATAGTTGCCCAATCAACATCAGTGCCTGAACCTTTGCTTTCATCTGTAATATAAATGTTACCTTGTTGGTCAACCGCGATTGCACTAGGATAATCATCTCCATTACCCGGTCCATTATATCTTCTGGTCCACAGTGTTTCACCATTTGAATTATACTTGATAGTAACACAGTCGATTGAGCTGTCAGCATTCGATATATATCCGGCAACAAAGACATTGCCCTGTCCATCAATTACGATACAATTTCCTTCATCGTTAAGATTTGCTGAGCCACTATATCGACTTACCCATTGCTGGACTCCGGCAGTATTATATTTTACGGTAGCCCAGTCATCATAATCGTTCGGTGCCTGACTTCGACCGGTTACATAAACATTACCCTGTCGGTCAACCACCATATCTTCAGCCCAATCGTTATGGCTTCCTGTTCCATTATATTTTCTCACCCAGGCAGTATCGACTTGAGCAGATAAAATAACTGGTATCAGCGTTGCAAAAGCAGTGATAAATAAAAATAATAACTTATATTGTTTCATTTATGCTCCTTATCATTTTGTGATTACTAATTTTTCATTAATATTCTGATTGTCTATTTGCACAAAATAAACGCCATTTTTTATCTTTTCAAGCGAAATTCGATTGCTTGAACCTTTTAGTTCTTGGCTTTTAACTAACTTGCCTGATACATCAAATATTTTTATCTGTGTGCGGAAAGCGGTTTGCGGTAAACGGATAGTGAAGAATGTTTTTGCTGGATTGGGGTAGAGTTCGAGCGGAAAGCGATTTGTAGTTAACGGCGAACGATTTTCCTCCATTCCTTGTGGTTGCGCATATTTAATTGTTATAGCATCACCATAAGACGTGGAATCGTAATAAATTCCGGTCACGTAAACATTGCTCTGATTGTCAACCGCAATCGCTTCACCTATATCACTATTATTTCCTGGACTTGAGAATCTAGCAAACCATTGCAATATACCAGCAGAGTTGTATTTTATGGATAGAATGTCAGTTGCATTGCCGGTTCCGGTGCTGTCGCTTCCACCGGTTACATAAACATTACCTTGATTGTCAACCGCAATTCCTCCTGGTTTATCGTCTGGATTTTCCGGTGTTGTGTATCTTCTTACCCAGAGAGTATCGCCAGCAGAATTATATTTGATTGTCGTGTAATTTTCGTTGTAGCTTAAACCATAACTATACCCGGTAACATATATATTATTTTGATTATCAATTGCAATATTGGTCGGACTATCTTCGTTATTCAAAGGTCCATCATATCTCTTGACCCACTGCTGGACTCCAGACGAATTATATTTCACGGTCGCGTAGTCTATATCGGTTATCGTACCATAACTATAACCTGTTACATAGACATTGTTCTGGTTATCTGTTGCGATTGCTAATGCAATATCACTGCTTGCGTTATCATATCTTCTTACCCAGACAGTATCACCGTTTGGATTGTATTTAATTATCAGATAGTCGTGAAAACTGCCTGTGACATATGTTGACCCAACCACATAAACATTACCTTGACCATCAAGGACCAATGCGTATCCGACATCTTCATTATTAGATATACCGTTATAGCTTCTTATCCAGACGGTATCACCATTTGAATCGTATTTGATTGTTACGCAATCAACATTAGTTGTGCCGGAACCGCTACCGGTTACACACACATTACTCTGATTATCGACTGCTATCGCATACGGGATATCACTATAAGCACCAGGACCGTCATACTTTCTAACCCACTGCAGGATACCCGCAGAGTTGTATTTTATGGTAGCAAAATGATTTACAGTTGCTGAATCCATACTTGAACCGGTCACATACACGTTACTTTGATTATCGATAACCATTGCTTTTGTCCTGTCATCACTATTACCTGACCCGTTATATTTTCTTACCCAGGCGGTGTCACCATTAGAATTATACTTAATAGTTAAATAATCACTCCAGGAACTCGAACCAAACGCAGAACCAGCAACATAAATATAACCCAGACTATCAACTGCGATTGCATTTCCAATGTCGTTGGCATTGCCGGTTCCATTATATCTTCTGGTCCAGACCGTATCGACCTGTGCAGATAAGAGAACGGGTAGGAGAGAGACGAGAGCGATGATGAGTAAAAATAATAACTTATATTGTTTCATTTATGCTCCTTGTTATTTTGTAATTACTAATTTTTTACTTATTGTCTGATTATCCAATTGTACAAAATATACACCATTCATTATGCCATCAAGTGAAATGCGATTGTTATTCCCTTTAAGTTCCTCGCTTTTAACTATCTTACCTGATACATTAAATATTTTTATCATTGAGTGGTCAGTGGTTTGTGGTAAGCGGACAGTAAAATATGTTTTTGCCGGATTCGGAAATACTTCAAGCGTTAAGCGGTCAGCGGCAAGCGGTTGGCGGTTTTCTTCCACTCCTTGTCCCTGCACATATTTTATTGTTATATAGTTTTCAAGATCAGTAGAATCGCAACTGACACCTGCAACGTAAATATTTGCAGTATTATATAGTGCAATCGCGCATGGCCAGTCATCTTTGTGATATAGACCATCATAGGTTGTACTCCATATCGTATTGCCAAGAGGGTCGTATTTGATTGTTACAATATCAGAATATATGATCGAATTATAGCTTGCTCCAGTTACATAAACATTGTCTTGCGCATCTATTGCCAGGGCATAACCATAATCACCTGCATTTGCAGTTCCGTTATATCTTCGAGACCAGATTTCATTGCCGAGCGAGTCATATTTTAAAGTTGCATAATCAAAATTAGTTCCACCAGTGACACTGCTATATCCGGTTACATAAACATTACCATGACTATCGAGTGCAAGTGCTTCGGCATAATCCTGACTGTTTCCTGAATAAGCATACTTCCTTACCCAGAGTGTATCACCAAGAGCATTATACTTAATTGTTGTATAATCATAACCACTGCTTGCGTTATTTGTATAGCCAGTTACATAAACCTTCCCCGAACCATCTACCGCAACCATATATGCTTCATCGGCAGAATTACCGGTTCCATTATATCTTCTAACCCAAGCTGTATCACCATTCGGATAATATTTGATAGTCGCATAATCCCAGTTTGTACCAGAGCCGATACTTGCACCAGTCACATAAATATTACCCTGTCGGTCAAGCTTCATTGAATATGCGGCATCGCCATTATTACCAGGTCCATTATATCGTGAAACCCACTCTTGGACACCGGCTGAATTATATTTAATTGTGGCAAAATCGTCATTTGTACCAGAACCAGCGCTTAGACCTGCAACATAAACATTGCCCGAAGAATCAACCGCAACCGCATACGCAAAATCATTATTATTCCCTGGTCCATTATATCTTCTTGTCCAAACTGTATCACCCGAAGAGTTATACTTGATTGTTAAATAATCATATGAACTCACAGCACTGCTGGATTTACTTGACCCGGTCACGTACACATTGCCTAAGTTATCAACTGCAATCGTATTTGCATTATCATAATCATTTCCTGGTCCATCAAACCTTTTAATCCATGCTACATTGCCATTTACATAATATTTTATCGTGCAGTAGTCATAGAGTGTATTAACACCTTCACTGTAACCAGTAACATAAACATTTCCTAAATTATCGATAACCATTGCATTGATGATATCACCATCATTTGCCGGTCCGACATATCTTCTGGTCCAGGTAGTATCAACCTGTGCAGATAAGAGAGCAGGTAGAATAGAACAAATAGTTGTTGCGAGTAAAAATAAAATCTTATATTGTTTCATAATTCCTCCTAATTATTTAAGAAAATATATACATAAAACTAACTTTGTCAAGTAGTTAAAAGAAAAATTAACCGCAGAGAAAGCAGAGTAAGCAGAGAATAGAAAATTATCCTCTGTGGTTTTGCTATGTTTAGATTTTCTCAGCATTCTCGGCGGTGAGGCTATTGTGTTTCTCTGTGGTTGAGTTTTTTACTTTGACTCCTTAAATGCCTTTTTTATTTCCCTTTTAGCTTCCTCTTATATTCTCGGATATACACCATGATATAAACCATGATAATAATCCTATTAGATTCTTGGTTTTATACTCATTTTTATCGCAGTTTAGATGGGTGATTAAATGTCGATTTATATACTGTTCTTTATGTCCAAATATAAGTCGTAATAAAAGCTCTTCACGCAGTTCTGCAATATATACTGCTATATTCGGGGGGTGTAGGTGTTCAGTATTTCGGTAACATTTTTACTATAATGTTATTTTGAAAAGGAGCATCATTATGTCACCCTCAGTTAAACAGCCATGACTACTACATGGCTGTTATTAGTTCCAGAATACAAATCGCTTACGCAGAAAAGATCGAAAACCTTTTCCTCGGTTAAACAACTATGTGATGTCTAGAAAGTACACCTTGACAAGCTTTCTTTTATTGCTAATCTGTTACCGAAATTGTGAACTACTACAGGGGGATACCTCCCCTAGGTTAAGAGAATTTGAGGTTAAGGATATGATATGTATATGATTAGATTATATTTCTGCATTAAAATAATGTTACTAATCAGGCACATTTCACTCTACCTGCAGGTAGAATTTATAAGATAAATAATAAGGGTTTTTTCTTATTATTTGTTTGTGTGGCTAACTATCCTTACTTTCCTGTGGCTATTTATTTGTCTTGAACCTGGGAATAAATCTTGGAACTTTTTTCTTATATTCCAAATAATCTTTTCCTAGACGCTTTTCGAGTTCTGATTCTTCAATATATTTTATTTCTATCAAATTACAAATAATGAAAAATGGTGTGAATATAAAGGCAAGTGAAATCGAGTTAAAATAAATTCCGCAGCCAAACAGCGTAATGAATAAACCAGTTAGCATTGGATTTCGCATATATGAATAAGGACCATTTGAGACCAATTTAGGTGGTGGGTTGAAAGGTACGGGAGTTCCTTTTACTCTGAAAAAAGTTATCATCGACCACGAAATCATGAATAACCCGATAATAAGAATTGGAATTGATATAATAATGTTTACTGATAAGGGGAGAAGCATTGAAAACTTTAAAAATTTATCTAACTCAAGCGCAGCGATGACATATAATAGAACAAAGGCTGAGAATAATACTAAGCCGATTGGTGTATAAATTGCACGAACTTTTCTACTACTTGTTGTAACTTTATTAAGCGTGTTAACTATTTTATTCCAAACACTCATATTTTATTCTAGTCATATATGATAATTTATTTTCGTTCGCATGTAAATCCGTGCTTGCCCCGACACCTTTGTAAAGGTGCGTGGGCTAAAGTCTTCTTAGCAGAAAATACAGCAATCCTTGAATTACCATTCGTACTATTGACACATATTGTCCACCAGGTGTTGCGTTTAAATCATTTTCTAATTCTGTTTGACTATAATATCTTTTATTTAAGAATTGCATAAGACTATCTTTTTCTATATTCGCTTCTTTAAACGTTCTTAACCGCTCTTTAACCTGTTCTTTTTGGATATCGGTCAATGGTTTTTCTGCAGTCGCCAGATAATCAGCAATTCTTAGAATTTCTCCTTTATCCAGCCAGATACTGCACCCATCTTTACATGAGTCAATGACCGTATCACTCGTAACCGCGTAGCGGGACTTTTGCATTAATTTTCCGCATATCGGACAAGCGATATCACTTTCCCATAACTTTTCCTCTTTTATTTGTGTGCCTGTTTTTTTCTGTGTTTCAATAAAATTCAGCCAGTTTCCGTCAGTTACTATTGGTTTTAACTCGTTTCTATCAATTTCTAAAATTCTTTGAAGTTCATCTGCATCCAACCACACGCCATGACACAAAGGACAAATATCTATCTGAATATCTTTGAGATTGATACTATTTAATACAATCTTATCGCGAGGACAAAGCATAAACCATGCACGTCATTGATTTATTTTTAAAAATATTTATTTGAAATATTTGTGATAAGCTATGACAATTCGTTGTGTATCAGATCCATCAATTATACAATAATAAATTTTCTTGTTTTCAGTTACAGATTTATGTATGGCAAATTTATGCATTTGCTCATAGATACTTTCATCGATCTGACCCCAGTACTGAAGTATAAAAAAATCCGCACTACTAGTAAATAATCGTTGAATTTGATCTCCATTTCGACCCATCATGCTAGGTCGTAAGATACCTTTTGTGCCTTTCCCTTTAAATGCAAATACTGTTGTTACTCTTTTCCCATCTATAATAACCTTTGTCGAAAATAAATCATTTTTTTCCCCACCCCAATCTGTAAATTTTCCAGATTCATTTATTATTGTTTTTATACCATATTTCATTAATTTTTCATCTATTGGATTGTATCTGGTTATCTTTTTAATCTTTCTCACTTTTTTGAAATTATCTATGTCGTCAATTGTTATATGTGAAATATTATATGGTTTAGTAATAATTTTCTTATTAATTGATTTAATAGGAATATTAATCTGTGGTGTTACTTTAGAATGATATTTTGCGAGTTTTTGTTTATCACGAGCAAGCTGTAGAATTGTATTTTTATGATCAGCAATAAAAAGTATTTTTGAATATGCAGTTTCACCATCAATCTTTTCCTTATCAACTATGTGATTGGCTATTAATTTTAGACCTGCTCTTAGAACACTTTTTTCTTTAAATTTTGTTGTTTTAATTATAACACTTTTCGATTTTGTCTTCTGTTGACCAGAATAAATAATTTCGAACATCTTTTGACGAATTTCCGACCTTCCTAGAATTTTAGCGGCAGTTCTAATTTGATCAAAGGTATTGGAACGTGTATCTGTTACTTCTAATGGCATTGTATATTTATTTTTTCCTTTTAGGATAAAGATAACAAGAAACTTCAGTTGCTTTCTTTTTTCCAAAAAAATTAGCAATATCTTTTGGTTGATAACCAGCGGTATATAAAATTGGTGCTATTTCACTTATTTTTATTTTACCATTTGCATCACTAAACTTCATCTTTGCTAAAAGTAGTACGATAATGTCAAGTCGAATTTTAATAGCATTTAAAATATCAAAAAATTGACTTAAATCTTCATTATTTTCACTTTTCGTCATTGATAACCTCTGCTCTGACTTTCACTCTTTTCAGTGCTTTTTTCGAAAACATTCTACGTATTTCGCCTGAACCTATTTTTACTGCTTTGTTAATTTCCTCAGATGATATATTATATGAATATAATGATAGTATGAAAAGTTTTTTTATGGCAACTAATTCTTTATTTATTATCTGCAACTCCTTTAGAATTGGATCTTTTTGTTTTGACACAGATTACCTCCTTATATTTTATTTATTAGAATTGTCAATGTGTATAACTGGACAAGATTATTGTTTAAAATAATCATACATGATAATTTATTATAAAACGTCTCAAATTTTTGCCACAGACATTATTTACAATTAAATTATACGTGTAAATTATGTGCTGTCAAGTTCTTGTGACAAAATATTATTATAAAGATTAAAACAGTTGTTTCTAGATCACAAATAGCAGGGCTATATCAGAAAAATTTTGAAATGTTTGGGGGTTCTTCCCAATTTTCCGAAACTTTATTTCTTATACATCCTGTAATTTACAAAATATGAAAAGTGACCATAATTGATTTCACAATTATATGTTGTGTTCCAAGAATTACAATCCAATTTGCCTTACAATGGGAAGTCATAATTTCTAATTATACATCCTATATGTCTATGCTGTAATATTTAAATCCTCTAAACTCATAATTTTTTGGAATCGACCTGATCGCTTTTTACTTGGTATTACAATTCCTAGTGCTGCCCATTTTCTCCAATAATTGGTAACAGTCATATGGGTTATTTTAATTCCTTCATCTAATAATTTGTTAGCAATATCCCTACAAGTTTTATTGCCGTCTGATGCATCATATATCTTTCTTTGTGCTCTATCAGTCAAAGTTTGCTCTAAGATTTTCTTTAATTGAACAATTACTAAAAACCTAAGCCATTTTGTTTGTTCCCTCAGTTCCTGTAAAATAGCGTCTTCTGACATGATTACTCCCTTATTTGTTTTATCCAATCATTAAAATAAAGTTTGATTCTTTTGATTTCATTGTCTGGTAGTTTATTGTTGTGGGCAATAATATTCCGTGAAAACTCTAAATCTTGCATTCTACTTGCAATCCAATGTTGGTTTGGGAAATGCTGCTTAAATATGTCCCAGTTAGCAATAATAATTTCTTTCAAATCACCAAAATTAGTGTAAAAAATATGGTGATACCCTCTCGTAGCGAGCCATCTATTTTCGTTTTCTTTGTGAATCCTTTTTACAACATCAGTTCTAATTTTTACAGGTACTTTATTATCCCACCAATTCTTGTTGCCTTGTTTTTCGAAAGATTCTAATATAAGATATCTTATTGAATTCTCGAGCATATAGAATAATTGATAAGTCTTTGCCATATTTATACAAGACTCAATTTCTTTCTTGGGTAAACACGGAATTTTTGTAGTAATACCTCCTATCTTTAGATCAAAAGTTTGACGAGATGGCGAGACTCTTGTTTTCATAGTTTTCACTCCGATTGTTGTGATAAAATTTCCTAGCCTATTAAGTTCTTCCTTAGAAATATATTTTGCTATATCAATTCCTAATTGTCCCGCAAGAATATATGCAGCATCTTCTTTGGTTAATCTATAACCTTGATTTTTTCTTATTCTCTTTATTTGTTTATATATAGTAGGTAAAGGTTTCTTATTCTCTAACTCATACATTATTTTTTTATTTATCATATTTTACCAAACTACAATTTTCAATCGCATATTCTAAATTTTAAGCTCCGTAATTGAAATGATCTTTTTATATTTCTTACCCTCCTTTAATAAAATCCCATTTGCATACCATTCTTGCCACCAAAGTGATATTGTTCCTTCTGCAAGTCCAGTTTTTGATTTGATTTCCTTTACTGAATTTTTGCCATCTGTTATTTCATAGACGGTTTTTTTATTTTTATTATCAAGTAAAATAGGCATTAATTTTCTCAAAATCTGGACACCCTGTAATTTTTGCCATTTCAATATTTCGCTAAGAATTAGATTGGTTTCATCGCTATTCATTTTCTCCTCCAAGTCAATATATTAACCATATAATGCAAACTTTACCCTAATAATTCAGCTTGTCAATACCAAATCGATTGTAAGATTGGAAGATAAAGATTTAAAAGAGTGTCTAGCAAAACAACGATTGAAAGACAGAAGATTAAAGACTGGAAGATAAATAAACGATTTGAAGATTTTAAGATTGAAGATTCTAAGATTTTGTCCTAAAGTCTGAAGCTTGAAGCATTAAGCATAAATAATTGAATAAAACTAACAATAAACAGCAGAAAAAAACACAGCACCTTTTTTCAAAGGTGCTGTATTTGACAGGAAAGTTTCTGACTAAATTTTAAAGGTTTTTCAGCGCTTTCAATATAGCGGCGCCATTATCCGGCAGCTGGTCTTGATATTTCAATGCATTCGCATACCAGATTTTTGCATTCATTTTATCATTCATCGCCACGTAAGTATTGCCAATATTGAACATCGCATCGTAAAAATAAGGATTAAGCTCAAGCGCTTGCTGTAAGTCAGAAATTGAACGGTCGTATTTGCCTAATTTGTAATATGCGAAACCGCGATAATTGTAATAATCCGCATTATTTGGATTGAGCGCAATCGCCTTATTAAAATATTCTATCGCATCTTCGTAATTATCATAATAGCACAAGATGAGCCCGCTTTGATAATACGCATCGGCTAATTGGTTGTCATACTTAATCGCATTCAAATAATCGGCATATGCCAGGTCATAATATCTTTGTTCAAAGTAACAATTACCACGGTCAAAATAAGCCCAACCATACGTCGGATAAAATTGAATGCAGAATGTATAATCTCGAATTGCCCAGTCCCAATTGTGATGACGGTGATAGATGCGTCCCCGATGATAATATGCCCGCCAATGACGAGGGTTGTGTGTAATCGCATTATCAAAATCATTAAGTGCGGCATTGGTATCGCCCCTACCCAGACGCGCGACACCCCGATTATCATAAGCATCGGCAAAATCTGGCTTTATGTTAATTGCGGTATTATAATCAGCGATCGCCGCATCAAATTGTCCCTGTGCCTCGTAGGCATTACCGCGATTATCATAGGCTGTATAATCTTGAGAGTTAAGTTTAATTGCGGTATTAAAATCAGATATTGCTTTATTAATACTGTCCTGTTTTAGATAGGCATTCCCGCGATTGTCATACGCGCTGACGCTTTTCGGGTTCATTTTTATTACCTTAGTGAAATCATTAGCCGCCTTGTCATAATTATTCGTCTCCAAATAAGTCGCACCGCGGTTTAAATATACGGTTGTGTCTTTGGGTTTAAGTTGAACCATTTTATTATAATCGGGAATTGCCATATCATTATTATTCAATTGCCGGTTCGCGTTAGCGCGATTTGAATATGCATCGACATTTTTCGAGTCTGCTTCGATCGCTTTGGTATAATGGATAATTGCCTGATTGTAGTCGCCGGCTTTGTAATAAGTGTTGCCGGTTTCAGTATATTGTTTGGCACTGGTCTTGTCCTGAGTCTTGGTTTGAACATTTTGGGTATAAGTTTGTTGATATACTCCAATCCTTTCCGGAACAATGGGTTGACTGTTACTGGCATCATTCTGTTTTTTATTAGTCTGGTCTGAAGTTTTGTTGTCGTTGTTGCTGGTATAGTTAGTTTGTTTTCCATTCTGTGCAAATACGACGGTGCTTACTGATAATAACAGAATGATACAACCAACTACTATGAACAGCTTACCGTTTTTCATAGTTCCTCCTTGTTTAAATAGTTTAAGTTTAGTAATCTCATCTTATTATATTAGACACAAAAAGAATCAAATAGTTTAATTAATCAGCATTTTCAAGATAACTTTTTATGAGTTAATTTTTAACTACTTATAAAACAGATGCAAAATTGACTTTTATCATAGCTTATTTATAATATCATTATGAAAAAGATATACTTGTTAGCAATTTTACTTATTTTCACATCAATATATGCACATCAGCCAAGATTGGTTGAAAATAAGATTACTACAGTAAATAATCCGATAATCATCCAAAATCCAGAAATATCACAGGCGTTTTATGGTGAGTTAAAAAGCGAGCCAGATTATTATAAGATAGATTCGGATAAGGAGTTTAATCTTTACGTAAGTCTGGTTGTGCCTGATATTAAAGGCGCGCGTAAAGATTTCTCATTAGAGATAAAGACTAAAGATACTTTGATTATACTTGATGCTAAATCAGCGAAATGGAATGTTTTCTTTGAGAAATTTGCTGGTGATAATTATTTTAATGGTCCTGAATTTGACAGGAAAGTTAACGCTGGTTCTTATTTGATCAAGGTCTATAATCCGGATAATCAGGGCAAGTACTCCTTAGCGACTGGTAAAATCGAAGCGTTCCCACCTAAAGAAGCAATACATGCGATTATATCTTTACCAAAACTAAAATCGTTCTTCCAGAAGTCACCACTCACCGCTTATTTCAATTTTATCGGTATATTTGCGCTGATTACTATTATATTTTTTGCGATAGTAGTAATTCTTATCTTGGTTATTGTCAACAGTATTAAGAAAAGAAATAAGAACAAGATTAAAATCTAAAATTATATAAAAATAAAAAGGTAGCCACCTATTATCAATGGCTACCCTTATATTATTTAAGTTTTTATTATTCTAAGACGTGGATATTTTTCTTATTACAAATATCTTTCAGAATCTGAGGCCAGACTGTGACTGATACTTCACCAAGATGTGCTTTCTTTAATATTAGCATGCAGGTTCGTGATTGTCCGATGCCACCGCCGATACTTAATGGAATCTGGTCATTCAAAATCGCTTTGTGATAAGGAAGTTTTAAGAAATCCATCTGTCCAGTTATCTTTAACTGCTGTTTTAAAGTTTCTTTTGTAACCCGGATACCCATTGAAGTTAATTCGTGACGTCGTTTGGTTATCGGATTCCAGACCAGAATATCTCCATTCAATCCGTGCATAAGCTGACCATTCTTCTTTATGGTCGGGGTCACCCAGTCATCATAATCCGCAGCTCTCATCTCGTGCGGATAACCATCTCTTAAAATCCAGCCGATTCCGATAATAAATACTGCGGGATATTTCTGCAATATCGCAGATTCTCTCTGCTTGCGTGGTAAATTCGGGAACATATCCAAGATTTCTTCGGCATGCAGGAAGGTGAGTTCTTCAGGTAAATCAAGATATTTTTTAGTTCTTAGTTTAGGGAATTCTTTCTGAATATATACTTCAGCGCCTTTGAGCACTTTCCAGATTTTTCTGACTGTATTTTTTAAGTAAGCGAGATTGCGGTCTTTAGCAGTGATGACTTTTTCCCAGTCCCATTGGTCAACATAAGAACTGTGATCATGGTCTAAGAAATAGTCTTTTCGGACTGCTCTCATATCAGTATTAATACCTTCGCCAACCTTGCAATTGAATTGCTTTAAAGCAACTCTCTTCCACTTGGTTGCAGCTTGCACAACCTGCGCATCAATCGGATGCTTATTATAATCGTTATTAATGTGGAACTGAATTGGCGTTCTTGAACCGTCGCGGTCAAGCATATCATTCACTCCGCTTTTCATATCAACGATGAGCGGGACTTCAATCGTAAAGAGATTCAGTTGTTTATTCAAATTATCTTCGATATAGCGTTTCAGCAAAAAGAGCGCATGCTGAGTTTCCTTGACATCAAGCAATGATTTATAGTCTTTGGGCAGGATTTTTTCGACATCTTTATAATTTCCTATCCCAGGTCCTGCCAGGTCTGCTTTTTTATTAGCACTCATTTATTGTCTCCTTTCGAGATTTTAAATATTTAACAATATTGCATAAACACCTAAAATTAGGGGTCTTTTATCTCGATATACTCTAAAATATTAATAATTTATTATA
>CAIPLT010000027.1 GCA_903865935.1 Caldifarciminota bacterium
AACGAACAGAGAGCACAAGATATAAAGAAAATCAAAGAAACTGCGAGTAATGATTTTCAACGGATTAGGAGCAAATTTCGGTCTTCAAGTAAAAAAACCGCAAAATAAGTGAGATTTATTAATTCCAAAGGTAAATCAAAACAGGTAAAATTAATTAGCTAATAATTAATCAAATGATTTCCCAATCGATAGAAAATACTCGACCGTATTCGTTACGGAAAATTTTACCAATCCTTTTATTGGTACAATTAATGGTGTTTTCGCTTGTCTTCTTTGCACCTTTAAGAGTAGTCGTGATTGCAAGTCTGGGAATAATATCAATCTTGTTTTTGTTAGTGTATCCGGACCCACTGGTTGCGACACTGATATTAGCGTCTTTTGTAACGATTGTTTTACCGCGCCCGACCGGACGCGCGTTCGTGTTTAAAGCGGAAGAATTAGTGCCGATGATTACTCTGTTGTTATTAATATTTAGCATTTTACAAGGCGACTATGCCCGACGTTCAATTGGCCGTATGGGATACTGGCTTATTGGATTTTTTGTCGTAGTAGTAATTGCCGCGATAATCGGCATATTAAAAGAACGAAGTGTAATACTAATCCTTGATGAGGCATTGATGTTTGTTATGTGGGGAGGTTACTTAATTGTTGTTAAAATTAAACTGACTCAAGAACAGATAAAACATCTTTTTCTGACGATAATTGTTAGTTCTTTGATTGTCAGTTTGTATTATATATTTGAATTTAAACTTTTAGCCGGGCAATCTCGTTTTCGAACCGACCAGCAGCATATTTTTAATTTTACCGTGCCATTTTTGTTTGCCATTTTATTGTATGATAAAAATAGAACCAGAAAAATAATTGCCGGGACACTTATAATTCCAATGGCGATCGCGGTTTACGTAACATTGACCCGTGCTTTATGGCTTTTAATCCCATTAGCACTTTTTTTACAGTATTTGTATTTTATAAAAGAGAGTATCAAACAGAAAAGGGCAGCTACATATGTGTTACCGATACTGGTTGTTATATTAATTGCGGTTATGGGAGTGATGTTGTTGCAGGGGCTATTTGGTGTTTCGAATTTATTAGGCGAACGATTTTCGACTTTTAAGTTTCTAGAGTCAGACCTCTCTTTATTAGCTCGTGCTGAGTTATCAAGTTATGTTATAGAAAGAGTGCGTTTTGCTCCATTTTTCGGAGTCGGGTTGGCAGATTTTCTACGGTATCAATATTTTCCGACTCTTGGTCGCTTTAATGTATACTGGTTAGATAATACATATATGCAATTAATCTGGAAAACCGGGGTAGTCGGTACTATGTTATTTTTGGGGTTCTTGTTTTACTTTCTAAAACGCGCCTGGTATGTGCTGAGAAATTCTATACAAACCATTGATAAAATTATCGGCTCTTCAATATTTTTCACATTTGTCGCACTAGTAATCAGTGGACTTCAGTGTGGTATCCTTATTGGGTATCGTTTTAATTTTGTTTGGGCAATTTTAGCTGGTATAACAGAAATTAAAGCACAAGAACTGAAGAAACAAAAAGAATTTCAGCCAATATAAGATTTATAATAATGGGAAATGATAGCAGGACCTATGGTCAACGTTTGATAATTGGGAGCAGTTATTCTTATGTAGCACTCATTATCAACAAAGTCATTGCGGCGGTATCTTCAATTTTCATTGCACGGTTCTTGGGACCAATAAATTTAGGGATGATTTCCATTGTTAATTATTTATTTTTGTTGTTAATGTTTTTCACAGGCCTCGGTATTCCAACTGCCGCAATCAAATTAATATCCGAATATCATCATCAGGAAAAAGATAAAATCAGCGAGTTTATCCTTACGACATTTATCTTTAATTTAATAATAATCGTTATAGTTGCATTCTTATATTATCTTGGGGCAAGTTATATAGCCTGCCACGTATACCACGAAATGAAACTTTCATTATTAATTCGCATCAGTTCCCTAACACTTGTGTTCTTTTCAATAAATCAATATGGCAATGCGGTAATTCAAGCGTTTGCTGAATTTAAGAAACTCTCTTTGCTTACGATCTTTAATTCAATATTTGGAATTGCGCTCCTTATACCGCTAACAAAAATCTGGGGTTTGAAAGGTACGGTTATCTCGCAAACATGTGCGAGTATTGTTACTTTTATTTTAGTTTTCTTAGTCATTAACTTGATAAAAAGAAAAAATGATCTCATTTTTTCTTTAAGGTTTAATAAATTAGTTGACAATGCAAAGCAATATTTACCGAAATTATCTTCACTGGCATTTCCGGTGTTCCTATCGGGTTTATTTATGAACCCAGCTTTGATGATTTTGACTACTTTTTTAACGAGGGCCCGTGGATTTAGTGAGGTTGGCTACTTTAATGTTGCTTATGCGCTTACTCAAATTATTTTATTTGTGCCTACCGCAGTAGGTATACCATTTATTCCTTTAGCAACAAAGTTAGCGGTCGAAGACCCGAAGCGCTTGGCTAATTTTATGTTGAAGACGATCTATGGCGCTGGTGTGGTGGTATTGGCTTTTTCATTCTTAATGAGCTTTTTTTCTCACCAGGTTTTAGCGATTTTGTACGGGACCAGATATTTATCCGCACAAAATATCTTAATTCTAATGTCAGTTGCAACATTTTTAGCAAGTTTTGGTTATATTGTCGGATACTATCTTCTTGCCATCGGAAAAATGTGGTTAGCGACATTATTAAATCTTATCTGGTTCGTAGCAATCATCGCACCCGCAAATCATCTAATTAAATATTGGGGTGTGGTTGGATTAGGTATTACCTATTTTAGTTCATATATTATACTGACTGTGATTTTTATTGTCTACTTGAAATTCTATTTGAAATTAAATGTCAATCAATTGATATTGCATTTAGGAATTGGAACAATCTTTCCGGTTATGTTATTTTTAATGAAACTCCACTCAACTCCGAAAGCATTTTATTTTGGGCTCTTTGTCGTATTTTGTATCCTATTTATCATTATGATCCCAAAAGTAATCGATGTAACAATTATTAATGAATTGTTTAAAAACAAGTTAGCTCGAATATACTCTAAAAATGACACTAGATAATCTGAACACGCCGTTTGTTTTTGCGGTATTTCCGGTTGTGCCTTATGATTATCTACTTTGGGGACGAACTGCAGCATTTGTTGAGCATTTACGGAAAAGAGGTTTCACGGTCTATTTTTTTGATATGCCACCAGCTTCGCCTCTTTTATATTTAAAAGACCGCGTTACCTATAACCGAGGCCTCAAGGAATTTTTATTTCCAAAACCAAGAACATTAGATAATTTGACTATTTTCCCACAGCCACCAATTTTCCCGGCTTCCCGATTTGAGACCGGAGTTTTGCGTAAATTCAATCGAGCTAAACAAGCTCGGCGTATTATAAAAAACTACTTACCGTCAATAAAAAGTGAAAATATTGTCGCGTTGGTTGAAACACCCTGGTGGTTCGACATTATCAAAGATATTAAATTTACACTTCTATGCTATGACTGCAGTGACGACTTAAGAGTCTTTTGTAAACCGAAGCAATATAAATATTTTACTTCATTGCAAAAGGAACTTGTTAATAAATCTGATTTAGTTTTTATCAGCGCGCAACGATTAAAATCCGATATAGCAGATATCCGCACCGATGTGCCGATAGAAAATTTACCCAATGGAGTAGATACAGAAATGTTTATAGAGAAAGGAACGAATGCTTCAACGCCGGCGGAGATGAAGGAATTACCGCATCCAATTATTGGATTTGTCGGAGCATTTTATTCATGGATTAATTCTGAACTCATTGAAAAAACTGCGAAAGCATTTCCAAACTGTTCAGTTGTTTTAGTTGGTCCACTTGAGAATAACAAAATACCCAGGTTGCCGAACATACATTTTATCGGGCGAAAACCATATTCAATAATTCCTGAATATATTAATGCTTTTGATATATGCATCGCACCATTCCGTGATGACCCATTGTCCGAGAAAGTTGACCCAGTAAAAGTTTATGAATATCTAAGTTTGGGCAAACCAGTCGTTGCAATTAATTTGCCAGAACTGGGAAAAATCAGACATCTTGTTTATTTAGCAAAAAATGACAAGGAGTTTATTGAATTAGTAAATCAAGCCTTGCACGATAATAACCAACAATTAAAGTTAAAAAGAGTTGAATATACACAACAAAATTCGTGGGAAAAACGTATTACAAGATTATTAGAAGTTATTTCTTATGAACTTAAGAAAAGAGACAAATTATAAATGGAACAACCATTCGATATAGCGGTGTTTCCCGAAGTTCGTTATGATCATCTTTTGAGAGGTAGAACCGGTGCAATAATTGATAATTTACGGGGAAAAGGTTATTTTGTTTATTATTTTGAACGACCCCCGGATTCACCTTTGCAGTATTTTAAAGACCTGGTTGCTTATCATCGGGGATTCTTAAATTTTTTATTCCCCAAAACGATTTATTTAGCTAATTTAGCAGTTTTCCCACAACCACCAATATTTCCGGCAAAAAGATTTAATAAAAAACTTATAAAGAAATATAATCATCAAAAAATCTTACGTAATGTTATCAATAGTTATAATGAGCTACGAAAAACAAGGAGAAAACCAGTAGTTGCGCTGGTCGTGACACCGTGGTGGCATGATATAATTAATAAGATGGAATTTCAATTTATATGCTATGATTGCATAGATGACATAAAAGTATTCTGTGAAAAAAAAGAAATTGATTATTTTTGTAATGCCCAGCGACAACTTGTGGAAAAATCAAACTTAATTCTAATATCGGCGCAGAAACTTAAGGATGATATAACAAAAATTAAGTCAAATGCGCCAATTGAATACTTACCAAATGGGGTTGATGCCGAGATGTTCATAAATAAGGTAAAAAATGTTGCAATCCCAGACGAACTAAAAAAGGTTCCCAAACCAATCATTGGATTTATTGGTTCAATTTTTAATTGGGTTGATGTGGCACTTATTAAAAGGGCTGCACAAAAATATCCAGCTTACACATTTGTTCTTGTCGGGCCAGTTCAGGGAATCGAAGTGCCCAATTTACCAAACATAATCACTTTAGGTGCTAAGGCATACTCAACAATACCAACTTACATTAACGCATTCGATGTTTGTATTATTCCTTTTGTCAAAGACCAATTATCCGATAAGGTTGATCCAATAAAAGTTTACGAATATTTAAGCTTGGGAAAACCAGTGGTTGCAATTAATCTCGTCGAATTGGAGAAAATGCAGTCACTAATCTATTTGGCAAAAGACGATGATGACTTTGTTGCGTTAATTCAAAAGGCACTTGAAGAAAAAGATTTGGAATTAAAGAACCGACGAATCAAATACGCATTAGAAAATTCCTGGGATAGTCGAGTTACTAAACTAATTGATATAATATCGTCAAAAATACGTCATACATAATGAAGATTGCTATAGATACATTAGCTACAAAATCGTTGTATCATGGCATGGGCATATATACATTTAACTTGTTAAAAGAACTTGCGCCGATTGCACATGAGCATGATATATTAATTTATAAAAATTCTAATATATTTTCCAGTATTTCTAAGGAAAATGATAATGTTGAAATTAGGGATATTACAAAGTATCGTTATTTTCGTATTGCTTGGGAATACACTGGGCTGTCAATGTCGTTAAAACGAGATAAGGTTGATATTTTCTGGGGTCCGAGTAATTTTTTGCCACCAATCAAAGTTTGTAAATACATCGTGACGATTCATGATTTGTCTTCGATTACATTCGCCCATACATATTCTGCTATCCGCCGAAATTATTATCAATACTTAATTACTAATTCAGTACGTCGAGCGGATTTTATTATAACCGATTCGGAGCATTCAAAGCACGATTTGATAAATTATTTTTCAGTGCCAGAAAATCGGATTAGAGTAATTTTCTGTGGCATTAGTGAAGATTTTAAGCCAATCGAATCGCGAGATGAAATTCTTACAGTAAAACAAAAATACGAACTCCCATTAGAATTTATCTTTACTTTGGGTGTTATGGAACCTAAAAAGAATTTCGAACGTTTAATCGAAGCGTATAGCGAACTTAGAAACACTTACGTAGATTTACCTCAATTAGTGATTGCTGGTTCAAGAGAGTACGGATGGAAAAATCAGAAGATTTTCCAATTAGTAGAGAAGCATAATTTAAAAGATAAAATAACATTCACTGGTTTAATTGCACACGAGGATTTACCAGTAGTTTATAGCGCAGCAAAACTATTTGTTTTGCCTTCGCTTTACGAGGGTTTTGGATTACCAATTATTGAAGCAATGGCATGTGGCGTACCGGTAGTCACTTCTAATACTTCTTCTTTGCCCGAAGTAGCAGGCGGTGCGGCTATTTTGGTAAACCCTTATGATATTTCTGCAATTGCGGATGCAATCTCATTTGCGCTTAAAGATAATTATGGACGAAAAGAAATGATTGAAAAAGGATTAAAAAATGCAAAGAGGTTTAGTTGGAAAGAATCGGCGCAAAAAGTTTTAGAAACATTTGAAAATGTTTGCCAATCAAAATAAATCAATATTCAAACGGATTAAAGTAACAGATATTTTAATAACTCGAAGATGTGGCGCAGTCCTGAACAAAAACCTTGTTTATTTGATTATTATTCTATGTTTTAGTATCTCGATGACAAAACTTAACGGTTCAGAATTTACGGGATATCCGTTGATTTTGGATATTATAACGACTTCGGATTGGACAAAAGTTAATCTTGAGAATACTAAATTTTATTACCTAGATGACAGTTTAATGTTGTACACCCAAAATAACGTGATAAACTTAGGTATCCTATCAATCGAAAAAAAATCTTATGATTCTTCATTAGTATGTGCAAGGTATAAATTTTGTTTATCACAAGAACTACCAAAGGTTATAAAATTTGTAATAGAAAAAGGCGCAATCGGCGAAACCAAAGTAGTTCTTCACACTAACGCCGAGACGCTTGCTATTTTTACTACCACTGAAATGAATCGTATTTTTACGGTAAATCGAAACACCATTAAAAACATTGCAATTTCATCTTTCCAATTAAAACCAAAAACCAAAAAAATTCAGCCCATGGTATTATCATTCTACTTTCCTTGGTATGACAAGAATTGGGTAGAGGGTGACAGACAACTTGTTGCACACAAACCGCTTATGGGGTTCTATAATTCAAGTGACGCCCAGATTTTATGTAAACATATCGTAATGGCGAAGAATACGGGAATCGATGGATTTATTGTTTCCTGGTGGGGTAAAAATTCTTTCATAGACTCGAATCTGATAAAGATGCTTCCAATTTGTGAGAGTCTTGGATTTAAATTTTCGCTCTACTTGGAAACGACACGCTCATTGGAAGATTTACGGAATAATCTAAATTATATTGAAACGACATATACTCGAAGTAGTTCTTTTATTAAAGTCGGAACCCAACCCGTGCTTTTTATATTTTCAAGGCTTTTAGAACAAGTGCCTTCGGATTCATTGTTGTCATTGTCACCGAAGTTTGCGTTAATAAATTATGGTTACAGCTATAGTAATCTTAGGAATTTTTCAGGTTTTCACAAGTATCTACCGCCCGGAACTGATATAGTAAGCATTAAACAGAATTATCTTTTCGCTTCACAAATTGCTCGACAGAAGAACAAACTCATGGCTGCTACGGTTATGCCTGGTTATGATGCAAGACGAATTGGGAATAGCAGAAATTATATTGACCGTAAAAATGGAGAATTTTATAACGCAATATGGAAAACAGCATTAGCAAGTAATCCTGATTGGATTTTAATTACGAGCTTTAACGAATGGTTCGAAGGGACGGAAATCGAGCCGAGTAAGGAGTTTGGCGATTATTATTTAAATCTAACTGGTAAATATGTAAAGTTATTCAGAGAAAATAAAAGATGATTAAACCTAAAGATTTTCTCAGTATAAAGTATTTTTAATGCGGTCTTATACGAGAGGATAAAATGCGAATCGGAATTGATGTCGGGATACTAAGAGAAAAAGCAAGGGGTGTCGGGTTTTACCTGATAAATCTTCTGGATAAGTTTTCTCAAATCACAAAAGAAGACTCTTTTTATCTTTATTCGCCACACTCAGTTCTCTATAATTTTGGCAAAGGGCGAAACTGGCATAATCGTTTTGGCACGATTCCCTTACCAGGTTCATTTTGGTTACAAACTCAAGGTAAACAGTTTATAAAAAAAGACAAGGTCGATGTGTTCTTTGGTCCGGCGCATGTGCTACCAATAAAATTATCGAAAAATATCAGGTCGGTCTTGGCAGTACATGATTTAGTGTCGGTTTATTATCCAAACACGATGGCTAATTATAATCGATTTATCCATAATCTGTTTTTTAAGCCATCAATAAAAAGCGCCGACCATATAATTACAATGTCTGAATATACCAAGCAATCAATTATTGATTATTTCAGTATATCACCGGATAAAATTACGGTTATCTATGAAGGGGTCAGTGAAAAATTTCGACCGTATCAGAAAGAAGAAATTCTTTCCGTGCTTGCGCAATATCAAATAAAAAGCCCTTATATTTTATCGGTGGGAACGCTTGAACCACGCAAGAATTATATGGTACTGCTAAAAGCATTTAAGCAATTGAAGGGTAATTTTGATTTAGTGATTGTTGGCAAAAGGGGCTGGAAATCTCAAGAGATTTTTGATACTATAAGTGAATTGCAATTGTATAATCGAATTAAAATTCTTGGTTATGTTAATGATAACGATATGCCATATCTATATAATGGTGCCGAATTGTTTGTTTTTCCTTCAGTATATGAAGGATTTGGGTTGCCGGTTTTAGAAGCGCTTGCTTGTGGCATACCTACTGTTAGTAGTAACGCATCAAGTTTATCCGAAATAGGGGGAGAAGCAGTAAAGTATTTTAGTCCAAATTCGATTGACGACTTGCTAAAAAAAATGCAGGATGTGTTAGATAGCAGTGAGGCGAAGAAGTCTTTACGATATAACGGTATTATTCAGGCTCAAAAATTCAATTGGGAAGATACGGCAAAAAAAACCTTAACGATTTTAAAAAGTGTTTAAAATGCAAAACATATCCAAGAAATTGTCGATAATTATCCTCAGTTATAATACACAAGCTCAAACGCTTGATTGTTTAGAGAGCATTTCCTATATTGGAAACCGGATGGAAAACGAAGTATTTGTTGTCGATAACGCATCGAGCGATGGTTCAGCGGAAGCGGTTGAAACTAAGACTCACTGGGTGAAACTGATAAAAAATACGGAAAATCTTGGTTTTGCTAAAGCCAATAATCAAGCGATTCAACGAGCTAACGGCACATATATCTTGTTACTGAACTCTGATACTAAAGATATTGACCGGGCAATTGAAAAAACCGTTAAATTTCTGGATAATAATCCATTGATTGATGCAGTTACCTGCCGAGTCGAGCTGGGAAATGGGGAGCTGGACCAGGCAAGCCATCGGGGATTTCCAACACCCTGGGCATCTTTCTGTTATTTTACTAAATTGGATAAAATCTTTCCGAAAAGTAAATTATTCGGGCAATATCATCTGACCTATAAATCTTTTTCCGAGTCGCATGAAATTGATTCACCGAGCGGGTGTTTTTTTCTAATCCGTAGAAACGTAATTAATAAAATCGGCTTTTTGGATGAGACTTATTTCTTTTTTGGCGAGGATGTTGACTGGTCGTATCGAATTAAACAAGCGGGCGGGAAAATATACTTTTACCCGGATGCTAAAATTATTCATTATAAAGGTATTTCATCGGGAATAAAAAAAGAGACATCAACGAAAACTCAGGCATCAGTCGAAATTAAAAGAAAGTCGGTAAATTATTTTTATGATGCGATGAAAATATTTTATACTAAGTATTATAAGCAAAAATATCCGTTCTTTGTAAACTGGTTAGTTTATGCGGGTATCGGCATTAAGCGTAACATCAGTCTTTGGAAAATGAGGGTATAAATGGAAAAGAAAAATTATACAATTATTGCAGTCAAAACACATATTATAACCGAAAAGGATAATATTGAAGATGTGATAGAGAACTACACGGCAAAAGTCAGAAAACCAAATGATATTATTACAATCAGCGAGAGTGTTGTGGCGATGACACAGGGGAGGGCGATTCCGACCAGCCGGATTAAGCCAAGATTATTAGCAAGAATTTTATGGCGATTTGTGCGCAAAGTACCTTATGGAATTGGTCTACGTAATCCTTATAGTATGGAATGCGCGATAAGAGAAACTGGTTTAGCAAGAATTTTATTAGCGGCAATGGTCAGTGCAGTTATGAAATTATTAAAGCGCAGGGGGGACTTTTATAAAATTGCTGGTAAACAAGCAGCAATGATTGATGCACCGCATACCGCAGGTCTAAAAGAGTATTGTGAGTGTGTTATACTGGGACCAAAAGATCCGGATTTAGTCGCTCAAAAAATATCGGATAGAATTAAGTCACCGGCAGCGATTGTTGATGTCAATGATATTACTGGATGCTGGGTAGTCGGAGCGTCAAAAGACGCGGATGTCAAATTAATTGAAGAAGCGCTGGATGATAATCCGGCTGGACAGGGCGATGCCTGTACACCGATAATAATTGTTCGAACTGCTATTTAGTATTTGTAACATACCGCTGAGCAATATTCACAAGATACTATCAAAATAATGTAGATATAAACATTCTATATTTATTCGCAGCTTTGATTCAATAATGTAAGACATGACTTATTAATAGATATTCACCAATTCGCAATATTTTATATCAGTAGAGAGTGCTAGACTAATACGATTTAAGCTGAATTATAAGCGAAACCCTAAGTCGCATATAGGATATCGTCTGGTTAGGAAAGTGCTAACAAAGGGCTAGGTCCGGTATCGTACCCCCCTGAAAAGGTAAATCTTAATGTAATTTATTGCAAATCAAATAGAACGGTTTTTTAACAATAGGTATTTCTTGAATATATTATTTTACCGTGTTTTATCACGGTTTTTATCAAGCTTTTACCGAACTGGTATGGAATATGTCGATAATCTGGAATATCGAGTATCAGCAAATCGGCATTTTTGCCCGTTTCGATTGTACCGATTTTTTTATCTAAACCTAGTGCCTTTGCGCCGTTTATTGTTGCTCCTCTAATCGCTTCAATAAGACTCATATTGTATAGCAAACAACCTAAAGCAATAATTATTGGCATCTGGTAAATCATACAAGTGCCAGGATTGTAATCCGAACCTAAAGCAATGGTTATTCCTAATTTTCGCATCATTTCTATTGGGGGTATCTGTTTCGATTTAAGGAATAATGTCGTGCCTGGTAATAGGACTGCAACAACATCTTTTCTTTTCATCATATTAAGACCTTTATTTGACGGGTAAAGCAAATGCTCAGCAGAAATTGCACCGATTTCACCAGCCTTTTCAGCGCCACCAGAACTTTCAATTTCATCGGCATGGATTTTTGGGATTAATCCAAATTTTTTTCCTGCGAGTAATATTTTTTTGCTTTCTTGGGCATTAAAGACAAAGTTTTCACAAAATACATCACAGAATTGAGCCAGGTTTTCTTTTGCGACTAATGGAATCATTTCGGAAATTAATTTATGTATGTAATTAGCTTTCTTGATACGAGCTGGAATTGCATGTGCCCCCAAAAATGTCGGGATAATCGTAATTCTATCTTTATTGACATTTTGTAAGGTTTTAATAACTTTCAATATTTTTAGTTCAGTGGGTGTATCGAGTCCGTAACCGGATTTGATTTCGACGGTTGTTGTTCCCCACCTGATTAATTCGTCAATTCGTTTTTGTGCCAATTTAATCAGTTCCTTTTCACTTGCTTTTCGAGTTGTAGCCACGGTCTGTAAAATACCGCCGCCCGCCACAAGTACTTCTTTATAAGTTTTCCCTTCCAGCCGCATCGCAAATTCATTTTCTCTTGAACCAGCGAATACCAGATGGGTATGGCAGTCAACAAAACCGGGCATAATAATACACCCACGAGCATCAATAGATTTTTGATGTCGGATATTAGAAGTACGATGGTTTACACTGGTTATTTTATCATCTTTAATCGAGAGCGAATCATTTTTAATAATACCTAATTCTTTTCCGGTTAAGGTCAAAATCTGAGCTGCGTTTTTAATTACCATCATAAATAATAAAGGGGACGAGTGTTCAAAATATTTACTCGTCCCCGGGTTTTATTTTTTAATATTTAGAAACCAACTGTCAATCCGATGCGATGTGAAACACCCAGTCGAGCTAAATCGCGATACGCATAATCAACCTGCATAATAAGATTGGAAACAAGATTAACATTGACACTCGCACCAAATGATAAACCACTTCGCCTGCCGAGTTCTTTTGAGTAATCAGAATCAGTATTGAGAATATAACCGCCGCGCAAGAAGAAATTCATAAATTTGTATTCTGCTCCAATATTCACCTGTTCGTTGACATCGTTGAAATGTACTAAATCAGCAGCAAATGTTAATCGGGAGTTTTCAGTACTTATGATATCGTCGGCTAATCCGAAACGGAAGATAACGGGCAAGGGGAACTTTTCAGTGGTATAGCTTGCGGGCAGCGCTTGGTAAGTCCAAGGCCAAGTCCAGTCGGTTCGACTAGTCACTTCGAAATTGAGCTGTTTACCGGAGAACTGCACATCAGGACCGAAATTAGCAATCGCCATTGCCAATCTTAAGTTTTTCCATCCAGTATTGTAATGTGTGCCAAAGTCGAATGCAATGGCCGGACACGATAAATTCCAGATTTGTTCATCCATAACTTTTACGGATGCGCCGAAAGCAAATTTATCGGTAAACATTCGGGCATATGATGCACCAAATGCGATATCCGAAGCGCCAAAAGTACGACCCGTACCCTGGTATTCATCGATTGTAGTTTCTTCAAATTCACCGTAATTAACACTGGTTAAAGCAAAGCCGAGAGTACCGATCTTAGTCGGAAATGCGGCAGTTATGTATTCATGACGAGTATCCAATATCCAATCGATGTGATTGAGCATTACTTGACGATTTTTAATTAAAGCTAATCCAGCAGGATTCCAAAATGTTGCTGAAGCATCATCGGCAATTGCAACAAAAGCATCACCCATTCCAGTGGCTCGTCCAATCCCAACCTTTAAGAACGTCATACTAGCCATACCAAGTTTGGTGAAGGTAGCGTAACTTTGTGAAAAAGCAAGCAGTATTACAAAGAATAAAATTATTGTTCGGTTTTTCATGGTCGTCTCCTTAATAAATAATCACAAATTTGCCGATTTGATTGCCAACATTGGATTCGACGTGGAATAGGTATATGCCAGGAGCGGGTTTTTGTCCGGATTCGGTAAGCAGGTCCCATGTTTCATCACCGCCCGATTCGAGCGGAACATTACCAGGGTCAGCAGTTTTAGTTGCGGAATGGCGCAGTGTTTTTACCAAGACGCCAGAGAAATTATATATGCGAATTGTACATTCCGTAGGTAAATTGATAAACTTGATTTTACGATAATCAGGATGTCGTTCCCATTCGTTGCGTACTAAATATGGATTAGGTACGACTTTGACTTTCAATTTAGTAATACTGGAGTTAGCAATCTGCATTGGTGTTGATATGATTTGAAATTCGCTATATGATGGTGCGGCAGAAATTCTGGCAGAATAGATAATCCATGTGTCACCGATATTGGGCAGAATTCGTATTGCATTACCTCGACTCAAATTAAGCTGACCACCGCAAATGTTTAGATACCGTGTCACATTTAACACTAATGTGTCACTTGCTTTCGGTTGTAAAATACTGGCGAAACTCCAGCCATCAGCTGAGTCTGGGTCAGGGGTTACGGAGACACTCGATTGTAGTCTTCGATAAGGTACAATTTGATTAAGCGACAAATCGTAAACTTCAGCGGTGAGTGGTCCACCCGAATATTTTTCCTTAAACACGACTCGATAATCAGACCCGCGATATGCCCATAAAGCTTTATTTCCGGTGAATGAGGTCAGAATCTGCAAAGAATCGACCGGATAACTACCAGATACAACCGCAAAATGGTCAAAGGTCTGTAATGGGATAGCGTCCATTGACAAAGTTAATCCGAGGTCCGCAACCGGCATATAAATTCTGGTTGTATCGAGCTCACCTGAAGTATCTTCTTTTACATTTGTGATGACTGAGTCAAATGCGGTCGGATGAAATGAGACAGTTGTCGCTGAATCTCGAATGTCCAATGTAAAGTTTTGTATTGACGCTACCGTATCACCATTTGGGTTCAGCACCAAGAAACGATAAATTGGTATTCGATTCGCAGCATCACCAGTTGGCAACGGGGACAAAAATTTAATATTAAATGTGTCGTGTTTAACCGCATAATTAGCAAGTGCCTTGGGTTCTAAGGTTATGTGTAAATTCTCGCTGCCACGGATTCGGGATGTGTCAAATTGCGGTGGCGAATAATTGGATGGTGTTGTCCGAGCAGTAGTTGCTTTGGCATCTAATCCAGACTCCAGACTTAGCCAGAAAGTATCGGGTGCTTCACCCATCGTATTAACATCAAATGTAGTTACGGCATAGTAATACGGGAAACCCAATCGGATATTATTGCTGTCAATATAGGCATAACTTAGTCCTTTATCGGTCGCGTTAGTTCTTAATGATTCAACGGTCGCTGTATCTTGATATATGACACCATCAATTTTATCGTATTGGTCAAGAAGCTGCCATTCACCGACTCTGCCGGTTAGACTTTTATAAACTTTGTAACCCTGAAAATCATATTCGCGATAGAACGGGTTACGGAGTGATGGAGCATAAGGGTAGAATCGGTCAGGAACATTTTCCGGCGAGTTATCCCAAATCAGGGTGATTCTGCCTTCACCCGGAACCATGGTTACATTAGGTGACGGAGGCGCGGAAGGCATAATCCAGTTATTATCATATGCAGCTTGTGCAGCAGAGGATGCTAAAGCTAATTGATATAAATCACCTACACCCGCGACTGGATTTGAGGGTGCAGCAATTACTGCGATTGTGACGGTTGCAAGTGAATCTGGTTTTAAATTGAATGGGCCGGTTGCCTGAAGAAATCGTTTGTCAGCAGGTGATGCATCAGTCGAATCATAGGGATTCAGTTCATAAGGTGAACTCCAAGCCCGACCAGTCATTGCCATGTACTGGGCAAAGTTATCACGCGGGTCACCTGCAGCAAGGGTAAAGATTTTATAGGATACCATGCCAAGCTGCTCGAGTTCACCTGGTTCATCAATTAATCCGTTATCGTTATTATCAATGCCGTCTGGACCCTCATCGATTATGCCATTGTGGTTATTGTCAATACCATCGGTGTAAGCATAGGGGCTTTGTAGAAAGTCAAAACCAATATATCCAGGAGGTGTTTGCCATCCTTCATCAAAGTTGCTGTCAAAAACATAACCAACATTGTCGGCATAAACCGAATCAGTACCAGCACGGTTGCGAATGTATTTTCTTAAGATGAGACCGCACATGTCATCAGTGGCATTACCAATATCAGCATCACAAGCCATTGCTAAATACATATCTTTGAGTTCATGTCCAGAAACATTTTTAGTTGTGAGGGTGAAGAAAACAATATCACGGTTCCAAGGTAGGCTCCAGGAATATACAGTTTGATATATTTCAATACCAATCGCTGCATCGCTACTTACATGTCGTGAAACATCACGGTCATTGAAGACGGTCCAAGCATCACTGGTAGAAACAGTTGTTCTTGGTATTGGATAGAAATGTCCATGTATCGTGTCACCGTTAGCCAGAGGAATACGCAAGAAAGTTTCAGATGAGTCTTGCATACTAGCCGGGAATAGTGATGGATTGGGTGGCCAATCTTCTGGATAGATATAAACGCGTTCAAAATCACGTGCATAATCACCCTGGACAGTCGAATTTTCCCAGCAGCCGGGTGTAAATTCACTTTTGCCAGAACTTGGGTCATAACCGCTGGTAACTAAAGTTTCTCTGCGAGTAGGCAAACAACCAACCCAAATCCCAGCACCGTAGATATACATATTGCCAGAACCTCTGGGCCATTCACCGCCGGCACGGTTGATACCATAACCAAAAGTGCCATAGTTTGTAATTGGCATTCGCCACTGGTTTTTCGCGTACCACTTATAATCCATAATTCGTTGTGAATGAGACGGATTTACCGCAGTGCGAGCGAATAGCGATGAGATTACAAGAAGATTGCAGAAAAGAAGAATCAGGATTAACCTTTTTATTTTTAAACCTTTATATTTTCCAATCGTCATAATTTCCTCCTTAGAATTCAAAATCAATACCGAATCGAATTTGTCGTGGAGCACCGAAATTCAACGGATCATTCACATAGTCTTTGTAAGCAGCTTTATATGAAATGTATTCTTCTACATCATTGATTACACCATCAGAATTTAGATCGCGAGCAGGATGGTAACTACTAGCTAAAATTGTTATATAAGAAGATGATGTCCATATTGCTGGTGAAAGCGTAGCTGCATAGCCATCGTCATTAGGTTTTCCGGAATATCCCCAAACCCACTCGGTCGTAATGGTATTGAATAGGTTAGTAATATCGCAAACCACATTAAACTTTAGCTTACGTGCGATAACAAATCCTTTGGAGATTTTTCCATCGGTAGTTAATCGGGCAGGCATACGAGCTGAATTCTTTTCGCCGATGCGGTTTCCCGAATCAAGACCAGATTTTAGTTCTCGCGGTGAATAAGGTAATCCCGAACCATAGTTAAAAAGCAAGGTTGCTTTTAAGTTGCGAATCGGTGCAAAGGAAAAATCCGACGGAAAATCACATCCGATATCAAGTTTGGCGGAATTCCGTTCATCATAATCCAGAGCATAATCTTTGACTGGTGGTTCCATCGGTTTTCCCGTGATTGGGTCAGTACCATAATAATAACGGTCATAATACCATTCAGTTGCATACGAAACCGTGCCTCGGGCCAAAGAAAAACCATAGCCTAAGTGCGCCGACCAATAATTAGATAGTTGCTTAGTGAAAGTAATTTCAACCCCACGCACATTACCGTAGGCTTCATTTTCAATCGGAAAATATCCGGTTGGTACGGCATCGATAACACCAGTGCCGATTAAATCGTAGACATCCTTGTAATAAGCGGTAAAATCACAGGCAAAGATTTGCGAAAGCAGTACTTCGATACCGAGTTCATAGGCAATTGTTTGCTGGGCAAGTAAATCAGGGTTGCCAATAATTTGATTTCCACGATCATAGGCAGCAGTAGAGATGTTCTGATACAGGTACTGGTAAGCGGGTGTCTGGAAGAAGTGTCCATAGGAAAATCGGAATTTTGCTTTTTCGCCGATTGGGAAAGAAATAGCGATGCGGGGTGATAACTTATATTTATTTAGTGCTTTGACTTTTGAGGTGTCGCTAATATTAGTCGGGTTGGCCCGTTTATAAGCATTTGGATCTAAATAGTCAAATCGTAAACCAGTCCTAACGACCAGGTCCTCGAAATCCATACGGTCTTGTACATAGGCAGCAATATTTAACGGATAATAATCATATGAGTCGACAAAGGGGTTAGGATTAGAAGGAAGGGAATTATATCTTCGATAGAGATAATTCTTTCTCAGTTCCAGACCGGTTTTAATTTCATGAATTTTACCGATATTATGCGTCAAGTCACCTTTAAAAGTATTAATCGATGACCCATGCAGTTGAAAATATCGATAATCGCCGTCAGTATAAAAGAGTCGTAAAACACCATAAGGATTGCTGGTAACATCATTGCGCTGTTCTTTATAATAGGGCATTAGATTGTAAATTACATCGGGTCTTGCCCGGACCGAATCCAGTGCCTTAAATTGATAGTCCTGCCAGAATCTCCAGCCAAATTTATAGCCAAGGGTTTCTTCTTTTGCCATATCTCTGACCGCGATAACGCGTTCATCCCAAAAATAACCGTATTGTAAAGTATAGAAAGTTGACGGTGTTAACATGTGGTTTGCTGTAACACCAGCTTTACGAACACGTTCCTGTCGGGACAAGAAATGGTCAAGATAGTACTTATATCCGAGATGGTTTTCACTCGTTGGGTCCCAAGGGTATAAACCCCACTGGTCACGGTCAAGAAAACCATTAGCAGTCAGTTTTAAGTCTTTGGCAAAAGAAGGTGAATAAGTGAATTTGCCGGTGAGTTTGTAGTCATCTCGATTTTGGTGTTGAACTTTGTACTTGTGGGGATTATAATCATCGGCGAAAAAAATCTCGCTCGACAAAAAGTAATGGAGATTAGATACAGGGGTGGGGCCACCGATTGAAACTTCAGTTTGGTTATAGCCAAAATTTAGTGATTTTGGCATAAATGCATCGGTCGTATGTTTGATTCGACCGGACATATTATCTCGTCCTTCTTTCGTTACTACTTGAACGATACCCGACATCGCCTCGCCATATTCAGCATCAAACCCGCCAGAAATAACCAAAACTTCAGCCGTGGCTTCGGGATTTACTCTTGCCGCTGAGTAACCGAAGGTCGGGTCAGTTGTTGCAATGCCATCAACAAAGTAAGTAATCTCTTCAGGACGGCCACCCCGGAGGTGTGCGCCACTTGAACCGACGGTTGAATTTGTCACCAATCCGGGTGTAAGAGCTACAATTGCGCCAAGCGTTCCGATTGGTAATTTATCAAATTCATCAGTAGTGATAACTCTTTGGGTAGAAGCTTGAGTTCTGACCATTAGCTGCCGCTCTGCGGTTACTTCAATTGTACCAACTTGAATAACAGTCGAACGTAAATTGAAGTTAAGGGTAATTGTTTGGTCTAATATGACTAAAGCGTCTTTCATACGTGTTGCATCATAACCGATATAAGATGCAGTAACCGTTTGATTACCGGCTGGGACATTGGAAATTAAATAGCGACCATTTTCGTCCGTGGAAGCACCCAATTGTGTACCTTCAACAACCACATTCACACCAATTAAAGGGGCTTTGGTTTCGGAATCGATAATTCGACCGGCTATGCGTCCAGTCTCGGCAGCGTAAGCAAAGCTAAATGCAATGAGACTAATACATATTATATATAACGCACAACGCGATATATTTTTTTTATTCATATTTGCCTCCTTTATAAAACTACGGAATAACCTGTATTGGAATTGACCACGTAGTCGATTTCCATTGAGCGAATGGGTAGAATAGTGTTGAAGCGGGAATCACTTCGATATTAAGATGGTTTATTCCTTGCTGAGTAAATGTTATAATTCCTTGGCCGATTTTTGCACCGTATGTGATGTTTTGTTTTGTCGAGACATAAGGAGACCCGCAACTAACAAAATAGTAATTTCGGTCAGTTATCGTATCCGTTGGAGTTGTCGTATTAACCGTGACCGTAATTGGTTCTCCGACAATAGCTTTGTATAGAGAATCCCTAATTTTAGGGTTATAAATACCTTTATGGTCTTGACGGGCTCCGTAATAGAAAGTATCGCTTTGACCGGGTTTTGTTAGAACAACATTGCTGATTGCAGGTGCACTGGTTGAATTAGGCACATAAGTTCCGAATCCAGTAAGATATTTCATACGGTATATTGTTGTAGCGCTATCTTTGTGCAATTCCAGCTTTCTCATAATATTAATCTTGAAGATGTTTTGTTCTTCCTGAGTAGCCGTAAATCCAGTTTTAGTTATTGAACTGACACCCCATGATGTATCCCACGGGGTAATAGTTGTGTCAACTGATGCGATTTGAAACTTTATCTTCCAGATACTATCATATTGAAATACCCCAATGCAGTTTTGGGTCGAATCGCTATAGGTTACAAAACAGAAGGTATCTTTAGTTTGTATCGAATCATTTTTTACCCCAAACAGTAAATCGTCAATGTGCGTGCTATCGCCTAATACATAATTTGAGCCCAAGAAGTGAGCAATTTTTATGACACTATCGCCAGTTCGTGACAAAGTATCAGCGCTGACTAAAGCTACATTAATTTCCAGAGGTAAATTTATCGGAGTAGCGTCTTGGCCTTGCAAATAATGATAACCGTTTATTGTATCACGCCAGCGAGTAAGTTCTTGTTTTACTGCGTTAGAATCTTGTGAAGTCCACCAGGGCCAGGCTGGCGGCGCTTCATTTCCGCATGATGAAAGGATTATCGCAAAAATAAAACCGATACAAAAAATTGCCAAATAACGTTTTATCATATAATGTCCTTTCGTTACCTGTTTATTATTACTTTCTTGGTTATAGATTTTTCCTTGGTCTGAAGTGTACAAAAATATACACCAGAATTTATCGGTCGATTGTTTTCATTATTTCCGTTCCAAATTACCGAATAATTACCTGCAGGTTGCTCCCGAGAAACCAGTGTTTTGACTACTCTTCCCGAAACATCATGGATTATGAGTGAAACATTTCCCTGTGCAGGTACTGAATATTCAAAATTTGCATATGACTTAAATGGATTTGGTTGGGGAGTCATAAGAGCGAAATTGTAATATTTCGGAATTGGGTTATTTTCCTCAATACCAATGATTGGTACTGCAACGCGATGACAGATCATCGGATTGACACAGAATCGGTGCTGACTCTGTAAAAAAGCACCAGCAATTGAATCATTCATATACATTATCAGTAATGTATCTGGGACAGACGTACTTGGTGTCACCTGAATACCACCAGCGATTGGGAAACGTTTGGACATTGTGTTGGGTGTCGTGATGCGGGTTTTACCCTGCCAGGTTAAACCGTTGTTCGGGGATTCCGAGACATAGATATCAGCGCGGGCAAGACTGGTCAGCGGTTCATAATTGAGCGAATCAAATTGTTCCCAGGCAACATATAAATAACCGTTAGAAGGATTTTGAACCATTGTTGGTCGGCAGGCAAATATTGCATTATAACCAACTGCGGCAGCAAGTGTTTCAGCCTCGTAATGTTGAATTAGAGAATAAACAGGTGTATTGGTCGGGCAATAATGCCAGATTTCTGCAGGCATTGTATGCCCGGTATCAGCGACTGAAGCAACGATATGAAAATTATCAGAATTATCAAACATCGCAAAAAGTGACGAAACGCCAAACGATGGTAACATACCTGTCGATGGCGGAAACGGGATTTGGGTTGAAGCTCCCCAGTTCGCACCGCCGTCAGTAGATAGTCTGTAATAAGCTCGGTCCTGAGCATCGGCGGGTGTTGCTTCTTCCCAAACGATAATGACTTTATTGGAAGTTTTGGAAGCAGCGATATTGATATTCGGGAATGTCGGGTCGGGTGCGGGTGGTGGAATTTTAATATAACTTGTCCAGGTGTTCCATGGTTGCACTCGCGCATAATATAGACTTTCAGTTGAAGGCACATCGAGTGCGGCAACATGTACTGCCTGATTATGCGTAACAGCGATTGCGGGCCAGCGATAACCGGAAATACCCTGTGTATATTCAAATAATCCCGCGCCGGGTGCCTGGTCACGGGCAATTTCATTTGCCAAGACACCGCCGACCGTGTTCATACCAGAAATAACAAAATTACCGGTAATCGGGTCAATATCCGAACCACCAGCAACACTGCTCATTGCGCTTGGGAAGACGGGTATACCCGAATTCATATAATTACTTGCGTCAATCCAACTCCAGGCTTTCGTGGTCCAATCATAATAATTGTAGCGCATATTTCGGTCAGCCATTGCCTCGGTGTTGCTCCACATCCAGGTTACATGAATACCATTAGCCGGGTCATTAACGAGCCAGGTAAAATCAGGTCCATTAACCCAGTCATAGCAGGTTCCACCAATGACTTCAGTCCGTCCGACCAAAGGAAGAGGAGTAGGATTCGGTAAATAAGATGTGTTAGCTGATACAATATTAACATTTGATTTATTATTCTCGGTCATTGTGGTTTGAATGTGGGTTAAATTATTATTAATCGCAAAAGACATCGCTAAAATTGATATTGTCAATATGATAATTTTCTTCACCTTACCTCCATTGAAAACGACGCCTAACGATTACGGTTAAACGTCTCACGATAAACTTGACACCCCGCACCCGATGAACAGGTGCGGGGTAATATGGTTAATTATTTTTAGTTAGTGCGGATGATTTTTCGGGAGACGGATTTATCCGCAGTGCTTAAAGTGTAGAAATAAATGCCAGCTTGAGTTTTATTGCCGTTGGCATCTTTACCATCCCAGATTGCAGTGTATTCACCAGGAGTTTTTGTTCCAGAAACCATTGTTCTGACCGGTCTGCCTAATATATCATAGATTGTCAAGTTAACATTGCCGCTAATTGGTACAGTATATGTTATATTGGTGGTATAAATGAATGGGTTAGGAGATGCTGGTTTAAGCGCGACGCTGTAATATCGGTTGGATGGATTTTCTTCAACTGCTGCGGGTAATGAGTTTTTATAGAAACGTTGCACGACGACTGGATTATTAGTCGCAACACCCTGAGTATAAAGTTCCATGCCAGCGATTGAGTCGATTAAATACTGAACAAATACTGTATCATTTTTAATGCCGCCGACAACCGGGAATCGCTTGGATGTTGTGTTCGGGTCAGTAATTCTACCTTTACGTGCAACGGTATTACCATTATTGGTCAATTGAGCGACATAGATGTCAGCTCGGGCCAAGGTTGTGAGTGGTTCATAGTTTAAAGAGTCAAACTCTTCCCATGCAACATAGAAATTAGTTGGATTCGCTGCATCCTGAACGATTGATGGTCGTGTGGCAAAGATTGCGTTGTAACCGACTGGCGCAGTGAGTGTATCGGCTTCATAATGATGGACTAATTTATATGCCGGAGTATTGGTTGGGCAATAATGCCAGATTTCTGCTGGAATTGTAAAACCAGTATCAGAAACCGATGCAACAATGTGAAGGTTATCCGAAGCATCAAACATTGCGAATAAACCAGAAATATGAAATCCTGGCGTAATGCCTACTGATGGCGGGAATGGGATTTGTGTCTGCGTACCCCATGTTGCGCCACCGTCGGTTGATAGTTTATACATTGCTCGTTCTGGATATGGGTCGTCAGAGCACTGCCAAACGTAAACCATTTTATTGGAAGTTTTGGATGCAGCAATATTCTGAGTGGGGAAATCCGCGGGTGCACCCGGGTCTGGGATGCGAACCGGAGTTGACCAAGTATTCCAAGGGGTACCTCTTGTATACCATAATGAATCCTGGTCAGTGGAATTGGTCAATGCAACACCAATGTTTTCACTATGAGATACTGCGCAAGGCGGCCATTGATAGCCAGCCGCAGCATTTGAATATTCAAAAAGACCGGCACCTGGTGCCTGGTCTCTTGCCGCGACCGTTGTCATAACACTGCTGACAGTCGCATGGGCTGTTACATAAGCACAACCCGAAATTGGGTCATTATCCATACCGCCGTAACCGCTTCGCATAGTATAAACACCAATACCTGCATCAGGCCAGTTCCAGGCATGCGAACTAAAATCATAGAAGTTATAATACATCTGCCGGTCAGTCGCCTGATTAAAATGGCTATACATCCACAAGCAGTGAATACCATTTGCAACCGGGTCATAGATACAATCATGATAAACTGGTCCATTAGCTTGCCAATCGTAACTGGTATAACCGATTACTTCCAAACGACCAATCAATAACGGTGTCGGGTTAATTGGATTGCTCTGTCGTGTGAATGGAGATATTTTGGTCTGTGGTCGATTATCATTCGGGTTTGGTAAGACGGTTTGAATTCGAGTTATATTTCTATCTACTGCGTATGCTGCTACTAAAACTAACAGCAACATTACTAATACTTTTTTCATTGATTCCTCCAGATTTACTAAATTTTTGTTCAAAAGCGTTTATATTTAGTGACGCCTCCTTTCCGAATTTACAATTTTTATTTGTCCAGTCTAAATAATTTTGACTGGTTTTACAATTATTATACGGGTCAGATATTCGCGGTTTAATACCAAAGAATATGCGGTTTTTCATATGCTATATAGTCGTCCTATGTACCGAATAATTTAACAAATCTATTGAACTTGTCAAGAGATAATTTAATAATCTTTATTAGAAAAAATATGTGGGTTATTACGCTTTACGTTAAAAACCTACTGTACTCGTAAGTTGAGTAAATGTTACCAATCAGTAACATTTTTTTAGCATAAAATTTTCATCTAACTTTTTATATTTCATGTCTTTTGTTCAATATTTTATTGATATAGGGGAGGTATTTCCCCTATATTGGACTATTCATGGTTCTAAAGTGTGCAGAACTTTATAATGATATACAATCAGAAAAGTCATCACGTTATATAAATCGGCTGAAAGCGTATCATAAAATCAGCCAGTAACCTCAACATATAAATGCAAATCATAAATAAATTATAATACCAGTTACTTCGGTAGATGTATCAGTGAATATATAAGGTCATACAAAAGGAGATACATTGCGATATACAGGGATTAAATGGAAAAACTTTATACAACTATAAGATTGACAATTAATTCGAAACATTTTATAATGAATAGTAAGTTTTAGGGGGCGATTGGCTTTGACGGAGTGACTGAGAGGTTCGAGGGCATAGCGAGGACCTTCGGTATCTCGTTAAAATAACCGAAGAACTTACAGCTGCCAATAACAGCTATGCACTGGCTGCCTAATTAAGGCAACCACTCTGTCCTATCAATGCACCCGGGATAGAAACAGGGTCTATTAGGGTGATAAAGGTTCTGACTCTGCCTTGTGGTTAGAACTGGATATTTAATAAGGCTGGTCGGTTCTTGCCTGTTACTCGGCGAAAGGATTGACGAGAATTAAAGAATAACTAACTATGTAGAACTTGAACTTCGAACGCTTCGGACGCGGGTTCGATTCCCGCCGCCTCCATTTAATTTAACCACGAATACACACGAATAGACACAAATAAAATCTATTCGTGTTCATTTGTATTAATTCGTGGTTTATCTATTATCTTTTATACCCGATTTTTCTTAAGAAATCTTTACGGTCCTGTTTGTCCTTATCGGTTTCAATTCCCCGAGATTTTTCGCCATCAATCACACCCAAAATACCCCTGCCCTGATTAGATTCAGCAATAATAACTTCAACCGGATTAGCCGTTGCACAATAAATTGAACATACTTCTGATACTGATTTAACTTGATTGAGAACGTTAATCGGAAAAGCATTCTTGATAACGATAAAAAATGAATGACCGCAACTGAGATTATAGGCGTTTTCTTCGGCAAGCTTAATTAAATCGTTATCATTACCTTCGCTGCGAATCAGGCAAGGACCGGATGACTCGCAGAAAGCAATGCCGAATTTCATTCCTGGCACAGATGTAATTAAAGTTTCATAAATATCTTCGATGGTTTTGATGAAGTGGGCTTGACCGATTATAATATTAGCATCGTCTGGTTTCTTGATTATAACTGATTTTAATTCCACTACAACCTCCTAAAAAAAGAAATGGGTCGTGCAGGAGTCGAACCTGCGGCCACCGGATTAAAGATCCGATGCTCTACCAGCTGAGCTAACGACCCATACATGCATCAAAATGCCGGGAGCCGGAATTGAACCGGCATGTCCGTTAAAGAACGAGGGATTTTAAGTCCCTTGCGTCTACCAAATTCCGCCATCCCGGCTATGAAGAAACAGGCGGCAATGGGACTTGCACCCATGAATAGCGGTTTTGCAGACCGCCGCCTTGGCTACTTGGCTATGCCGCCACATAAACTTTTATTAGCTTTTAGCCAATAACCACAAGAAAAGCGGGAGACGAGATTCGAACTCGCGACCCTAACCTTGGCAAGGTTATGCTCTACCAGCTGAGCTACTCCCGCATTTTGGCCCCAACGGGAGTCGAACCCGTATCTTCACCTTGAAAGAGTGATGTCCTGAACCACTAGACGATGGGGCCATCACTATATAAATTATCTAAAATTTATTAATTGTCAAGAGAGTTGTACGAATTGAAATTAGAAGAAACTCGCGTCGCGATAGTCGGTGATTTCGGGTTGCTTTACTGCGTTCTGGAAAATTTGATTGCCAATCTCGTTTTTCCGCTGCTCTTGATAAGTTGCCGGGTTGAATGTTGCATTTTGGGTCTTCAAATCACATCGAATTACAAATGAACCCATATCAGTGGCTAAAACACCATAGGTCTCACCAGGATTCAGAGCATAAGCTGCACCGGCAAATTCAGCACCCTTTCGATTACGGCATTCAGTGAATGAAGCAAAATCCTCAGCATGGATTTCAATCAGAGTATCGATGCGTGCAACTGATTCAAGCGGAATACGATTACGGATTTTGTCGATAAATGTTTCCGCATAATTTTTTAACAAGTCTTTTTCTTTTTCCCGGCGGATTTCGAATTCGATTGCAGTTTTAACCTGGTCAAGCGGTTGAAGTTTTTCTGCTTCTTTGCCAAGAAACTGGAAGATATAGTATCCACTGCGACCTTTAAGCGCCTCACTTATATGCATGGGTTTTGCGGACAAGACAAAATTTTTCATTTGATTTGAGTTATATAGCGCAGGGAAACTGATGCGGTCTTTGGTCATTGGCGGCATTTCACGCGGGAAAAGACCATATTCCTGCGAAATAGTATCAAAGTTTGAACTCTGAGCACGCGAAATAAAATTATTGACACTATCTTTTAAAGCCGATTCGGATTCCCGTGTTAATTTTATCGCTTTGGTAATCTTTTGTATTAAAATACTGTCTTTTGCCCTCTGGCTAATTTTAATCACCTGCCAGCCGGTATAAGTCATAAATGGACTGGTAATCGAGTCATTCTTTAAGCTCGCAATCTCCTTGCGGGTAATCGAGTCCAAGTCTTTCACTTTTACCCAAACTGGAGCACTGTCGCTTGGAGAATCAGAAAAATCCCTGATTAAAGTACCGAACTCATCGGTTTTGGTCATCGCATACGCATCAGTAATTTGACTGAAAGCATCGGCGGAGTCTCTTTGAGTTATGGTCTGGGCAAAGAATACATAGCTTGCACGATATCTGGTTTTCTGCAGATATTTGTCTTTATGTTTGTCGTAATATGCTTTCAATTCAGCATCGGTTGGCGTGTAGCGGTCTTTTAAAGTTCTTGGACCAAAATACAAATAGGTCAATTTAACTGCGGTATTTTCTTTGGTCTGGGCATCGTTCAATTCACCATTCGTTACACGGTAACTATTGATGACATCTAAACGGAATTTTTCTTTGGGCAAGGCATCGGCTAAATCGTGTGCATATAGAGTCAGATACAGACGATTTTCCTCTGCAAAAAGATAATTCTGATATTTGTCAGGATCAAACTTACCATTGGTCATAAGCTCTGGCCGGTTCTGGAGTTCCTGGGGGGGATTTGCTTTCATTATTTCAATAATTTCCGCATCCGTTACCTTTATCTTGCCTTTTTTAAGAATATCACTCCAGGTTTTTTCCTGAGTCAGATACTGCCAGGTTTGCTGGTTGATATTTTCCTGGTCCTGCGGTGATATATCGCGGACTTTATTTTCAGTCTGATATTTTACGGTAAAGTACTGGACCGCATTCTGGTATTCCTGAAGCTTTATCACTTTGTTGCCAACTTTGCCGACAACCCCTTTATCCAGCATTTTTTTGCCAGATTGTCTGCCAATTATCTGCCATAATTCGCCCATAAGAAATCCACCGATAAATACGATAGCAACAATAATAAATATACTTTTGCTCAAACGACGCATTGATGAAATTGCTGACATAGATTTAAATGATAATCAGATTTTATAAAAAGTCAAGATATATTGATTAAAAGATTGCCGGTTCAAGATAAATTCTTTGATAAGTGTCGTTTAATGAGTGAGTGCGTAAGCGACAATATTGACACCCATTTTGAAAGCAATCTCACGTTTTTCTTGCGGGTCGTTATGGGTGTCAGTCCAGCCGTCACTGATATTTGAGTTCCAGGAATAGAATACAACCAGCCGGTCCTGATAAAATAAACCGAGTCCTTTGGGCGGTCCTTCATAATGCTCGTGAATCTTTGGTAACCCGTTCGGAAAATTGTATATCATGTGATAAATCGGATGGTCAACCGGTAATTCAACCAGGTCGATGTCCGGAAAAGCTCGTTTCATTTCGCGCCGGAACGACTCGTCCATGCCATAATCATCGTCGGCGTACAGAAAACCGCCATTGGTCAGGAATTCACGCAGATTTTTTACTTCTTCTTCGGATAAATTGATATTACCGTGACCGGTTACGAACAAAAACGGATACTGAAACAAATTATCATCATTGAGACTGACCACGTTTTCAGTAATTTCGGTTTTGATATTGGTTCTTTTATTTAATTCCTGGGCTAAATTTGGTATGATATCCGGGTCATTATACCAATCACCGCCGCCTTCATATTTTAGCCGGGCAATGGTAAAATTTTGCGCGGAACACATACATATAAATACCGCTAAAATTAAACAACCGATTGTTATTTGATTCCTACCGTGCATGCTTAAGTGCGGCAACGTATTGATAAGGTATTTTGATTTCGCCAATCAGGATTTTACCTTTACGACCACCATGGCAATCAGTACCGCCGGTCGATAACAGGTGATTATTCGTTACCAAACTGGTTAAGTATTTCAGGTCATTGTCATTATGGTCGAGTCGCCAGACTTCAAGCCCGGCAATACCTTCGTCAATAATATAATTGATTACCCCACGGTTGTTGTAGCTTAACGGGTGAGCTAATATTGGTATACCATGAAAATCACGAATCAAATTGATTGCTTCTTTGGGTGACAATTTTTCTTTCGGCACGTACGCCGGACAATGATAACCAATATACTTCCAGAACGCTTCATCGTAACACGAAATATGACCCTCTTCAAGTAATGCCTGAGCAATATGGGGACGACCAACCGCGCCGTTTCCGGCAAGCTCTAAAACACGCTTAAGTTCGACTTCTGCACCCTGCTCGGCAAGTTTTATTACCATCTTTTTAGCGCGGTCCAGCCGTTTCTCCTGGATACCGGAAATGATATTTATCAGTTTTTTATTTTTGTAATCAATGTAATAGCCGATTATATGAATATCACAGTCGCCAACAATACAGCTCAGTTCAACTGCGGGCAGTACTTCGACTCCAATCTCTTTCCCTTTTATTCGCGCCGGTTCGATCCCTCCAACCGCATCATGGTCGACAATGCCGATGGCACCGAGTCCCCGTTCTTCTGCGATAGTCACTACTTGTTCCGGTGTGAGCAACCCGTCAGAAAATGTTGTGTGAACATGAAAGTCACAAAATTTGTTCTCGGGTGACTGTTTTTTCCCAAAAATAAAATCCAAAAATTTCATCTTATCAATTATTATTATTTATTACAATTTATTTTCAATCGTACGATTAATATCGGTAATTACATTTTCTACCACACTTAATGATTTTTCTATCTTGGAAATTTTCTCATCAATATAATTACGGTCTTTGATTGTTTTTAGATTTATCAGCACATTGAGCCGACCGCCTTCCATAGCTGTTTTAAGGCTGGAGACCGCAACCCCGACATCGGAAATCGTATTTTTATTACCCTTGGCAGCGATCGACTGGCTTAAGAAGATTGTTTCTTTTGCCAGGTCAAATACTTTTTCTGGAATGGCACAGGCATCTTTTAACGCCTGCTGAATCGCTTCGGTCCGCTTGGCTTTTTCTTCGTCGGTTGCCTTGGGCAGTTTATAGGCTTTCATTACCTTATTGAATGATTCGGCATCCAGACTAATATATTCATAAAATCTTTTCTGTACTTTAGCGAGCGTTGCTTTAATTGGTGTAAACTCTTTGGTGATTTCATCGGATTCAGGTTTGGCTAAAGTGATATTAGTAACCATTAATAATAAAGAAGCGCCAATCGCCCCGGATAATGCTGCACAAGACCCGCCGCCAGGGGTTGGAGTGCTCTGGCTGACTTCAAAAAGAAAGTCTTCGATTCCTTTGCTTTTTCCGCCCTGTAATTTTGATTCCAGAATCTGCTCTGGTTTAAATTCATCTAATTGCAAATAATAGACCGCACTATCAATCAATGCCTTCTCTGGAGTTAACCCGACGATTTCACTTTCTTTAATCGTTACACCGTATTGCTCGGCTTCACGCTTGACCGTCTCAAACACACGGAAGAGAGGCGTGCCGAGATAATTGGTCATATTGATTGAAACCTGCACGCAATTTTTCTCTTTGATTGCAAAACCGAGTGCTTTGGCATAACGATAACCACCGTCGCGAAACCGAATTGCTTTGGCAATCTTTTTGGCAATACTCAAGTCGGTTGTGTTAAGATTAATATTATAGGCAATCAATGGAAATCTTGCTCCAACTACGGTTGCGCCGGCAGTGGGATGTAATTCAGGTTTACCAAAATCCGGTGCGCGGGTCGGGTCGGTTTTAATCGCAGTTTTTAACCCTTCAAATTCACCTTTACGGATATTAGCTAAATCTATACAATGAGCGCGGGTCGCAGCCGCTTCATAAAGATATACCGGTATCTTGAGCTCATCGGCAATCCGTTTGCCTAATTCTTTTGCCAGATAAACACATTCTTCCATTGTTACATTGGAGATTGGGATAAATGGGATAACATCGGTAGCACCCATGCGGGGATGTTCACCCTGGTGGACAGTTAAATCAATTAATTCCGAAGCTTTTTTACATCCCTGAAATGCGGCTTCGACAATATTGGACGGTTCACCGATGAAACTGACGACCGCCCGATTGTGGTCGGCATTCATCTCTTTGTCCAATAGAACAACACCTTGGACCGATTGAATTGCCGAAACAATTTTGTCGATTATTTCAGGTCTTCTGCCCTCGGAAAAATTTGGTACACATTCAATAATTTTTGACATTAATAATATCCACTAATTAGTATAAAATAATATAACAAAGAATAGCCATTTGTCAATTAAATGTAGCAATTTTTGCAAATATTAATAATTTATTATAATGTCATGCTGAACTTGTTTCAGCATCCA
>CAIPLT010000028.1 GCA_903865935.1 Caldifarciminota bacterium
ACGGGCATCGAAGAAGGTTCAAATAACCAAACACCGATTGTAACCTATCTTAATGCCGCGCGACCCAACCCAGTTACCAATGGCTTGGCACACATTTCCTTCAGTATTGCAGAACCGACCAAGGCGAGCCTGAAGATATACGATGCATCAGGAAGATTGATCAGAACTCTTATGAACAACAAATTGAATGTTGGTAATTACAACCTAAGCTGGAATGGCACTGATGACCATAACAATAATGTTGCCGAAGGTATCTACTTCTACACACTCACAACCGATAATAACAATTACACCAAGAAACTCGTATTCACACGCTAATAATAAAAATAAAACTAAACGGGCTGGGTTATTCCCAGCCCGATTTTTTTCTGAAAAAGTCAGCGATGATTTATAATTTATCTTTTCACTTTAAATTTTGACCATTGTATTTAGTATTGTACTTCCTTTTCTATGACTTATTATATCTGTTGATATATTTCGTGAAACATTCTGATGTATGTTCTAACCAGTTATCGCATGACTTCCTGATTAAATATCAGTCAGTACGACTTATTATCAACGATTTATACGACTTACTATCAAACCTAATTAAAGCCTATTATTATGGCTTACTAAATTTACAATAATAAATAGGACTGTATAGGGGGAACACCTCCCCTATGTTAAGAGAATATTGAGTTAAGAATATGGTATGTATATGATTAGATTATAAATATACAAGAATAAATCGTGACTGAATAGTCACATTTCATTCTACCCACAGGTAGAATTTTGCTGACATAAAATAAATTAGATTTAATAATATTTTATTCTAATTCTATTTAACGTGCTGTTCTTTTTACAAATGATATAGTGAAACGATTACATAGTTTATCAGTAAATGTGAAACTGAACAAGGAATAAGCTAGATATAATTATAAGATAATTTTATTTACGAATTGTTAAAATATGGATAAATGTCCTAGTCATCAGATTAAATCGCAAAATTTACTCTTGACATTATCTAAATTTTTGTTATAGTAATTGATAATTTTAAAAATAAGGACAATAAATGGCAAGAATATTAGGTATTGATTTACCGGACAAAAAGCAAGTCGCTTTTGCTTTACCGCACCTTTATGGTATCGGACAACGCAATGCGCTAAAAATATTACAAGCGGTCGGCATTACGCCAACTAAAAAAGTTGGGGAGTTGACCGACGAAGAAATTACAAAAATCCGTAAGGAAATCGAATCGAATTATAAAATCGAAGGTATGCTGCGTGCCGAAATTTCAGCAAACATTAAACGTTATATCGAAATTGGTTCATACCGCGGTGAACGGCATCGCCGTGGATTACCGGTACGCGGTCAACGCACCAGAACTAACGCGCGCACCCGAAAAGGTCCCCGTAAGAGTTCGGCAGTAATTAAACTTCGAGAAACCGTTAAACCGAAAACTGGTTAGAATAGGAGTTTGTCGTGGCTAAAAAAACCGTAAAACGAAAGATTGCTCAAAATGGTATCGTTCATATTCACTCAACTTTCAATAATACAATCATTACGATAGCCGATACTGCTGGCAATGTGATATGCTGGTCTTCAGCGGGTAGAATTGGATTTAAGGGAGCTAAAAAAGGTACCCCATTTGCCGCCCAGCAATGCTCAGAAGCATGCGGTCGCGAAGCAGTAACCATGGGTATTCAAAAGGTCGATGTTGAAGTTAAAGGTCCTGGACCAGGACGGGAAGCAGCAATCCGTTCATTACAAAATGCCGGTCTTAAGATTAATTCAATCCGTGATATCACTCCAATACCCCATAACGGCTGCCGACCACCAAAACCGCGGCGAGTTTAACCTTTAAACTGTTGACAAAAAGTAACTTTTTTTGTATATTATAGATTAATTTATGGCAAGACATATCGGACCTCAATGTAAACGATGTCGAAGTATGGGTGAGAAATTGTTCCTAAAGGGAGACAAGTGTTTCACCGATGCTTGCGTATTTCCTAAGCGAGTAGGCAAAGCAACAGGACGCCCCAAAAAATTGTCCCACTATTCACTGCAATTAAAAGAGAAACAAAAACTGAAGGCAATTTACGGTCTATTAGAAAAACAATTCCGTTTGACATTTGACCGTGCGCGGAAGAAAAATCCTGCTGATCGGTTGATGGTCTCTTTAGAGCGTCGTTTAGATAATACGATTTTCCGATTAGGATTTGCTGACTCGCGTGTACAGGCGCGGCAGATAATTCGTCATGGTCATATTCTGGTGAACGATAAGAAAGTAAATATCCCATCTTATGAGGTTAATGCCAACCAGACAATCGCGGTTAAGGATAAAAAAGGTCAGGCACTTGTTAAAAAAGTGTTGACCGATAAAGAACCAGCGGTTGCCGACTGGTTAAAATTAGACATAGATAATATGATCGGTACTGTACTGCGATTACCTACTCGCGAAGATGTTAAAGATATTCCGGTCAATACACAATTAATTGTTGAATTATATTCAAAATAATTATGAAACTAACACCAATATTAATACCCGAAAGTGCAAAAGCTGATAAAGATACTTTGACCAGCAGTTATGGTAAATTTACAATTATGCCTTTGGAAAAGGGTTGGGGACATACAGTCGGTAATGCATTGCGGCGTGCTTTATTATCTTCGATACAGGGTGCAGCCGTAACGCAGGTTCGTATCGATAATGTTCTGCATGAATTCTCTACTATTCCTGGTGTTTTAGAAGATGTCCCGCAGATTCTATTAAATATTAAAAAAATCAGACTACGTTTAGATTCCGAAGCGCACAAAACATGTAATCTGCATGCAAAAGGCGCGGATGAATTTAAAGCACGACATTTAACCGTACCACCAGAGATTACTATCGCCAATCCCGATCAGGCAATATTGACAATCACCGAAGCATCACGAAGTGTCAATATCGAGATGCAGGTGGAAAATGGTCGGGGTTATTTGCCGTCAGAGCGGGCAGAAAAGAAGAGCGGATTTCCTGAAGGCACAATATTTTTAGATGCGTTCTTCTCACCGGTTAAAAGAGTCAATTTCACAGTTGAAAATGCCCGGGTTGCCGACCGCGCTGATTTTGAAAAGATAATTCTCGAAATCTGGACCGACAATACTGTTTTACCAGAGGAATGTTTAATTCAAAGTGCGACAATTTTGAAAAATCATATGGCTTCATTAATTCCAACCGAGAAAGAGCCTGAATTTTTTGTTGCGGAACGTTATGACCGTAACCGTCAACGACTCCAGGAGTTATTAGTAATGGACATTAATGAGTTAGAATTATCGAACCGAGCACTTAATTGTCTGAAAAATGGTCGGTCAAAACATACTGGTGAAAAATTGAATATCAGAACAGTTGGTGATTTAGTCGGACGCACGGAACGGGAAATGCTTGATATTGAAAATTTCGGCAGGAAAACTTTAGACGAAGTTCGAAAAATATTAGAAGACCGCGGACTAAGTTTTGGTATGGATGTCGCGGGTATAATGAAGAAGGTATAGTTTGCCCCACTCGAGAAAAAACAAGAAACTTGGACGAACAAAATCACATCGCGAAGCGATGACTAAAAATATGCTTCGCTCTCTTTTTATCCATGAACACATAAAAACAACAATCACAAAAGCAAAACACGTTAGACGCTACGCAGAAAGATTAATTCGTTTTGCTCAGGATAAATCGCAAGCAAGCAATCGGATAATTTTCGAGTATTTACAAGACCGAAATTTAGTCAAGCATCTAGTTAATGAAATCGCCCCGCGATTCGGTAACCATAATGGTGGCTACACCAAGGTCTTACGATTAGGACATCGTTCCGGTGATTGTGCAGAAATGGCACTTTTAGAATTAACTGTAAAGAAACACAAAGAAACCACCAAAAAAGAACCTGAAAAAAAATAGCATTGGATTAGGATGTTAATATTCTATATTAAATCCCAAATCCAGATATTTATTAATGATTCTGTTATAATTAAGGTAGTATTATAATTGACCTATTACCTAACGAATAAATATTCACTTTTGAAGTTGATTTCATCACATAAATTAATAGAAACAAAATATCGCTAATGATCGGTATCATACTAGCCGCGGGTAAAGGCAAAAGAATGGGACTTCCATATTCAAAAGTCCTTTTAACACTTAATGGTAGACCAGTTCTAAGTTGGGTAATTGACATAGCGAAGAAAGCAAGACTTAATCCAGTAATTGTAGTCGTATCACCGAGCGGGATGGAAATAAAAAAACAGTTCACCGATAATAATATACATTTTGTCATTCAACCAGAAGCGAAAGGTACTGCCGACGCGGTACGCGTCTGTGATTCATTGCTGTCAACAAATGATGATATTTTTATTCTTTACGGCGATGTCCCGCTTTTAAAAATTACGACCGTTTTAAATTTAATTGATATTTTTTATAAAGAAGAAGCCGATGTTGCTTTGTTAACCGCGAATATGGATGACCCGGCAGCATATGGTCGGATTGTCCGAAACGAACACAATGAAATAAAATCAATTATTGAATACAAAGATGCAAGCCAAGAAATCCGCAGGATAAAGGAAATAAACACGGGTGTATATGTTTTTCGCTACGCTAAACTTAAACCGATTTTGGAAACATTAAAACCGAGCCCGGTCAATGGCGAGTATTATTTAACAACGGCAGTGACTGAAATTATTGAACAAGGCGGAAAAATTTCATCAGTTATTACCAATACTCCTAACGAAAGTTTCGGGATTAATACACCAGAAGATTTAGAAAAAGTTAAGCAATCTCTAACTATTTCGTAAACCAATGAAACGCTTATTAATCGTTGTGGTACTACTTTTAGTGTTAGCGACAATCGGGTTTGTGATATTAAAACACACAGTACTGGCCAAACCAAAAATTACACCAACACTTGACCACAGTAAGATTCGCGTTGAAATAATTAACTGTTCCGGAGTGGATGGTGAAGGAACACATGTGCAAGATTTTTTGCGTACAGCGGGTTTCGATGTATATGAGGTACGGTCAGGTACCAGAACAATCGATATAACTACAATAATAGAGCATATTGACCCAAATTTATCCAATGCTAAAACTATCAGTACTGTAATGTCATATATCAAAATAAGCCGACCAATACCGATTTTTAAAAAAGTAGTTATACCGGAGATTCAAAAAGACATTGATTCTTTATTATATTTAGATGTAACGGTCGTATTGGGTAAAGATTGCATTAAATATTTACCCAAATCGAAAGTAAAATTTTAATGCCTCTTAATAAAAGTAAAATAAAAAACATTGTTGATATAATTTTTGAAAAAAAAGGTTCGGATGTGTTACTGCTCGATATTCGGAAACATTCGCCGGTTACCGATTACTTTATTATTTGCACCGCACAATCACAACCTCATACTCAGGCAATTGCAGATGAGCTATTATCAAAGTTAAAAAAACAGCATCTAATACCACATCATATCGAAGGTTACAATAATGCACAGTGGATACTTTTAGACTATTTCGATTTTGTTATCCATATTTTTCTTAATGAAACAAGACAGTTTTATGGTCTGGAAAGATTATGGGGAGATGTCCCACAAAGGAGATATATTGATCAGCCAGCGGATAAATCAGATAATTAAATATTACGTGCTAGATTTACCAGATAAACATGAAATTGTATATACGACTAACCCTTTATTCGGAGATTATTCATCAAACATCGCTTTTTTATTAGCTAAAATACAAGACCGTCCAGCAATCGAGATTGCTAATGAACTGACGAGTAAACTTGCTAAACATGATGAATTTTCATCAGTAAAAGTTGCCGGGAAAGGATTTGTAAATTTTGTTCTATCAGATAAATTATTATTATCTGAAATAAATGCAGCCTTGGAGCAAAATTTTGGTCGCGTAGATCTTGGTAAAAACATAAAAGTTCTCGTTGAATATATATCAGCAAATCCAACTGGACCACTAAATGTGGTTCAGGCTCGAGCGGGTGCGTTTGGTAATGCGTTAGTCGATCTACTGCGTTTTGTTAACTACGATGCGGTGTCCGAGTTTTATATAAACAATACGGGAACCCAGACTGATTTACTTTATGAATCGTTTTTAGCACGTATCAACGAATTTAATGGCAAAAATGCAGATATCCCTGAACAGGGATATCATGGTATCTACCTTCAGGATATTGCAAAAGAGTTCAAGAAAAATAAAGTACCAGAAGAAAAATGGCGAGAAAGTCTAATGTCACGAATGATTACGATGCAAAAACATTCGTTATTAAATTTTGGTGTTAATTTCGCAAATTTTGCCGAAGAAAGTAATTATATTCCTCTCCGTGAATTAGTATTGGAGAAACTAAAAGATTTCACATATCGCAAAGAAGGCGCATTATGGTTTAGAGCATCAGATTTCAATGATACTGAAGATCGCGTGTTAATAACAGCAAATGGTCGACCAACCTATTTTTTATCTGATCTCGCATATCACTGGGATAAGTTTGATCGAGGGTTTGAATATTTGATTAATATATGGGGTCCTGACCATCATGGTTATATCGCACGGATGAAAGGCGGTCTGACCGCCCTTGGATTTGATGCATCGAAATTGATAATTATCATTGCTCAGCAAGTATCACTTTTAAGGAATCAAGAGAAAATTGTAATGTCCAAACGTGCCGGTGAATTTATAACATTGGATGAAGTTATAACAGAAATCGGTCCAGATGCATTGAAGTTCTTTCTATTGATGCGACGGGCATCACAACATTTGGAGTTTGATTTAGCATTAGCAAAGAAAACATCTCAGGAGAATCCGGTATATTATGTACAGTACGCGTATGCCAGAATAAATAGTATACTAAAGTTAGCTAATGAAAAAAATATTAATAGTGCAAATTTATCGGATATGACGATGACCGCAACTGAATCGGAACGTAATTTAATCAAGATTATTATTCGTTTTCCTGAAGTCATAAAAATGGCTGCTAATAATTATGAACCGCACCATTTAATATATTATTTAATAGACCTTGCTACAATATTTCACAAATTTTATGAAAGTGTTCGCGTTGTGACAAATGACATGAGAACATCGAGTGCTCGAATCTTTCTGTGTCGAGCAACGCGGCGCGTCATAAAGGACACACTTGAAATAATCGGCGTTTCAGCGCCAGAAAAAATGTAAAGATATTGAATTTTTAGAAAATTTGTATTAGAATTTAATAATGCATCTCGCATATCAAAATATATATTGGAAAATTTATATTTTTGTAATAGGGTATGTCCAATTTGGGAATGGAGGTATATATTGACTTTAAGTTCATTATTGAAACCTGAACGAATTAATTTAAATTTAAAAGCAAAAAGAAAAAACGATGCCTTGAAAGAGCTCATTGGATTAATAAAAACTGGTAGTGAAGCAGATCAATTGTTAGAAACTTTATTAACTCGCGAAGATTTAGGTTCGACCGGCATTGGGAAGGGTATCGGAATTCCTCATTGTCGGTCATTACTTATCGATAAACTAGAGATTGCGGTTGGGCGTTCAGAAAATGGTATTGATTTTAATGCAATTGACAAAAAACCAGTTAATCTACTTTTCTTAATCATCGCACCTCCACAGGATCCTGGTAACCAGTATCTAATAACTTTAGGTCGAATTGCGATGGTTTGCCAAGAATTAACTAAGAAAAAGCGTATTCGCGATCCGAAAATACCTGAAGATTTCATATCTTTAGTAAAAGACATTGAAGAAAAAATGTAAAGTATGCCTAATTCTCAAATGATAAAAAAACAACTTAATTTATTAAGAACATTAGAAGAACTTGATCTTATCCTCAAAGACATGGCGTCGCCAGATTACAAGAAGATTGGTTTTAAAATCACCAAACCTACCTTAGATTTTGTTAAAACTGCCGAGAAAGAACGTTCTGATATCGCAAAATTAATTGAACCACGATTGCTCGCAAGTTATGAACGTATTATGAAACGATATGGTGGTCGAGTAGTAGTTCAAGTGATCGACGGTTTTTGTGGTGGATGTTATATAAAACTGCCGTCCGAATGTGTATCTCGTTGTAGTAGGGAAATTTCGAATTGTCCAAACTGCGGTCGATTTCTGTACTGGGTTAAATAGTTATAAAAATAGTCTCATTATAAAGTTGTGAAAATTAAACAGATATTTTTTTATTTTATATTTTTTTTATTGTTAGCTGGTATATCATGTATTAAAAAACCACAATGGCAAACTGATATTACAATTCCAATTATTTCTAAATCGTATTCGATTATTAGTCAACTTGATTCTAATCTATTTAGAATCAACACCGATTCTTCATTAGAATTTTATATATCTGGACAACTGGACACCTTATCCTTGATTGATTCAATCCAGATTCCTAACCACAGCGATACGTTGCGAATAGTATCTTCTGATTTTGTCTTTAATGGACTAGCTATGTCATCAGTTAAAATAACACCCGATTCAGTTATCGGAATGCCTTTGCCAGAATCTGTTGTACACCTTGTTATACCTCCCTTTAGTCTTAATATAAACAAGAATCTAAAGTTTAGTAATATTAGTACGGCATCAGTTCAGACATGCGTTTTGGGAATAAAAATCGTTAATGGTTCACGACTGACGTTTGATTCAATTATCTGTTCGTTGCCGACTTTAGAAATGATTCGTTTTGATTATATTGATTCTTTATCAATAACCGAATTTCAAAAATATTTAGATGATGTCACAATCGAAAGTATTGTTTCATTTAATATATTCCTAGCTTCAAATGGTACGGGATCAGAGTCTATACCAATTTCAATGCATGATTCGTTGAAGTTTATCATAACATTGGATTCAATACAAATCGATTCTTGTTGTTTCCGGTCTGTCCCCCCACGACATATCAACTTATTAAAAAGACATATTTACTCATTGACAACGAACTACAAGATTCAAGCTCATAATTTAGGATTCCGAAGCGGTCAACTTATAATTAATTTAGATAATCAATTTCCACTACCTACGAGAGTTCAGTGTTCGATTCCGGAATTAATTTATGATACAGTGCTGCAGTTACCAGCTGAAAATTCAGTAAACTTTGTTATTGACCTTGCTAATCGTAATTATCAGAATTTATCCGAATCATTAATTCCACTTACATTGCAAACCACGACTGAGTTTACATTGGATTCAAATTATGTTTGTCTGGGTCCAGATAACTTAATAACTGTATCATATACAATTGACAACATCAAACTTGATTCAATCACAGGGACGATACTTGATACAATTCATCAGCGATTCAACAGTGATTCAATTAACATTACATTTCCAGAAATCCTAAAACGCATTGAGGCAATTAATGCTTATGCAGTTCTAACATTTACTAATGCAATTGCATTTCCAATTAACTTTGCTTTAACTGCGTCGGCAGTGGGTAGTACCGGTAGTGCAACGATTGATACAAATTTTTCAATCGCACCCGGAACACCCAATACTCCTCAAATTAGCAATTTATCGCTGAATATTACCCGATTATTTAATCTTCATCCCGAAGCTATAGTTATCAATAGTAACATAACAATGATTGGTGCAGGCTCGGCGAATCGTGCAAGTTATGGTACTGCCTCTTATATTCTGACCACCCCTTTACGAATCGTTTTGAGAGCAGATACGATTTCTTTTATTCGTTCAATGGTCAGAATTAATCAGTCAGTTAATGAAGTCGTGCGCGATTATGCTGACTCGAGTGTATTTTACGCACATCTTCAGAACCATTTTCCCAGCTTGCTGTCGGGTGAGATTATACTGCGGAGTCCGATATTTGATTCGGTTCGGATCGGTTTTATTGTACCTAAAGGCGTCGTTGACAACAACGGTATGGTAATTGATCCGGTCGATACAATAATAGAATTTTCATTAAGCAATCAACAAACAAAAATTTTTACTGATTCGGTGATAACGGTGGCAGTGAATCTTTTCATGCCCAATAGTGATACAATCATGGTGACGGGTCAGGATTATTTTAGAATTATTAATTCATTAGCCAAGGTCCAAACCCAACCGATATTAAAGAAATCGCATAGTGATTAAATTCCTCTATTTATTTTTAATGTTTGTTATTGGTATTTCTTACGGAATTTCAAATTATTTTTATACAAATCCCGCATCTTTGACTATTGACGGTAATTATTTTTATCGTATCCGCTATTTGAATGCCGACTTAAAATTTGCCAATAATTCATTAGATTTGTCTCAAATTTATAACAATTTTATTAAAGACGTTGAATGGGACAATATTCAGAAAGCAAATCTCTTAAATTCAATTCCACAGTCAGGTTTTACGGCGGTTATTGACACAATCATTAAACCGATTGAATTGTCAACCCGTATATTCAGCGTATCAATGCAATATCGGGGAATAGTGACAACTCAAGCACCTAAAGATTTATTTGACCTGGTCTTATTCGGCAATGATTTAAACCGACTATATGATATCTCACATTTTGAATTTAGCCGATTGGAATATTTTGATTTTGCATTCGGAGTGCGTTATCCATTAATCCGACCGCCGGATGAGTCAAATTCGGCAAACTACCAACTATTGCAGCAACTAAGTATTGGCGGCAGGTTACACTGGTACAAAGGAAAATTTATCACACAGACAGACAGTTCATCCGGTTCAGTTGCAACGACACCGGATGTTATCGTTGGTCAAGTAAAACTTTTTCAAACAACCGCACACGGTGGCAACAGCTTTGCGTTAGATTTAGGTGCTTTCGTAAGGCTTAATAAACCGATTACTTTGGGTGTTGCACTGTTAAATCTCAATACTAGTTTTACTTGGAATAAAGATCCTTATTACAGAATAATTGATGCAAGTATTGATTCGTTAAGCATGGAACACTACATTGACACCGGTAGTTTTGACAGTCTTTACTCAAGGAAGGATACAATATTTTCGATTGCCAATTTTAAAACATCATTGCCCGCCCAAATTTCAGTCCAGGCAAGTTTTCAACCAGTCAATTTATTGACTATATCAGCATCTTTTCAATATTATCTTTCAGACTGCCAATTTATCTGTGATTTTCAACAAAGTTGGAATCTGGATTTTTATTTAAGCCTATCCAAATTTTTCACAACCGGGGTTTATTTTACGACCGACCTGAAAAAAGATTATATCATAGGCAATTACTTTCGCTTCATAAGAAAAGGTGCCAGTTTAAATCTTGGTATCGAACAGAGAAATGGTTTTATAAAAAGCGCAAAAGGTCTTGGTCTAAAACTATACCTTGATCAGAATCTTTAAAGTTTATTTTTTCTGATAATTATAGTTTATTGACCCGATAATATAATAGTGTAATAATATTAGCGTGAAATTAAATATTTTGAACAGAATCTCACTTTTTATGTCAGCAAAATTCTACCTGTGGGTAGAATGAAATGTGACTATTCAGTCACGATTTATTCTTGTATATTTATAATCTAATCATATACATACCATATTCTTAACTCAATATTCTCTTAACATAGGGGAGG
>CAIPLT010000029.1 GCA_903865935.1 Caldifarciminota bacterium
CTCAACTTTTTTTTCAAAAATATTAACTATTTCTATAAGGTATTTATTATTTTCTTTATCAAACCAACCTCCGATAAATATATTATCGTATTTTAATTCACCAAGTTTATTAAATAATACTGGATAAATCGTATACATTCTATGACTTATTACCTCCAGATATCCGGTAATATTTAATTCATACCCCTGTATATCTATTATAGTCTTAATCGAGGTAACATACCTTAATCTTTTCGATGGATATACTCGAGTAATTTTACCATTTACTAGTTTAATAGTGAAACCTTGAGGTTTTTTATTTGCATAGAGAATTAAATTATTTATGATATCGTTTGTCATTTTATCACCTATCCTTTTTACCAGATAAATTATGTATATAGTCATCGAGTAGATAAAGTCTTTTTCTTAATGATTTTTCTTTTATCATTATCTACTCCCTTATTACCGGATGTAGTTTAAACCATGTTATTTTATTTTCTTTTTTCTTTTGTATCCAGGCCTCAATATTTTCTTGTGTTTGTTTTATTTTTTCAATCATTTTCTTATCACCATATCCTATTATATCATTCCTTGTTTATATGCCATCTGTGGCATTATGCCATATAACCATATTCTCTTAATCTTTTTTTGATATTATCATATTTTCGTATAGACTCTTTTTCACCTAATACTTCTATAGTTTTATGTATTTCTTCATGTGTTAGTGTTTCACATATACACTGGTAAAAATCATAATTTTTATTATCTGATTTATTTCTTATATCTATAGCATCATATATACTTTTAAGATTTATAAATATTGAATCCATACCTTCAATACAAAAACCATAAGAAGTTTTAATAGCATCATTTAAATATCTATTTGTTTTAAGTTTTATATGTCTTATCTCATTATCTAATAATGGCCTATTAACTTTTTTTTCTATTAATTTTAAATTATGTTCGAAATAAATTTTCCGGAAAGATTTTTTCTTTAATATTATATCTGTTATCATATGGTTTATTATGTTATTACTCCTTTATATTACTTTCGAAGTAATTTAACACTTTGACATTATGTCATATTTTTATTCGACATCAATTTAAAAACCGTTTTTGGGCTCGTAAAACGATTTTAACCTTTTGGGCTATAGTACCATTAAACTAAAAAGATAATCGATTTTGACATTATGTCATTTTGTAAAAAGATCATTTTGACATTATGTCACGAAAGTGATATAAAGTCGGAATGCTATAATACTATTATGTTATTATGGCGAAACGGAGACCTAGCACTATGACGGAGTACCAAATTGACGGTATGTCAAAACGGAAAAATCTTGGTGGCGAAAATTCTCCGGATGATGGACAAAATTTGTTAGGACAAAACGGACAAAATGACGGACAATTTGATCGGCGATCTTACCGACAATTCTGGATCACCGACAATCTTGGAGGAATTCTCGGAGAACATCCGACAAAATCGACCAAAAGTAATATAAAGATGGAATACTATAATAGTAGTATTAAAAATTGGAGGACAAAAATATGGTAACAATTAAGGAAGCATTAGAGGATTTAGCAAATAGGCAGACGTCAACATATGATGACGAGAAACTGATCGAATACGTTATGTATAAGATCAAACTGGCCGGAAGATGTACCGGAGGCATAGTATATATAGAACCGTATAATAAACAACCTATTGATATACATACATTCGCTAGGACAATTTTAAGGGGATTGAATTAAATGAAAACACGTAAGATCATTATCGAGATCGATAGTGCATGGGATATCACAGATCACGACATATCCTGGGCACTTGAGGTCGGTATCGTTGGCATAAAGCGTATTAACATAATGGAGGCATAAGCATGTCACCAGAGAAAAAATTTGAGTATAAGCAGCAGATGAACAACATATTAAAATGGGGTGGCACAAAAGAAGAACAGTTGAGTGCTTTTATTGGCCTCGTTGATGAAATATTAGCGGAGGAGTAAATTATGGTAGACGTAGGATTAATTATAGCGTATGAATCAGGCGGGTTATCTGACAAAAAGACAATAGAATTGTTCGCCGAACTCGTTAAAGACGGGTCTGCATGGTCGCTACAAGGGCACTATGGCCGTGTTGCTACCGCACTAATTAAGGCCGGTTATATCGACAAAATGGGTAAAATATTAAAGGAGATTGAATAATGTCAGATCATATAAATTGTGGTGGCAATCTAGTATACCATCATGCCGAAGGCAATAAGACAATATTCCTATGCCAAAAATGTAGACGATTAGTGAATGTTGTGCAGGGTTTTTCATACAATGAATATGTCGACAAGGGATTCATTAATAAGCCGGTGAAATAACATGCAAGAGATTATACTAATAACAGAGAATGGATTGAAGAAAATGTTGATAGATGAAAAGGGTGATATCATTAGTATAACGGATGTGGAATATCAATGAATACTGAAACACTCAGGATGATTAGATTATTGACAAACCTGATGCTATTCCTAATCATATGTACCGCCATGTTTTTCGTATTAGTACCGGTCCATGAAGGATTGCATTGGGTTCAGGATGTGGTCGATCCGGAGTTTGAACCGTTGGAAATGGAGTGGTATACACAGACATGCTATAATAGTAGTGCATTAGGATTATGTTGGTATTCTTATCCTATAGATATGCCACAGGCCGAGGTTGATCGCAGATGTTTAAGACAGGAGTTCGTTTGTTATACCACGTGTTTAGTATTACAAGAACTAATAGCGGTTGGTCTTATAGTAATAATAAATAAATATATATTCAAGGAGATAAAATAATATGGAACTATTTGAGATCATCGAGGCATATAATACCTCACAAGAAAATAGGGATATCATTGAGAGAATCATGGACAAATACGTAACATATGTTCGTGTCCAAAGAGAGATGAGGCGTGAGAGGCGAATACAATGAAGATGAAAAAAATAATCAAAAATAAGAAGGCCGTTAGTCCGGTTGTGGGCACAATATTAATGATTGCCGTAACCATAGCGATCTGTGCGGTATTATGGTTATCTCTAAGTAACTATACCGTAAACAACTATTCGTATAATTTATATAATCAATTCTCACATATAAATAATACGACACCTGTATTACCAGATAATGTGTATAATAATACCACTGTGGTAAACAACTATGACAACGATAGTACAACCGTTGTTGATACAGATATAACAAATAATTATACCAATAATACAACGACAAATAGTACAACATATAATAATACAACCGTGAACAACAATACAACGAATAATGATACAACTGTATACAATAATAGTACAACCAATGAGACACAGGATTATGATCGATGCTTCAAGAGTCTAAGGATGCTAGTTATCAAGGTGAAATTCACACCGGCAAATAAGCATAAGTATATCGATGTTAATATGAAGTTCAAGACCGTCAGTGATTGGTGCGAATTCAACCATATACATCTGGGAAAACTTCATTTCTTTTGGCACAAGGAGACACATAAGCGAACATATATCTATATCTATTGGGGAAATCTCCCCACGTTTTAGGTAGGCGGGTAGTATGACAACGGAAGAAAAATCAAAATGGTATGAAGGATATTCAAGAGATGAATTGGCATTAGCACTTATGTATTCCGAAAAAGAAAATAAACGATTAAAAAAACAATTATCTGATCTAAAAAAATATATGAAAGATAATAATCTAGGTGCATATGGTGATGATTTAAAATGAGAAAACCAAAAGTTCTCTATGTCATGTATTCACATATAAAATCTGATTGGGATGAACAATGAGATCAATATCAAACC
>CAIPLT010000030.1 GCA_903865935.1 Caldifarciminota bacterium
ACTAATGCTAGCACAGATTTCTCTATGTGAAAATCTATGATTCTTTATATCAATTTTTTTAAATAATTTGTGTTCTGTTGTATCAATAACAAACTTTCTCATTAATCCACCGATAGTATACGCATTAAGTTTTTCAGCTGTATTTAACGGGACACCTTCTTGAAGACGTGTAAAAATCTCAGATATATATTGTTCTTCTCCACTTTTTAATAATGTAACACTTATTGGAAAAGCTATAAAATTAGCATAATAGTTTCCCTTAAGATTCTTAAAAAATTTATTTTCAGTGTTATGCAAAGCTTCGGGAGGAGTTTGTAAGATATTTTCTAAAAAATCGAATATCGTTCTTACTCGTTGCTGACCGTCTAAAACTTCGTACTTATTTGACGATATTTCCCTTAATACTAACGAACCAATCGGATAACCTCTAATTATAGAATCAATCAGACGTTGTTTTTGCTTAACATTCCAAACTGACGAACGTTGATATGCTTCATTGAATATAAAATTTCTCTTTTTTGTCTCTTTAATCTTTTGTATAGAAAAAGTAGTAAAATCTATTAATGGGGTCTTTGTCATTGTTAATCTCCTATTTCATTTCTGAAAATAAGCTGATTTTTAAACTTTGTTTATCTGTTCTTTCGTTATACAAAATTCTTGTTGTACGAAGGTAGTTTCATTTAGTATTCTAGATCTAGCAAGTTCACAATATTTTTTATCGATATCTACACCAATGCCTTTACGATTGTTTTGTGCACACGCCACGAGTGTAGTTCCACTGCCTAAAAATGGATCGAGTACGGTATCGTCAATAAAACTAAATAGTTTAATGCATCTTTTCGGAAGTTCTACCGGGAATGGGGCAGGATGTCCTATACGTTTTTTACTTTCACCCATAAATGTCCAGACCCCGTTAGTCCAATCAATAAATTCTTTCTTTGTAATATCTGATTTTCTACTACCACTGATTTTTTTCCATTGTTTCTTATAAAGAAGGACTATGACTTCCACTGGTGCAATGACATATGGTGCTGATGCAGAAAGCCAGGAACCCCATGCAGTTCGCCTTGAAATATTTTGTTCGTTCCAGATAATTGTTGAATGATATTTCCAGCCTTCTTCTTTGGCAATTGTTGTAATGTCAGCACATACACTTTGTTGTCCGCCTTTGTTTTTATCAAGCGGAATATTTAAGCAAAATCGTCCATCGTTTTTTGTGAGTCTATAGCATTTCGCTATCCATTTTCTCGTAAAAGATAAATATTTTTTGTAAGACATAGTATCTTGATGAGAATTATACTCAATCCCAACATTATATGGTGGAGAAGTGACTATTAAATCGATTGATTTATCATCAACGCAATTGGTTTTCAAAAAATCATTATTATAAATATACAATCCCTTCGATTGATAAAAAGGTTTGATTTTTTGGTGGGTTTTATGAACGGCAATTGATTCTTTGGCAGTGCTTACAGATTGATGTTTTCGTCTGATGCTCTTGCTTTTTTTAGGTGTCTTTTTCTTTGTCATTATGATACAGGCATTATAAGTTACAGATTGTCTTTGTCAAATATAATCTTTTGGCGCGACGTGCTTGATAATGGTTTATTTTTTCCATTATCTATGGTTTCAACTCCTTTTCGAAGTCGGCTTAAGTAGTTTCAGCTAAGTCAATTTGTGTTCTAATATGTGCTGAAACAGAACACATTACCACCGATCAGATTATCAACTATGTATATAAAGAAATTTTTTTCTTTAAGTAGTAATTGAACAGATTTCTGTTGGATAAAACGCCAATTTCCTGTTGTTTCAAGGGTTTTTTCAATTCCTTTGACTTCAATTAAATTACGATCTCGCTTAAGGGATAGACGCTTTGCAACTATGTTTTCCATTCGCTGTCCCTACCTATGACATCGAGGAACTTAGACCTTTGGTTTTTGACTAGATTTTTACCGTACGATATGTTGCGAGGCCTTTTATAAGCATGAAAAAGAAACAGTTTTTCTTTTGCACGAGTCATAGAAACGTAAAATAACCGAGCTTCTTCGATAATATCGTTCCTTGGATTTGGCACTATATCATCTTCTAATCCTACTATAATAACGATATCTGATTCAAGTCCCTTGGCCTTTCTCATAGTCTTCAATTCCACAGAGCCTGGACCTATGGGACGTCGAGATTGGAGTAGATTGATGACGTTATAAATATCTTCAGAAAATTTTGATGGATCACACCAAACACCAGATACAACTGCCAGTTGTTTAACAAATTCACCTTGTTTCTCTTTTTTATAATTAATATACGAATTTCTTAGGTCCGTAAGTCCAGTTCGAATTTTTACAATGGTTTTACTGGGCTTCGTCAGGTTATTAATGACTGAAAATAGGTCGGTCCCCTTTTTGACTTGCCACCACAGTTTTGCAATTTCGACCTCAGCGCTTATTCGCCTCCGGATTGTTTCTGGGGTACACCTATTATCCTTTCTTGCCCCCGGGACCTTCGTACTGCAATCATTGTTTATAAGGTCTTCAACTACCAAACGTGTTATAAAACTATTGGTAGGATTTGTAACCCAATCTATAAAATGTTTTGCTATTTCTATTCGTTCAGGTAAAAGATCCACTGGACACTCGTGGGGTACATTTTGATCATACAGCGCGTCAGAAATTAATGGGAAGAACTCTTTTTTCGGTGCCAAAATCAATACTGTCTTTTCTGGAACGTAGTGTCGTGAGATTTTAGCAACCATTTCTGCCTCTGAAAGTTCACTGGGTAATTGCCATATAAAAGATTCCTCGCCACCTGCCACTTCATATTTTAATTGCTGTTCTCCGGTCCACGTAGTATAATATTTTTTTAAAACTTTAATGGCATCTTGCATTATTTTTTCAGGACACCTTCGACTATATGCCAACGGCAGAGTTTCCGAACCAGGAAAATCTGTTCCAAAACGTAAAATAAATTTAGGATCGCTACCTCGATACCCATAAATACTTTGAGCATCATCTCCAACAACAAAAAGACCATTTCTAGAATTTCTGCTAAGTAATTCTATTAGTCTAAACTGTGCTGCATTAATATCTTGGTATTCATCTACCAATAGATGTTCTGCTTGGGATTGATACTTTTGTTTTATGTCAGAATTATTTTCGAGTATTTGACAAGCATAAAGGATTTGATCATCGAAATCTATATAATTACACTTCGACATTATTTCCCTATACTTTGCGCATATTTGACACCTTTTTTCTCCAGGTTCTTCTTTACAATCACCACATTGTTTACATTCAATGGCCGCCTTGCTATCGTTTTCTGTAAAGCCAAGTATTAAAGCCGCATCACGGTACATCAGTCGTTTTATGTTGTCATCTTCTTGTACTTTTAGATTCGTTTTAAAGAGTCTTACGATGCGAGGTTTCTCCAGTACTATTTTTAATCCCAAAGAATGCATTGTAGATATATGTGGAAGATTATCAGGTTTAATTTGGAAATTTCCTTCTGGATCAACGAGTTTCTTATACATATGCCGACTAGCATCTGTCCCAAATGTAAGTACGGTTATTGTGCTTTTGTTTATTCCCTTATCCAATAGTCGTTTAATTCTATCGGCCAACAAGTAAGTTTTGCCTGCACCAGGTCCCGCCAAGACGAGAGTAGGAGAGGCAAAATTAGAAACAATTTCTTCGTAATTATTCAGTGGCATATAATTTGTATCCTTATAATATGCTCAGCCATTAAAATTATCTACAATTTTTATTTCTTCAGGTGTCAAGCCATAGAATATAGCAATAAGTGCTTTTTTGTCACGGATTATAAATTATGCCGCCTTCTCAAACTTTACACACCTCGATAAAATTACACCGACCGCAAGCCATTTCATCACTTGTAACCGGAAAACTTCCTGTCCCCTTCGCAATGTTTTGGTCTTTGTCTTCAAGATAGCCCTGCATGTTCTCGATACTTGACTCAATGAATCTCTCAACATCTTCAATGTCCTTGGGTATTATTACTCTTTCATCCATAGTTCCATTCTCAAGATACACCAAATCTGCTTTAATTTCAAGGGCTTCGTTAAGCTGGAACTTTTCCTTTGCGTACTTGGCATAAACCTTGACCTGCCAGGCTTCATCTTCTTCATTCTCTTCTGAATCTTTCCCGGTCTTCCAGTCTATAATTTGACATACCCGGGGGTTTAGCAAGACCAAGTCCGGCGCACAATACACCTTGGTTCCGTTGAGATTAATCGAATCCAACTTATCAACTGCTTTTATAGACGATGCGTCAACACTTGAAATTTTCTTTATCAACTCGCATTCAAGAAGATTTTTTAGACACGCCTCCATTCGTTCAATTATTCTCTCGCCCTGTTCTTCGGTAATTCCTTCCCCGTAATAATACTCATGAAGCATACACCGATATTTTGGGGATCTATAAAATGCGTCCTTGTCCCGCGATTCACGGACCGCTTTTCTCAATTCGTCCCGGGTTATTTTTGTAAGAATTTCTAAAGATGGGGGAGGTCGCTTATTAACAATTGAATTGATAACATCCTTTGCTCTTTCGTGAATCAGACTTCCAAGTAAAAGATAGATGTTTGTGATGTTCTTTAAAACATAGACTTTGCGGGTTTGTTCCGGCGCGTCCTTCAACCATCCGTTGTGTGAAGCGTAATAATGATAATAATGAGCCCTCGGGCATTCTTCAAGCAATGCATGTCTTGATAAAGACCAGGAAAAGTCGGGGTAAGGTTTGATCTCGAACCCTGATTGATTTGTACTCAAGGCTTGCACACTTCACACGGCTGATACCATCTGATTGCGTGTTCTCTGATATCGAACCAGACCTTATTGCTCGGATTCATCTTTTGGGGCATTATTTTTAGTTTGAACACAACCCTAAAAGTGTAAAGTCAATTTTAACCAATTAGTCTAATATGTGCTGAAACAAAACATTGCTTCAGAAATATAAACCATTAATACAAGAGTGGAATGCTTCTTGGTGTTGTTGCATCAACTAAAAGATGTATAGTATATCCTGCAATAAATCCGTACAAAGCATATCTTAACCAAGACGGAAAATTTTCGTTGTTTACGATTTTTATAGTTTCAAAAACTCCAATCCCTACAGGAAATACACCGTGCCCAATACTTCTGTGATTAGGATGAATTGGTAGGTCTATTTTATCGGGAACAAATCCTCCTAAAGTTCCCCCTAAAGTTGCTGCTGCGATTTCAGAAAACCCTATATTTTCATTTCTTATTCGCGCAGCAAACAACGATATCCCAAAACCCGCTAATGCTCCTAGGGGAAGATGAGTATTTCTATTTGGCATGTCTTTTTTTATGCTTTGGTTGTTTTCCTTGAGTAACAAAATCAACAGCACCTATTTCCAGCCACCTTTTAAAATATTTTTCAGACCTTTTATCAGGTACAGCACGTTCTAGTCCACATGACTTTAAAAGTGTTTCCATTGAGACGCTTTTTTCTTTAAGATCTAAAGAAACCAACTTTCTTATAATTTTCTTGTCGCCCGTACAAAAAATAAAATTTTTCTTGGTTGATATCATTATTGCTAATGCTTCTTTATCTGCTTTACTTAAGCCGGTCTCCGTGGCTATGTCTAACAATTTTTCAATTTCAAGAAGTTGTGAGACCGATGCCGACTCTTCAAAAACAACACCTTTTTGTACCAGAATTCTTAGGTCTTCGATATATTTTTTATTTCCGTTCTTATCAATATAATAATAAGGTTCGCACTTTCGTATAACTATAGATGGTAAATGAACTTCGGCAATCTTTGTCAGATTTTCCCAGACCTCTAATTCATGTGCGGAAATAACAATGTCGGCGTCAAGAAGTAATAATTTCAGCAACATCCTCCCTGGTTTCGTCGAGACCGTACATTTCTAGAAATTCAGAAATATCACTTCTGTTAATTTCCACCAACTCAGCAAAGCGACCCCTCGAAATAAGTCCTTGTTGAAGACATATAAATGCTAATGCAACAAAATTAGGTGATTTTGGTGGCGGTGTATGCCAATCTTCTTGTCGTTGTTTGCGGTCTATTGCTGTGAGTTTATCGGCGTCCTGAAGTTCTTGAACTTTATTCTTTGATAAATAACGTAGATTAACGAGTCGCCAAAGCAAAGCGATAGTCGAAACACCAAATTCTCGGGCAATAGAAACACAAGCAGAAAACGGTAATTTTCTCTTAACGATATGTCTTTCCAATTCTTTCGCTAATGAATCTTCTGGTAAAAGTAAAATCGATGCAAAATAATCAGAAAATTGTTCTGCTTTGCTTTTTTCTTTTCCAACAGGGTGTACTTCTTTTATGTCATAAAGTGTCCAAGTTAATATATGAAATAATTCATGTGCTATGTCGTAGTTGCGTCGCCAAGGAGCCTCTCGTTTATTGATAATAATCGCTGGTCCTGTTTTGTCATTGAAATTAGAAACTGCCGAACCACTATCGCCCATATCGAGATATAAAATTTTTACTCCTTGTTCCTGTTCTAATACATCTGCCAAGCTCAGCGCTGGCCTACTGCCTAAACCCAATATTTTACAAGCATCTCTTGCCTTATCAGCTACTTCATCATAGTCTTTCGGTTTACCCTTAAAAAGGCACAGATTAAAACTAGAGGGATTTATTCCTGCTAACTTTTCTAAGTTGTGATAATCTTCACAATACTTTTCAATTTTACATTCTATTTCTTTTACATTTTTTTCAATATTTCTGTTTCTCCATAAAAAGGTCGGTCTCGGTTTTGCCGCCTCAATCCCTAAGAGATATTCAAAGCTTTTATGATAAATATCAGAAAATTTAGCTAACTCCCATGCTTTTACCTCTCTTTTGCCATTTTCTATACTTGACAGAGTTTGATAATTATCGAACCCTATTCTCTGCGTGACTTCTCTAAGTGAAAGACCAGTATCTTTTCTTGCTTGTCTAAGATAAGTACCAATTTCTTTTAACATTCTATTTTTAGCCATATAACATTTTAATTATATTTTGAACATTGTCAAGAGCAAAATATAAGATTTTCTTATAATTTATTAGACTAAATTTTTATCAAAACTACGATACTGGATTGCTTCAGAAATATGGACTGGTTTGATATTTTGGCGCGCTTCTAAATCAGCAATTATGCGGGCGACTTTTAAGATTCTATCATATGCCCGCGCTGATAAACCAAACCTATCAATTGCAGTCTTAAGCAGCAACTCGCTCGTTGCATCAATCTCACAAAACTTTCTAATTTCTCTTGATTCCATCTGACTGTTGTTGTATATCGGTTTTTTCTTTTTTAGATCTTTGAATCGTTCCAGCTGAATTTCTCTTGCTCGATTATCACGAGGGCGGATTGTTCTGATTCAGCACATATTAGACAAATTGGTTAAAATCTAACTTGCAATTATAGGTTTGTTGGTAGTTTGGGACTTAACTGACAATTGTTTAATAAAATAACTATCATAAACAGGCTAGAATATTTTTTGTTAGTAATTTTAGTAAACATAACTATATGGTTTTTATAGTGTTGAAAGTTGGTTAATAAGCCAGAGAAAAAGCATACATGATTATATTGATATGCAATATACTATTGACAAGCTGTGATATTTTTATACAATTGAGTTAAATGGGGATAGGTAGTTAATAGTATCGCGTGGGGGAAAGAAAATGTACGGTTTTTATATTTTAAATTATACAGCCTCAACATTGCGAGTTTCTACAAGAAGATCCACGTTATTGCGAATTAAATTTTATCTAGAATAGAATAAAAGTTTTTGTGCAATTATCGGAGAATGCTTCTATTGATACAGTACAACCTAAATATGTATCCCCAGAACATAAGAAGACGAGAAAAAACTTCTGCACAAATTAGCTTTTGTTGTACGATTTAAAGACCGTGATAAATGACCAAATAAATGGGTTGAAAGAGCAATCGATTGACAAGGTAAAATCCTTAAATTTAATCAAAATTTATAGATTTGATACAAATGGATTATCATAAAGAGTAAATATAAGGCTTAAGAAAATATGGATGACAGTCATTTGTTACATGCCAGAGAAGATAGATCTTATAAGGTTCAGAGGCATTTTTTCGACTTCTCAGTTCTTAAAATCTTTCGTGACAAACTTACAAATTGTCGAACTTGAACTGGCGAGTTCGAAGATGAACGAACGCGCTTATTTATTTAATCGATATGGGGAAAATAAAATCGCCGATAGTACAAACCATAAAGATGGGAGGTGATGTATAATAAATATCATATACGTTATGACGTTTTACTCCCCTTTGCCTTGGGGTATTCATTCCGGTCAAGGCAAGACGCAGATAAATTTAAAAAGAATCAATAAATAATTGGAGGCAGATATGAAACTAGTACAAAGGTTCGTAGTAATGGTAATTTTGACTTTAATAACAGCAGTCATCATTCATGCATCGCCATATTTACCAAACAAAGCATACGGCGAAAGCGCTACCTGGGATGAGAAAGCATTTGCATTAGCACAAGATAGAGAGGATTTGGGATTGGGATATGTTATGGCAGGTAGTGTCATACGGAATATCAAACCAGTAAAACTCTATTTTCCTCTTGTTGTTAAAGTTGACTATAAGGGAACGGTGGTATGGGCAAGAGAATTCTGGACTGGTGATAATTACGAATTACACGACACAACAAAGGCGACATCAATGATAAGAACGTCTGACGGAAATTTTGTAATCACAGGTTATTGGAAGCGTAAATCCGACGAGTGTCTTTTCATTTACAAACTTGGTAGCAATGGTTCTCTACTTTGGGGTAAAGCTTATAAATATCGCGGTAATAGCAGTCTAAGGGCGTTCTCAATTATCCAGGACCGAGACCTTAATCTTATTGTAGTTGGACGGATCGTGCATGACCTCACCGCCGGTTCACCTAATATCTTATTTATGAAAGTGGATCCATCAAATGGTGCTATTATCTACTCAAAGGAGTACCGGCGTACCCCAAAGATTGGCACAGACGAAGCTTATAGTGTAACCGAATTGCCTGTAGGTGGGCATGCACGCTATGCAGTTGTGGGACGAACGCAAACTACCACCCAAGATCCAATGAATCCATATGATGCTTTTGTTATGTTTCTTAATGTAGAGGGTATAGTTAAAGGTGTGAAAATTATTCCAGGGTGCGGGACTGATGAAGCATACTCAGTTGTTAGCGATGGAATTGATTCATGTGCATGGGCAGGATGGACAAATAGTTTTGGTCCTGGTAACAAAACAACACCTACCAATGCAAATATCTTCTTTTGTAAAACTACGCTTCTAAGTATGACTGGTATAGGATATGTTTACGGTTGGTCATCCGACACCGAGAAAATTATGAGCGATAAGGCACTGATTAAGACTTCTTCAACTGGAGCGGGTTATGCGCTAAGTGGATGGACAAATAGTTACGGTCCTGGTACACCTCAATATCCTAACCTTTTACTGTTGCGGTTATATGATAACGGCTTGTTTTGCTGGGGACGTGTTCATCCAAGTGCAGACACCAAGAACTATGCTGAACAAGGTTATCCAATAATCGAAGCACAACAAGAAAACACATCCTTCCCCTACTGGTCGCCGGGGTTTACTACTGCGGGTTGGACAAATAGTTTTGGGTCAAGCCCGGTTGGCGTTCATCCAAAATTTGAGCTATTTACATTAGACATAAATGGTCATCGTCCGGCTTGTACAATTGATATTTCACTACAACCTGATTCATTGTTATATTCCCCAGATTCGATGGTATGGAATAGCGTACAACTCGACACGGCGAGCAAAATGTCGCGATCTGTTAAAGTTCTCACTTATCCAATATGTAAATGATATAATCCCTATGGATGCTTGGACATGTCAAATTGTAGTACCTTTCCCCTCCTACGAAATATCCGAAAATGAAAAGTTTTCTCCTATTATTTATTGCAGATTGTTATGTCGAGCTTTCAGAATCTTTAACTGCTCGGTACGAAATTACAGAACTATTCTGTTTCAGCACATATTAGACAAATTGGTTAAAATCTAACTTGCATTTTTAGGTTTATTTGTAATTTGGGACTAAGCTTAGCAGGTTTGTTAGCACAAGATTAGACATATGTTAATTTTATCCAACTATAAGCTCATTTTGGGGTGTGCCATGAGTAAAAGGGGGATAAAAGCGGGTGATAATTAGACAATATTGCTTCTTTTGAGTAATAAAAAGGGATAAGAAATTGACGAATGTGAGTTATTGATTCCAAACGCATAATCACCGTAGACACTTTGTTGCTAGTGTCATTTTTCTCGTCACCGTAAGCATACTGTTATTTGTATCCTAAATTTACAATGGCACCAATTCATCCATGACAAAAATATGGTTCATCTCCAAATAAGGTGCTGTTTTTAAACCTTAAAATACCGTTAACGCCTTATAACGAAATTAGTTATAAGCAACCGATAATTAACCACATATTCTCTTATTGCTATAAACCATTTTTGTTCACTTATTTTCTAATAAGTGATTGGGAATAAAGAAATTAATAATTTGCCAAATGTATTCTTCATAATAAATCTTGCACCCTAAATGGAGAAGAACCAAAAATATAAACCTTGACAAAAGTGTCGTGGGGTTTATAATCAGGCGAAGATAGCAAAGGTGTAACGCAATGAATATCAGAAATAAAAAGATAGGAGGAAGTATGAGCAGTAAAATATTATTAGGTTTAGTTATTTGTTTTTTCTTACAATTTAAGTTGTCGGCACAAATATCTTTCAGTCCAATAGGAGATGGCTACGATGTGAAGGAAAATACAAGCTATACCTTTACTGCAGGCTTTACACTTCCGTCTGATTTTAACCAGTATATGTATATTTCATGGTATGCAGGTTCTGATCATGCTCATTTTAATAATTCATCAACAGCCTCCTTAGATTGCCAAGTTCTAGCATCATCAGACTCATCTCAAATTAAAACAGTAACAATTTATTGGGATGAGAATATGGATTATGAAAATGATATAACAGTAAAAGCTACTATAAATTATTATGATAAATCAGGTGGGGCGCAGTCACTAATCCTTTCTAAATCAATCCATGTATTAGCTATAGGCAACTCAATGTGCGTAAGTGGTCCGATTTCTCTTGTAAATTATTGCAAACAAAGTGTTACATATTCTGTGTCAAATTATTGGGATGCAACTCAATTTGCCTGGACTGTTCCAAGTGGTTTTATAATAAATTCTGGCAATAATACAAATACTATTCATATTACAGTAAATCCTACTGCTTCAGGAGTAATTAAATGTACAGCTTCTATTGTTGGTTCTCCCTCCAGTACCAATAAAACTGCGCAAATATCTGTTTCGAGGACTAATCCTACAATCTCAATTAGTAGTACTTACGATATTTGTCCCGGAAAAAGTTATACTATTAGCTTGACAGGTAATACTTGTGGTATTATATCAGTTGTCTGGAGCGCTCCACCAATTTGTATTATTACAGGTGTAGACACAGGTACAAGTGCTACACTTATATTAAATGGATCTCCCAGTTCTGCAACTACGGGAGTAATAAAAGCAACAGCTAAGTACAGTCCTAATTATTCAGCTACTGCTACCTCCTATATATTATTACATAATAATAATCCCCCCCCTACTCCTAACCCACAATATTTTGACTTTACGATTATTAAATATTGTACTCCCAATGATCCAATATCAACTGTAAAGTTCACATATACAGGTCCCACTGATCTCAATTATGTTGTAAGCGGATGCCCGAGAACTATAGTTTTTCATACTACCGTTCCCGCAACACATGTATCTGTTTATGTAAAATTTACTAATCCATGCACAAATGTTTCTCATTTCTACACAGAAACAATTACAGGTCCAGAGTGTTTATTAGGTGGACACAAAGAATTAGCTAAACCTACTGTTACTGTTATAGATTCATGGGCTGATAATGATACAAATAATGAAATAGAAAAAAAGCCTGAATTCAAATGAAGTAATTGAAAACACTCCTCAACAAATTGCTGTGGTGCCTAATCCTTCCGAAGGAAAATTTCAGGTACAGATACTAAAAATTGCAGAAACAGACATTTGGATTTTAAAATTATTGGATTGTGTAAACAAAAGCAAATCAGATACAAATTATTAAAAAGAGGAGATTATGACAAATAATAAAATTTCAATGAAACTAAAAAACAAATGTCGGGTGTCCGGCAAAAACCATACAGAGGGAAATAAATTGAAAAGAAAGATAACTTGGCAACTTTGTTTTATATTGTTTTTGTCGATTAGCTTACTTATCCAATGCGCGAAACAGGAACAATCAAATGTTTCTTCTGCCAGCAATTTTCAAAACATAACTGTCCAAGAGGTTAAGAAAACACTTAACGCTAAGAGCGATATAATACTACTGGATGTCCGAACTCCAGATGAGTATGCAGTAGAACACATTAAAGGTTCGACCTTAATTCCAGTTCAAGAACTTGCGAATAGATTAAAAGAACTTAGTCCCAAGAAAAAAATTATAGTTTATTGCAAAGCTGGAAGCCGAAGTTTAAGCGCAAGTGAAATTTTAGCCAATAATGGTTTTAAGCATGTCTTGAATATGGAAGGCGGAATTAACGCATGGAAGACAGCCGGTTTTCCGACCGAACAATAATCGGATAGCATTCTTTATGTATTACAAGAGATAAAGCAGGCAAGACAGTAAAATTCAAAAATCAAGATTTTAGATACAAAATATCGGGCAGAGATTTTCTCTGCCCGTTTCATTAGATAATTTAGACAATATTATTATCGTGTTCAGTAAAGTTATTTACCAACTGCGGGTCAGCGAACTGGTCAGACGAAATTCGTTATAGCTCCCATCACTGCCGCGATAATAATTCCTTTCAACGCCAACGCTTGCATCTGCGATTTTCCAGACCGGGAACGATGAGTTCAGGCGAGTATCATATCGCTTAATACCATTTTCAAATGAACCGCTTAAAACAAAACTGTTATTCCAACTTCCAAACACAGTATAGGACGGTGAGACGTCAAGAGAAAGAATTCGATTTGTTTTAGCCGGGCGTGTGGACTGGTTCAAACCACCACTAACCGAGATTGACAGCGGAAACTGGAAACCAATATTATGGCTGAGATTGATATCGAACGTTGTATAATCATCACTTGGTAATAATGTCTTTCGTTTCTGGAATGAGACCGAGAGATTGGGTGAATTACTGATATTACCGATGTTAAAACTGTAACCGGTATTGAATGATGCGATATCAGCATGTTCTTTCATAATATCATTCTGCTGAGTGTATGGATTATAACTCAGCTGGAAATAAGGTACATTAGGAAAATTTATGCCAAGATTTGCCGAGTATGAAATGAATGATGTAGTATGGAGTTTCATGTTCAGCAGGTTGTCGTGTTCTGTGTTATACGAACCGGAAAAAGATATGCTGTTATTCAAAAACGACCGCTCAATACCACCTCCATAAGCAAGATTATCCTTGCGCAATGTTGGATTACCAAGAGTCTGATATCCTGGACCGACCATCTTAGCAGAACCGTAAATCCGCGTGCCTAAAATGTTGAACGATGGTTTTACTGAGTAGGCATAGTCAAAGCCGCTCGTCCATCTTGGATGGACGAGTGACTCTGCCCATTCTGGGACACCATCGATATGAAGTTTTTGTGCTATTCGTTTTACCAATTTATTATGTATGCTATCGATGTTAATATCGATATGATATGTTGGTGCGCGATTATCGCGAGTCAGCTCAGACCCGGTAATTTCTGACTCGATTCGGAAATGGTCTTGAAACAGTGACAGATTAAATTCGATTCCCAAAACATAATTTTCTTTTGGCACAACTATTTCCACGGTGTCTGGCAGGCTATCTGGAGGATTTAAACTGTCAATCGGAATATATCGAATGAAATAGTTACGTGTAATAGAATTAGGTTTATCCCGTACTTTGAGTCCGGTAAAGAACAGGTGTGTTTTTTCTTTCTTGCCGAATCCGAACCGGGCAGAATAAAACATCCGCGAATATGCCGGTTGGGATGTGTCCGAACCTTCAATTGCCCGCTGGCTTCTGCCAACTGCACTTGCCAAGTAAATATACCACGGATTAACCTCAACCGCACCGCCGGTAAGCGTAGCATTAGAAACCGTGAACGGCGAATAAGAAGGATTACAGGTGCCAAATTCTGCGCTCTTGATGAATGATAAGAACGAAAGCGGTGATGGGATAGACGGAACAGATGGCATTGATGGAATGCTGATCTTTTGTTTTAATAATTCTTCTGGGCGTAGATAGATTTTGAACTGGTCAAGCATCTGTCGCAATCTGTTCTCTTGACTGCTGAGTAACATATTGAATGAAAGCGGAAGACCATAAATTGTCAGATTTGGATTCAACGTAAACCGTGTTTCTGAATATGGTTTTCGTAGACTGTCACCGCTTATTTGCTGAATCCATGACTGGTCAGTATAGATACCGATATTTCCCGAAAACTGCACTGGACCGGCAGACACTGATACGATTGAAAGAAAAAGCGCTAAAACCATATCATTACCTCCATTTGTAAAATTGCGTTACATTTCATGATGACCTTTAAATCAGACCGTAATGCAAAATATAAATCGCTCCCGTTAGTAATTGCCGTTTTACTTTTTACCGCATGAACATCCTTTCACAGGTTTTGTTTCAATTACTTCATAATGGTTAACTAAATCAAAATTGTCCGGTTTGAAACCATTTTGTCCTTGCGTATAAAGTAACTGATTTTCCGGGCTTGGCAAGATGTTCAACATACTTTGTCTTCTACCAGCAGGCAGCGTGTCGGGTTGAGGTTCGTTTCCCCCGCCTGTATTGTATTGTTGGATGAATTTATAACATATCAAAGTATCGCAGGTTTTGCAATTCACGTCGGTAAATGACCACCGGATACAGAACCAGATTGTATCAAAACAACAAGAATTCTGGAATATATGAGGAGGTGGGAACACTATTCGAAATGTAACATCTTCATTAGTTAAAGCAGGTCTCTGTTGGTATAAGCCATTATCAATTCTATTCCAAACAAGGTCGCGTGGGCTTGCACTACTATATGACCGCGGCGCAGGAGACATTAATGGAGGCCAATTTATTTTTGATTGAGCGCCGATATCCAATATGCTTCCTAAATAGGCGTTTTCAGTTACGCATCTTTCACAGCCAGTTTTATTGTTCATATAGAAATTCACCAATTCAGCTCTGATTTCAATGATAGGATTTGGCGTTGTAGTTAAGTTCGATTTCACATACCACCCCCACCAATCTGAGCCATAATGAGCTACCTGTGACTGAATATTAATCCCAACATTGTCACAGCAATGCTGGCACTTACCCTGAGGTGGCGGACAATCAGTTTTGAAGGTTATTTTACAAGAATCACAGAGGCTATCCCCACACCACCCATACAACGTCATTAAATAGTTGTCGCCTAGTGTTGGAGTAAACGTGAAAGGAACATTACCTGTTGTGGTATTACCAATCTGGTCGGTAATAGCATAGGTAACTTTCGACGGACATTCCAGACAAATATAACTTGCATTGATCGTATAGGGTCGATTGCATTTCAACACATAGGAGCCATCACAATTCATTATATGTTTTTGAAGCGCAGCGCTATATGACATTTTCCCCCAATGGCTATTTTTACAACAGCAAGACTGAACAAACACATCATAGGTGCCCGATATACTTATACAACCCGTGATCTTGTCAGCCACTACAATATATATATGGTGCCAACCTGAGCTTAATCCTGTCAATGTTGGTATCAATTTCGATCCGGTTGTAATTAATTGAACATCTTCATACCATTTAATATCGTATATATTATCGTAAATTTGTGGTGGTGCTTTTAATGGTAATGGAGGGATTAAAGTATCGGTATCACACATCGTATCACAACCCAATGGGAATAAATCTACATAAGGACGTTTTTTGATTACTACTGATGTAGAATTATTAGAGCAACCGCTTATTGGGTCTATAACAGTGACGAAATACTCACCGACCTGACCCGTTTTTATTTCTTTTCCGGTTGCGCCATTATTCCAATGATAGATATAATTAGGATTATAAGGTGTTGCGGTTAATGTATACATAGTTCCTTCGCACATATTGGATGGTGCATCAATGTCAACCGTTGGGCTTGAATATACAATGACACAAAATGTATCTTTTGCCATACAACCATTGTTATCGGTAACCGTTAAAATAAATTGGTAATGGTGTTTATCTGGCGCCATGAACTTTACATGGTCCGTTGTATTGTTTGGGTCGAAGAATTCTACACCAAGAGGCATATGTAAATCTAAATCTTCACATTCCCAATTATATGCATACCCGCTTATGTTAGGAGACTGTAACTCAATATTATACGGAGCATTACCACTGCCACATTGTATTGATTGTCCTTGTATATTGGCAATGGGTTTGGGTTGATAAACTACTTGAATCGTATTGGAAGTTGCCACGCAGTCGTTATTTTTGGCGTCATATGCTGTAACATAATAATTACCCGACGCATTAAAATTGCATAGTTGATACGCTGAATCAGTTGCCCCTTCGATTGCGACTCCATTCCGGTACCATTGATGTTCTGTGAATCTGGGGGGGGCGGTGTTTATTATAAACGGCGGCAAACAATCGGGACAGATCTCTACCAACGGACCCTGTTCAATAGTTAAGGCTCGTGGTGTTACCACAGTTAATGTATCCGAAATCGTTAACGGACAACCAAAAGCATCGGTAACAGTTAAACCAACAACAGGGTGAAGGAGTGAACCGTCAAATGCATAGTTTAATTCAGGATTTTGAGAAACGGGTATACCACTTACTGTCCATTCATATAAAATACCCGGTATTGAACTGCTGAATTGAGAGGTTTGATTTTTACAAACCGTGGGACCGCCGATTATTGAAAGGATTGGCGTTGCAAAATTGAAAGTAAATGTTATACTGTCATCGCAAGTTAGTTGAGGATTTGCTATCTTTTTAACCATAATATTCAACGTCACTATTGGGTTGCAACCGGACGGTACAGTTAAAATATAAGTATTTCCTGTACCGGTAAGTGGTGTTCCGCAATTTGATGTCCAGCTTGGTAAAGCGTAAAGACTCCAGCCGTCTAATATTTGTGATATATTAGTGAGCGTAATGATACGGTTGCCAGTAGAGCACACTACACTGTAATTAAAATCGGCTTTAAGCGGTATATCAATGCTTTTGTAAACAGAACACATGATACGATTACAGATAATGCTAGCAACTACATGATACGCACCTGGATTTGTATAGGTATGTTGAACCGGAAGGCCTGGAAGGCTTGTGGCTGTGCCGCCATCGCCAAAATCCCAATTAACTGTGCTACCCGGACATCCTGTTACTGTTACGCTGAAGGTTTTTGGATTACAATCGCTACTAACGGTAATATCACTAAGTGGATTGGAACTACAGACCGGGCCTTGGCAAGATTCTTGTACTACAGTTATTGTATCGGATATAGCGATACAACCGGAGGGACAGGTTACTTTCACAAAATAGCTGCCAGCAGAAGTTGCAGGATAATGACCATTATTACCACCTACTGGGTTGCTGCTGTTGTTTTTGTACCACTGATAGATGCAACTGCTGCTGCCACTTGTTAATGCGTGCAGATTTACTAAGGGTGTTGCCGGGAGACACCACTTCAATGGGTCGCCGGTTGAAATAGTAACGGTTGGTACCGATTGGGGTGCAACCGTATATGATTTTACGGATTTACAACCATTAAAGCAGGTTACCTGAACCACATAGGTACCTGTGTCGGTTACACTAATAGTTTGCGGATTAACTATTACTCCCCCAGACCATTGATATGATGGTGATGTGCAAGAGCCAGGAGGAACATCAGCATATAGTTGCAGATTTCCTAAACATAAACTGCCCGATGGCGTAATAGATATTGCAGGTGGCGCTGTTGTCGTTACATTTATGGTGCTTCCACCACTGCAATTAGATACGGTAATAGAACCGCTACTATGAATTTCGTATGTTGCCGTGCCGGTTCCCTGACCAATGATTAATGAAGCGCCTGGTGAAGTACTCCATGTAAATGGCCCTGTGCCGCTTGTGACAGAAACGGTTATTTGTGCACCAATGCATGTTTGTATTGGACCAGTAGGTAAAGTGGGAGCAGGTTCTTTTGTTATAGATAATGTGGTGGAGCCACTGCAGCCATTTACTGTTTGTGTTACCTGCAACGTCCATGGGTATGTACCCGTGCCATCAAAGATGATGGATGCCGATGAATTGTTTTCTCCGTAATGCCACACAGTTCCTCCTGTGCCCGATAAGTTCCAGGTAAAATTTCCTCCGCTTACATTACTGCGTACAGAATAATTATATAATTGTCCCGGACATATAACAGCGTCAGGATCATCAATAAAGGTTAAAACAGGTGTCGGGTTTACAGTAACAATTATTGTTGCAGATTGTGGCGGACAATAGGAATTACTTGTCGTCGGGGTGGCAGTGATACAGTAGATACCGTCTGTTGCCCAAGTAAACGAGATCGCCTGATCAGTTAATGTTCCAGACGATGTCACAAATGTCCATCCTGTTGCTGGCGCACCCGTTGCTGTCGTAACCGTCCAGCCAGCGTTTAAATCATTGATTCCCATGTTCACTACATTATAATAAGCATTGTCTCCTGTACAAACAGTCAATGGTCCGACAATAGCGAATTTTGGTTTAATTATCACATCTAAAGTTGATGAGCCACCGCAACCGCTATACGGATTGTTATAATTACAGGTAATTGTAAAGCTGCCGCTGGCTGTCGCGTTTACATTAATGAAATTAATATTACTATCGGCGGCCATGATATATCCGTCGCCTATGACTTTCCAATGATAAAAAGTACCTGGCAATGCGGGCAAAGAATAGGTTGATATAGAGCCGAAGCAAACGGGATTGGGACCCTGTATCAGTAAGGTAGGATACAAAACCGGTACAAATAGTGTTGCTGAATTGCCGCATGTGGTGTTCGGGCAGTCTGCAGTTAATGTTACGGTGGTAGGATAGGTACTTGGTTGGTCCCAAACCACAGAGATGCAGGTTGTTCCCTGCCCAGAAATAATTCTACCGCCATTTACCACCCAGTTTAAATTTGTGCAACCAGAAGTGCTGGTGCAATATCTTACCATATCGCCGGCACAGAACATTTTTCGGCAATCGTCCGCATATATATCAATGCCGGTTTTAGGGCTTACCGTTATTTCGGCCGATTTGACATCCCTGCATTGACAGGAGTCTCTTTCGCTACCGGTAGATACAGATACGGTAAACACCACCGTATAAGTGCCTTGAGCGGTATAAGAATGCGTGGGGTTTTGATCGGTGGAAAAGGACCCATCTCCAAAGTCCCAGTAGTATCTGCTGCCGCCAACAGAATGGTCGGTGAAATGGACAGCAGACCCCTTACAAACAGGGCTGTTGGGTGAGAAACTAAATGAAGCAGTCGGACCGTCTATTAGACAAACTCTTTTTGTAATGGCATCGCGACAACTCCCGTCTGCATTGCTGATAATAACCTGTATAAAACCCTGGGATGAACTACCCCAGGTAATTGCCATAGGATTGCTGGTGTATGATGTTGAGGTGCCCCCGAAAATCATCCAAGTAAATGTGTAGCCGGTCAGGTTAGGATAAACCGTATAGGTATGTGTTATATTTTTACAGGCACTGAGGTTTGTGTCTGTCGATTCACAGCTATCGCAAGGTTGAAAATCGGCAACGAGTGAAAATTTTGGGCAACAATCCGTAGCTGCCGCTGATGCAGCGAAAACAAAAAACAATACAACGAATATATATTTTTTAATATTCTTCATTGGGGATCTCCGTTTCCGTCTACAAATTGATAAAGGAATCAATGTAGCAAGGAGGCAGCATGTATTACCTGGTCGATTCTTATTATGTCTTTTGGGCACGCTTAAATTATTGGTTGGATAACAAGATAGTCCCGCTTCATTTAATCGAATTTTATCCGGCGCCAGCTCTGTCTGCATGCTGGAATAAGAACTATCCGGATTGAGCGTACTCGTTGGCAGAATCAGAGTTGCTCTGCCTAAAGGATTCGGGGAATTCCTGTTTGCTGCTCCTCGATTTGGATTTGGCTTTTGTGAATTAAAACCGTAGCCGGCATTTGAGTTATTGTCAAAATCTTCATTATATACTATATGTGTCGGGCCTAAAGAAGGGTTTCTTGTGAACCAGAAGCTTATCACGGTATCGCAGGTATTACACAAAGTATCTGTGAATAAAAATCTAATACTCATTTTAATCGTATCCTGGCAACACGCACCAAGAGGGCTGGCATCTGGCAAAAGCAAAGACACGCCGAAGGGTGTGCTGGAAACATTGAAGGGAGTCCCTTGCCAGATAAATTCTCTGCTGTAATTGAATGGTGAGGTCGTAGTCAAAGTGGCAGGTGGTGTTAAACTCCCGATCGATACCGGTGGTCCGAAGTTTCCGAATTTCGTGCTTGGCCAAACACAATTTGGACAGTTGCTTGCCGGTGGAATTGACACTGGCAGGTAGGAAAAATTAACAATTCGTGCTTGTATTTTGCAAATTGGATGTGGACCGGCGGTCAGCAAACCGCTTAAAGTATATTTACCAGCGCTAGATTGAGTTACCGTCAGATTGTCAACTTTCTTGATAAAGTTCTTACAGCAATTGTAACCGCAGACTATAAAAGGAACATTCGTACTATCGAAAGTCGCTGGAGAAGTTCCTGTTTGATTTCTTAGCCAAACCTGGATACCAGTAATTGGTTGTGGATTACTGTCAGCATTTAAGAATTTTAATTTCCCCTTGACTGTAACGGTAGCATTCGTAGCTAATTGAATGTTGCAGGAGGATAAATCTTGATAACTTGTAGGAGGTTGATTTGTAATTGGAATATTAGTTGCCGCAGGTAAACGGGCGGGATAATTTACGACTTGAGTGATTGTTACCATTACACTGCCGGTAAAAATGGTGCCAAAAGGATTTGCAAATGAAAATCCCGTAAATGATGTTGTATTTGAAGAAGGGTTCTGCACTAACATAGTAAATGTGTATTCTCCAGTATTCCCTGTACATGCAGGATCAAATGTTGGCAGGTTAAGTTTATCTTCCACTTCTACAGAAAAAGCGAATACTGGGCTTGTAGCTATCTCCGTACTACCCGAACGGGCAATAACCTCCCAGCCATATTTCTGACCTTTGTCAAGTCTTGCACTCAGCGGTAAAGTTAGGTTACGAACATTGATATCACTTTTATGATAAAAAATTTGATTTGCCAGCATTGCTTGTTCTGGGGGTTGACCCGAAAGGACTTTTACTATCTTAATTTCGAAGGTTACTCCGGCTTGAGTCGGTTCGTATGTCCAGGTGAAATTCCGTTGCGAAACATTAATTGTGCTGCCGTTATCAGGTGAAGTCAACCGTAACTGACCAACATCAGGTATTACGAAAGGGACGCTGTTACATGTATTTGTATCCTGCGTTCGAAAGCATACTTCAAATTTATAGCTTTGACCTTCAGGTACTGGAGGTAACCCGCCGGTTTGGGCAATGAGTTGATGGTAATTTGGTGCGGCCCAAGAACTTGCTACGGTGACGGTTCGGTATGTAAATAATCTTGTTGTCCCAGGTAGAATATCAACCGAATCAGTCTGCGCCTGGAATACTAATTCGTTTTGAGGTTGTATTGTGATATTTCCATCGAGTATACCTCTTTTTGTTTGTGAACCCGTATTACTTACCCATAATCTCCAATAATGTTCAACTCCTTGATTAGCCATTGATGACGGTGTTGCTAGTGTTACTATTATTGATGATTGTGCGACAAGAATTGCGATTGGAATGATGGTCATTATGACCATTACTAATGTTTTGTTATACCTCATATTTACTCCTTCCTAATTTGAGAGTTGTGTAACTCTTACTTTATTTATTATGCTTGTTAATACAAATAATTTTATTTGATTATTTGCCTCACTTTGATGTATCATTTAATAATACTTAATATTGTTTTGTTTGGATAATTTTATGGATTGTTTGTGTGTTATCTGAAAATGATAGAGTATTATAATATATCTTATCCTTAATAAAACTAATTTATCCTCTCCGTTCTAAATTAGTTTAACAAAATAATTTTAACCTTAATAATACCCTATCTAAATGACCCTCAAAAATCCGATACATCATAAATATATAAAAAAAGAATAATTTGTCAAGTAGAAGATTTATATAAAATCACTCTAACTTATTCATAATAAAACAGTTATTTTTTCAGCCTCAATGTTCTTGACCACATCCTCTTATCACACCCTCGCATCAATCTATATTTATTCAGTTTGTAACCAAAGGTTTTTCAGGATATTTAGGAGGATTAAATGTTTAATTAGGTTGTTTGTAGTTTAGGACTGAACGGGCAGGGATTCATTGAAGCAGCGTTCATAAAGCGCACCGTTTAAGATATAGTCGTTTTATGACCGATTTGTGACCGAAACAGTATAAAATGCCATAAACCATGTAAATCCTGTAAATTACAGAATTGTGAAAACTTAGAAAAAGTGAACTTTTAAGATTATTTGATGATTGAGCCGATACGGCTCCAGTCAATTTGTCGTGGGCTTAGGATAATGCGAGCTAAGTTCGGTGCCGCATTGGAGGAAAAATAGATGATCATTGGTTTACCTTTTATATTACCCAGCGGAATTGGACCGAAAAATCTGCCATCAGATGAGTTGTCACGATTATCACCCATACCGAAGACTGTTCCATTTGGTACAACTACCGGACCAAAATTATCTCTGATTAAATATCCATCCGGAGTTTCAACAAATTTTCCATGTTCCCATTGCTGCTGATAGTCTAAAGGGATTGATGTTAGTGGCGGGAATATTCGTCGGTCAATGTGCTGAACATAGGGTTCGAACCTCAATTTACCATTGACATATAGATTTTTATTACGTACCTCGACGGTATCACCGGCAACTGCGATGCAGCGCTTGACAAAATTACGCGGCACATACCAGGTAAAGAAATTGGTGGTTTTATTCCAATATAGCGGTAATAATGGTGCGGCTTTTGGAAATAATCGGACATAATTTTCTTTGGGTTCCGGTTCGTTGGGGTCAAGGTGGTAGCGGAAAACAATAATATCGCCGGGCTTTGGATTCCGGATAGGGATTAAATTTTTTTGAGTGAATGGCAATTTAATTCCGAAGATAAACTTATTTACGAGCAGGAAATCTCCGGTCATAATTGTAGTCTCCATTGATGGGGTTGGTACCATAAATGCTTCAACCACAAATGCACGTAACAATAGCACAATTACGATTACCGGAATCCAGGATAAAACAAAATTAAGAACGGATTTCATTAAGTAGGAATTATACTATAGTATTAGTCGGTTTTCAATAATTAACTTTGGTTACAATAAATCTTGTACTCTCAGTTAAATAATTTGCCTCTTAATAGTTCACGCGCAATAACCAATCTTTGCACTTCATTAGTGCCTTCATAAATCTGAGTAATTTTAGCATCGCGCATCATTTTTTCTACTGGGTAGTCTTTCATATAGCCATAACCACCGAATAACTGGATAGCTTCAATGGTTGCATACATTGCGACATCAGAAGCAAACAATTTAGCCATTGACGAAAATCCTGCAATATCCTTTGCTCCGGAGTCGGCATTACGGGCGGCAGCATATACCAAAGCACGCGCTGCTTCAATTTTGGTCGCCATTTCGGCTAATCGGAATTGAATACCTTCAAGCGATGCGATTGGTGCCCCAAACTGCACTCTTTTCTGCGTGTATTCGGTTGCAGCTTCTAATGCACCCTGTGCAATGCCGAGTGCCTGAGCACCAACACCTGGTCGGGTTCGATCAAATGTTCTCATTGCGGTGATAAAACCAGTTCCTTCAGCACCAATTCGATTCTCAACCGGAACTTTGCAGTCCTGGAATATTAACTCGCAAGTTACTGAAGCTCGAATGCCAAGTTTGTTTTCATGTTTACCAAATGTGAAACCAGGGGTGCCTTTTTCCACGATAAATGCCGATAATCCTCGACTGCCCCGGTCAGGATTAGTATTGGCAATTATTGTATAAAGGTGAGCGACTTCACCATTGGTGATAAAACATTTCGTACCGTTCAAGACATAATGGTCACCATTTTTTATTGCGGTTGTCTTGATGCTCGAAGCATCAGAACCGGCTTCAGGTTCGGTAATTCCGAATGCGCCAATCCATTCACCCGATGCCATTTTAGGCAAAAATTTCTTCTTTTGTTCTTCCGAGGCGGAAAGAATTATCGGATAAGCGGCAAGCCCATTGGCCGCATAACAGACACCAACACCTCCACAAACACGTGATATTTCTTCCACGACCATACACATTTCGAAAACCCCGCCACCCGCACCGCCATAAGCTTCAGGAATATAAATACCAAGGAGTCCGGCTTTGGAAAATTCCTTCATAATTTCATATGGAAATTCACCCTTTTCGTCTAATTGCTGCCTTACCGGTTTTACTAATTGTTCGGCAAGACTGCGCGCCAAGTTTTTAATTGATTTTTGCTCTTCAGTTAAAAAGTAATTCATTCTACCTCCAATTATTATTTATTTTCTTATAAATTTTTACAAGCAAGCGATGAAGTTTATCAGCGGTTGCTTGATAGATTTCTATTGAATGACCCAAAGGGTCTATAAT
>CAIPLT010000031.1 GCA_903865935.1 Caldifarciminota bacterium
ACATCGTTTTTATAAGCGGACGCATCAGCTCCACCCATCACCCACATCTTATTATCAAACACAACCGAAGTGTGGCCTTCCCTTGCTGGCCATCCAGCATTAGCAGTTGCTTGTGTCCAGTTCACACCATCTGATGAATACCAGACATCATTAAGATAAATATAAGTGTCTGTGCCCCAATCAAAATAATAACCTCCCATCACCCACATCTTATTATCAAACACCACGGATGTGTGATGCCACCTTGCTGACCAACCAGCATTGGCAGTTGCCTGTGTCCAGCTTATACCATCTGAAGAATACCAAATATCGTTGTTAGCATCGCCAGTATATCCTCCGAGCACCCAAATCTTATTATCAAACACAACCGAAGTGTGGGCTGCCCTTGCTGGCCATCCCGCATTAGCTGTTGCTTGTGTCCAGTTCACTCCATCAGATGAATACCAGACATCATTTCGAAGACCATTCGCATCTTGTCCTCCCATGACCCAAATCTTATTATCAAATACGACCGAAGTGTGGAATTCGCTTGCTGGCCAACCCGCATTAGCAGTTGCCTGAGTCCAGTTCACTCCATCAGATGAATACCAGACATCATTTCTCATACTACCACCATCATATCCACCAATCACCCAGATCTTATTATCAAACACAACCGAAGTGTGATAACCCCTTGCTGACCATCCAGCATTGGCTGTTGCCTGTGTCCAGTCCATATTCCCTTGTGCGAATATACTTGTAACTGACAAAAGACAAATAACTAAACCTAAAAATATTTTACTACTCATACTTCCTCCTGTCTTTTTATTTCTGATGTTCATTGTGTTACACCTTTACCAACTTCGTCTGATTATATAACCGCGAATACTTTTGTCAATGTTAAATTTTTTAGTCATGGATGAATTGACATCATTACTAATTTACAACACAAATAACATTGTGTTTACGATGACGAGAAAAAATTGCACTAGCAACAAAAAACAAAGTATCTGCAGTGATTATGCATTAAAAATGATTACCTCACATTCGCCAATTTCTTATCCCCTTTTCATTACCCAAAATAAGCAAGATTGTCTAATAATCACACGCTTTTAATCCCCCTTTTTGCTCTTGTGGCACAAATTTGCACATCTAAACCCCTAAAGCGAAAGATTCATAGTGACACATTCATCAGTGGGTGTTTCTAAGCATAATAACATTTCCATTACAGCTTCGACTAGATGATATTTTCTTGATTAGCTAAATACCCTACAACCAACCCTCATCGGTAATTTCATTTATCGTGAAGTGTGAAGTAAAAAAAATACCTTGTAACATGAAACTTGAAGCCTGAAACATTGAAATTTGTTGAAATTGGTTGGAGATTCTAACCCAAGCCCAGAATGACATATAAAGATGCAGTTGACTTAAATCTTAATTAGATTTATAATTATATGAGAATAGGAGACTATATGGGTAATCAACAAATCAAGGAATTACTGTCCATTCAAAACGACTATGTATGGTTAAATGAGAACTTTGACAAACTTGTCAAGAACTACACAGACCAATGGATTGCTATTAAGAATAGTATTGTCATTGCAAGCGACCCTGATTTTAATGGACTATTATCTAAACTTACCGACTCAGCCCACACTGTAGTTGAATTCGTTACTCGCGAACCCCTTGGAATGATTTTGTGATAATACAAGGACGTTTTATTAGCGATGCTCCATATTTTGCGGTTCGAATCGAATCAACAAATTTTCAAGGAGACTTAATGTTCCTTGCTGATACCGGTGCATCCTTATCAACTATTCTTGACCGAGATGCCATGCTCTTAAAAATTCCCACTGCTACTTTAGAACCATTATCAACACCTGTTGTCGGTATTGGTGGTAGTGTGCGTGCATTTATTGTTAGAGACGTTAAGTTTATTTTTAATTCTGATAATGGAACCTTTACTTTGCAACAGAATTTGTGCGTAGTTCAACATGATTTAGTGAAACTTCCCGCACCAGAAATTTCACGTATATTAAGAGTTCCATCAGTAATAGGTCGAGATATTTTAAACAGATTTCATTTATCATATAACTACCAAACTGGTATTGTTCAATTAGAAAACTAATTGAATCAACGAATTAACAAAAAACAGTAATAACTTAGAAATTAGCTAGACAAAAAGAGCAAATATTTAAAGAGAATAACCCAGATAATAAATGGCGATAGAGACACGCAAAGCCAAATGAGTTACTTGTCGACTTAACTTAACTTTCTCATTTCTTAATAATAACTTAGTTTACATAATAACCAATTGCCGGCAGGTCATTTAAAAGAAGTGGTGAATTTGCTTGGTAAAAAGTCCAATACATTGGTCACAAATTGGTCACAAACAGGGGTTGACAATAATGGCGATTTCTGTAACATATTGAAACAGTAAGGCGGGTCCGTAGCTCAGTTGGTTAGAGCAGCTGACTCATAATCTTAAAAGACCACTTTCCCCAACATTTTGTTATTCTGTAACTTAGGCTCAATGTCCTGTGAATCAAGGCGTTGAGCCTTTTACAGGATTTACAGGACTTACAGCATTTACAGTGTTTCGGTCACA
>CAIPLT010000032.1 GCA_903865935.1 Caldifarciminota bacterium
AAAAGTCGGCACATTTGATGGACCGGTTGTGTCACTGTCAATCCAGCGGTAACCATAGGCATCTGGACCGCCTGCGCCATATGGTGTATATTGTGGTGCGACGATCGGCCCGTTAAGTGCCGTTAGTAATACTAATACAATTTGTATCATTACTCCTCCTCTTCGCTTATTTTTTGCCGACACTATAAAGAATATAATGTTAGCAAAGCGATACTTACCTTCATTCTATAAAAAACGTTATAGTTGTCAAGTATAATTTTACTCTGTGCTCCTTGCTTTAGGCCTCAAGATTCTTCGGCCCTAGGATGAGCTTTGTCGTATATCTTTTTCAACCGCTCTACGGAAAGATGGGTATAAATTTGAGTTGCAGATAAAGAGCTGTGACCCAAAAGTTCTTGAACCGCTCTTAAGTCCGCGCCCCGCTCTAACAGGTGCGTGGCAAAAGAATGTCTTAATGTGTGCGGATTGGTATGACTTGCATCCGCAATTCTTGAGACCAGTCGCTTAACAATCGTTTGCACTGACCGTGTGGTTAATCTTTTACCCTGTAGATTTAAGAATATCGCCGGATTGTCTTTATGCTTTCGCATTGCCAGATATTCTTTAACCGCTTTTTGAGCATAACTGCCCATTGGCACAATCCGTTCTTTTCCGCCTTTACCTTTGACTAAAATAACCTCGTTATGAAAATCTAAATCATCTATGTTCAGTCCGACTAACTCAGAAGCTCTAAGGCCCGAACCATATAACACTTCCATAATTGTCCGGTTTCTTAAAGAACTTTCATCCGTTCCCGAGAAATTCATTATTTTCTGGGTTTGATATTGAGTCAGAAAACCAGGCAACCGCTTTGTTATTTTGGGTGTTTTGACTGCACGAACCGGGTTAGTAGCAATGATTTTCCGGCGATTGAGAAATTTATACAACGACTTAAGACTGGAAAGTTTACGGGCAACTGAACTTCTTTCGTATCCGTGGGTTAAGAGATATCCGACAAAATCCCTGACACTGTCTTTTTTTACCATTGAAATATCCATCCGGTCTTTACGGTCGAGCAGATATTCTAAAAATTGGCCCAAATCAATCTGGTATGCCCTGACGGTATGGCTGGAGAACCCTTTTTCCTGATGTAAATATGTGATAAACTGATTGACTCGCTCATCTGAAGGGTAAATTGGCATACGAGATAATAATTCTAATAACTATGAAGTCAATACCTATTGACAAGCTTATGAATTGTGTTAAAATCAAGCATTATGCGGGCGTAGCTCACCTGGTAGAGCGCGAGCTTCCCAAGCTCGAGGTAGCGGGTTCGAGACCCGTCGCCCGCTTTTGAAAATCGCAAGTCTTAGAGTTTTTGGGAAAGGATATATTTGACTATGAAAAAAATACTATTATTTAGTGTCTTGTTCTGTTTTATTCTATGTTATGGTGATTCAATAGATTTTAACAGCTGGACCGTAAAAATTGAAATCAAAGAGAGCAATGTTTCACTTGCACAAATTTCCGACCAGGCCAGGATCATAATAAAAAACGCCTTATTTGATGCCAACCGAACTGTTGAAGATTATTTAGCAGAAAACAGCAAGATATCCAAGCAGTTTAGCCGGATTAATATAAATACCAGACAATCCGATTATCATTTTCTTTCTAATGGCTCGACCATCAATGATTATGAAATCCCGATAACCGGCCAAATCATTAAAACGCTTATACCCGGTACCGGTGGCGGCATTCCCATTGCAACATTATGCTGTCCAACCTGTCATCAATTATGGCCCGAAAATTTAGCGGCACCAGCCGGCACCAAACTAATTCCTCTGGAAAATGAACTAACTCCTGAATACACCGGTGTTCTTATCGATGCCCGTGATATTACCTTAAATCCAACCTTATTTTTAAAAGTATTTACTGAAGAGGGTAAAGAAGCTTACGGTCTCAGTTTTGCTGATTCAATGTATGTCGTTAATCAGGGATTAGTAAGCTATGTCAACTCATTAGACCAGGCATTTAATAATGAACGGCTTGGGTTTAATCCTTTGCGCATCACCGCGTTAAAGAGTTCTGGCTTAAACAAGACCGACATTATCATATCTGACGCGTCAGCCAAGATGATGCATAGCTCCCAGTATAACCTGAAAAACTTAGAACAATGTAAGGTTGTTGTTTTAATCGGTGAGTAACTTACTCCCCTTACAAAAAGGAATAATCTATGGTCCGGTCAATTCCAAACGGCTCGGACGCTCATTAGGTATCAATCTTTTCCCTGACACCAAAAAAATCTGCAGTTTTGACTGTGCGTATTGTCAATATGGCAGGACTTCTGACAAAACTTCCAAACCGAACCGCGCTGACCTACCAAAGGTCGATGAAGTAATCAATGCGGTTGAACAGGTGTTGAAAAGCTCGGTTGAATTTGACTACATAACATTTTCGGGCAATGGCGAGCCGATGGTTCATCCTGATTTTCCCGAAATCGTGCGTAAAATCAGCGAATTAAGAGATAAATACCGCCATGATGTTCCGCTGACTCTGTTGAGCAACTCATCTTGTTTAGCCAGTGATGTTGATATCGATACTTTATCGTTAATTGAGAACCGTATATTTAAGCTCGACTGCGCTGACCAGAAAAGTTTTATGATAATGAATGATGCAAGTTCTGATTTGAAAATAGCAGATATTATTGCTGGTCTTGAGAAACTATCCGCAGTTCTGCCGATTACAATCCAGACCGTTTTTGTTGACGGTATAATCCAGAATTACCAAGGTGAAATATTTGACCAGTGGCTTAAGGCAATCAAAAGAATCAAACCGCAGAAGATTCAGGTTTATTCCACTGACCGACCGGTTGCAGTCGCTGGCATAAAAATGATAAGTAACGAAGAATTACACCGTCTTGCTAATTTAATTCAGGAACAAACCGGTATTCCTACCCGAGCTTACGAAGCTCAAAAGAAAAGATAAATACCTCTAATAATTAAAAAGATAACTGTCCCATTATCAATTCAAATGATTAAAATTGATATGAAAGAGTAAATTTCCAGTTGGATGTGTCAAAATCGTAAATGTACTGGTCAGTTCCAATATCGACTGAAGCATTTTTATAGGTAATGCCGATACTATAAGTTAATCCGACTTTATAAATTTTACTACCACGGACTTTGCTATTAAAAAGATATTCAAAAATACTGACGTGATCAACTCGGTCATTACAAAGAACAAGCAGTCCGCCCATATCATTAATTATGTCTTCAAAATAACCAAGCCTTAAATAAACTATATCGTGTACCGAGAATTCCGTACCGACACTTTTATATATATCTTTTAGTTCGTAATTCAGTTGTTCAAGAAATGTTAGGGAATTAGCGGGGTCGTAAAATATACCGACTAAGTTTTTAGTCAACTCTGCCGTTATAAGTGTTTTAGTTTTGTTTTTGGCCAATGGCCCATATTTTATCCCAAGCCGAGATTGAAATGGTAGAGGTTGACTTTCGCCGGACCCCGGCGAGTTAGCTCTTGTTCCGAAATTTTGGATAGTAAAACCAACATTTAATCGCGAGACAGGTTTATACAGCAATCCAAAATCCACGGCAAAGCATGCGCCAGGACCACATGGTATATCATATCCGCAATCATTCTCCCACCAATAATTCCAAGTAGGATATCCTCGGAAATAAACCAGTTTAGCAGTTCCGCCAACACTTAAATTCTTTTTTATTTGGTTGCCATATGCCCCAACAACCGCAAACGCATAACTTCGGCGAACATCAATATAATTTCCATTAACATCGGTAAAATCGAAAGTTCCATCAGTATAATAAGGCAAGAATATACCAAAGCCTTGGTTATTCTTTAAAGGAGCACTATAACTTATGTTGAGATAATACATATCGGGATAGAAACCAGGAATGTATGGGTTATAAGTGGAAGCAACCATTTGCTTTTGTAGAAATGGCAAGCCGGCTGGATTGTAATATGCAGTATAAGCATCATCGGTAATACCAGTAAAACATCCAGCTAAACCAGTTGCACGGGCACTAGGCCAGAAATTTAAAAATTGTAGTGTTGGCCAATCGCGAGCAGAAGCGAAACTAAAAAGAACAACTAGGGTACATAATATTATACCTCTTTGGCGCATAAACGATTATCCTTCATATTGATTTTATGGAAACCGCTGTGTTTGTCAATACAATAGAACATAATCGGACCTGTTCTTTTTGAATCCAAAATTTCTAAGTCATAGCCCTGCTTGATCTAGCAGGTAACCTACCAGGTAATAGAGTAGGTAATCGAGTAGGTAGCTCAGTAGATAATCTGGTAGATGATCGGGTAAGTGAACTACTGGCTAATGGGTTAGGTGATATAGCAGGTGACCTGGTAGGCTAACCCCCAGGCTGTCTACTAGACTGTCCCCTAGGTCACCTGGTAGGTTGCCCGATAGACGACCTACTGGATTACCGAGTAAGTAACATAGTAGGTCAAAGCCCCACGAGACAATTCCAATATTCTAAGATTAAAAGATTGAAAGATTAAATTAGGAATTTCTAGATAGAACTACTAAAATCTATTTAAGAGGATTAATGCTAAGATTACAAATAAAACGGTCAGACCGGTTATTGCTAATGAGATTCCAAACGTCAGTGTCAGAAATCCTAAGTTTAAAGTGAACTGCGGAATCCCGAATTGGAGTACTTTAAAGAAAAGATTTGAAACCGGACCGGTCGGAAACACACCGGACAAAACATAAGACAATGCTGAACCAAGCACCGCGCTGACAACAATAATCAGAATTATTAATCCGATGCTTCGTCTCATTTTGTGGTAATCATATTAAGTTATAACTTCCTAAATGTCAACTGTTCTTTCATTCAAGCTCACTCTTTATCATATACTCCGTAAATCTTATTTCCGCATTTATTGCAGATATTATTATCTTTAAGCCCGGTCACAATCGTGTTAAAGTAACCGCGGTTAACAATCATGTTGTGGCAATTCGGGCAATAAGTGCTGTTATCATATCCGCCGATATTCCCAAAATAGACATAATCCAATTTTTCTTTGGCAATTTCTAGAGCCATTTTCAATGTTTCTTCTGATGTCAAGGGAATATCTACTTTGTAATAAGGAAAATACCGCGTGAAATGAAGCACCGTGTCTCTGCCCAGACTTGCGCAATAATCAACCAAACCCTGAATATCCTGTTTCGAATCATTCTTGGTCGGAATTACAAGATTGGTCAATTCAACATGGCAGGTTTTCTTAGTCGTCTCGATTGTATGTTTCACGCTCTTCAAATCACCCTTGATAAAATCCTTATAAAACTTCTCGCTGATTGATTTCAAGTCAATATTCAATGCATCAATCAAAGGTAAGAGTTCGTTTAAAGGTTCGGGATTAATCATCCCATTGGTCACCAGCACATTTTTCAGACCTTCCTGCCGTGCGATTTTCATTACTTCCAGTAAATACTCAAACCAGATTAACGGCTCAGTAAAAGTGTAAGCGATGCCGATCGTCGGATACTTTAATGCGAGTTCTACTAATTCATCTGGTTTATAAAACTTGCTCTCTGCTTTCTCCTGAGAGATTTCCCAGTTCTGGCAGAATGGACATTGTAGATTACACCCATAAGTGGCAACTGAGAAGATTGGCGCGCCAGGGAAATAGTGATACAAAGGTTTCTTTTCAATCGGGTCCATTGCAATTGAAACTACTTCGCCATAATTTATCGCATATAACTTGCCTTTGATATTCTTCCTGCCCAAGCAAATACCGACCTTATCTTCAGCAATAACGCAATAATTCGGACAAATCTCACACTTCAGCAATTCTTTTCCCGCCTTGGTTATCTGTTTATAATATCTTGCTTCTTTCATTTCACTTCTATCATTTTTCCATTATTTGTTATTAAGATACCTTGATATCCTAACTTACGAATTAGTTTTTGTCCATCCTCAAGACCTAAAACAAACACCGCAGTCGCATATGCATCCGCATCAACGCATTTATTGGCAATAATTGTCACGCTGGAAAGAGCGATCGCGCTATCGCTAATCGGTTGTCCGGTTTTTGGGTTAATAATATGGGTATATTTCCTATTATCCTTTTCAATAAACTTTTCATAATTTCCCGATGTCGTAATTGCCTGATTTTTCAATACAAAAGTCTTAACCAAACCTTTGCCGGCTGGATTCTTGACACCAATTTTATATGTATTGTCTCCGAAGACCGCAATATCCCCTCCCGCATCAATAAGACCAGATTTAACCCCTTCTGATTTTAAAACATCAACCGCTTTGTCAATTGCATAGCCAACTGCAATTCCGCCCAAATCAATTGCCATGCCTTGTTTTAGAAATATCGAATCATCTTTAATTAGAATTTTCTTATATCCGATAATATCTTCTAATTTTTGATTTTCAATCTTTGATATTTGATTTGTATCATAGAATCCCCATGTTTTCATTGCCGGACCAATTGTAATATCAAAAGCGCCATTAGATTTATCCGAAACATCAATTGATTTGACTATCAATGTCTTTAAATCCGACGACATTTTACCTGCTTTATTCTTGTTTATCTGTGATAATTCGCTTTTAGGATTAAAAACCGATGCGATTGAATCGATATGTTTCAATGTTTGCATCGCTTTATCAACCGATTGTCGTACTTTTATTGAATCATCTGCTACAATTTTTATCCTGATATAACTTCCAAAGATAAAATCGTCGTATTCATAAGTTATTTGTTTGGATTTTGTGCAGGATAATCCGAGGCAGATAATAGCGATAAATAATAACTTGAACTTCATTAAACTATCCTAATTGTAAAAAATATTAATGTCAACAATGCCAAAATAAAAGCGGAGCGAATATATAATTCTTCGCTCCGCTCAAGTTTAAGTATTTTTTATGCTTTTTGTGTTCTTTTCAATCTTCGTTTTTCCGCGGCACGTTCGAATGTCACATACATCACTGGAATAAATATCAAAGTCAAGAAGGTTGAAACAAATAGTCCGCCAATTACTGCCCGACCTAATGGTGACCACATTTCAGAGCCTTCACCTAATTTCAGGGCTAATGGAATCAGACCGAACATCGTCGTTAAAGCGGTCATAATAATCGGTCGCATTCGGATTTGACCAGCACGTTTTGCTGCCTGTTCTAGTTCCATACTTTCTCTCCGTCGCAGCTGGTTACAATAATCAATATATACGATACCATTTTTAGTGACCACCCCGACCAGAATCAAAACACCCATACCGGAAATCAGAGAAAGTGGAGTACCCGTGATAAGTAACATCCATATCACACCAATCACGGCTAAAGGAATTGTAAACAGAATAATGAACGGTTCGCGAATCGATTCGAATTGCGACGCCATCACCATAAAAACCAGCACAATCGCGATTAAAGTAACAAAACCAAGGTCTTTGAATGATTTCATCATATCCGCATAAGAACCCGCAGCCTTAATTTCAAAACCGGGTGCGGATATGTCCCGGATTGCGGTTTTCACTTTTGCTGCTAATCGTCCGGCTGACTGTCCGACAACATTACCAGTGACACTAACAATTCTGCCGGTATTTTTATGTGCAATTTCTAATGGACTGGTCCCGTTGATAACGCTTACGACATTTTTGAGAAGCACCGGTCCCACTGGTCCGGTAATCGTCGTGCTCAAAACTCGGGATATTTCGTTTCGTTGGTCTTCGCGCAGACGGATTAAAATATCATATTCTTTACCGCTGATTCGATATTTAGTTACCGCATTTCCTTCCAACTGAGTTCGAAGTGCGCTGCCGATCTGGTATGGCGAGAGACCATAACCTGCGGCTTTAACCCGGTCAACCACCATCTGAATTTCCGGGTCACCCTTTTCCCGGCTTGATTGTAAGTCGACAATACCCGGAATTGTACCAATTTTACTGATTATCAAATTGGCTAATGAATCACCGGTTTGAACATCATCACCCAGAATATCGACTTGAATTGGAGCACCGCTTGCAAAGAATGCCGACATGCTACGGCTTCGGCTAGCTCGAACTACTAAACCTGGTATATCGACCGCCTTCTTGCGAATATCCTGTTCAATTTGCAGAGCCGTGTATTTAGAATGTTTTTTGACCAAAATATCAAGTGTGCCAGTATTGGTTCTTGCTTGACCAAACACCTGAGTATAAACTGACGTTGCCTCACCAACCTGTGTGAGCATACCATCTAATTCCGACGACCATTTAGCCAAAACATACTTTTCTAAATTACTTACCGCTTGGTTGGTCACCACCAGATTAGTACCAATTGGCATTTCAAGCGTCAAATCCCTAAGACGGCTTGTTTCTTCGGGCATAAACTCGGTTTTTAGCATTGGCACCATCATTAAAGTAATGATAAAAATTCCGATTGTACACCAGAATACCAGTTTACGATGCCGAAGGCCCCAGCCGATTGTCCGTCCATAGAATTCTTCCACTCTTTTATACATCCGTTCGGACCAGCCCATAAAACCTTTTTCTTCAGTGCCGGGTGGTGGAAGTTTTAAATAGCGGCTGGTGAGCATTGGCACCAAGGTTACCGCCACGCCTAAGGAAGCGGTCATAGAAAAGATGATAACCCAGGATAGTTCTCGGAAGAAAATCTGCATAAAACCATGCAAGAGCAGCAATGGAAAGAACACAGCTAGTGTTGTTAAGGTTGATGCGACCACTGCCATACCGACTTCCGAAGTGCCGACACTCGCGGCTTTCATATCATCATCTCCCCACTCGCGGTGTCGGAAGATACTCTCAAACACGACAATCGCATCATCCACAATCATACCGATTGCAACCGCTAAACCAGACATGGATAGAATATTAATTGAAAAACCAAAGATATACATAAAAAATAAGGCGAATAATATTGATACTGGTATTGCAAATGCAACAAACATCGTGGCACGGAAGCGGCGTAAAAATACGAAAATAATCAAGATAGCCAGAATACCGCCGATCAGTAAATTCTTAATAACATCATTTACTGAGGTTTTAATCGATTCCGAGTTATCCCAGAACAGATTGAAATTGATTGACGAAGGCAGGGTCTGTTTCACCTTTTCCATCTCGCCTTGTACCGCATTAGCAACTTTAATTGTATTCGCATCGGGTCTTCGCTGGACATACATATAAATTGTGCTGGTATTATTAATCCGCACAAAGTTCTTTTCTTCTTCCGGTGCCCAGTTCACGTCCGCAACCTGTTTTACTAATATCGGTGTAAAACCTTTATTGCCGATTACCGTATTACGAATCTGTTCCAAGTTGTCATACTGACCCATCAGGCGCAAGAGATACTTCTGTTCTTTGGTCGAAACCGAACCGACCGGATAATTTAAATTTTGTGCTTGTAACATCATGGCAAACTGGTCTAAAGTTATACCTGCTTGAGTCAATTCCCGCTGGTCAACCGTTATCTGCACTTGACGCATTCGGCTACCCATAACTGCAACCGCCGCAACACCTGGTACCCGCTGCAAAGTTTTTGAAACATCATCTGCAATATCACTTAACTCAGTCACTGGAATCTTACCCGACAAGGTCATACTGAAAATTGGCATCATTGATGAGTTGAGTTTTAAGACAAACGGCTTCTGCACTTCATCCGGCATCGCACCTACCGCTTGGTCGAGTCGGTCGCGAATATCCGAAGATGCGACATCTAAATTACTTCCCCATGTCATTTGCATTGTTATCACCGAGATATTTTCCGCGGAGCGTGACGTTATATCACTCAAATTTGGGGTCGTACCCAGCTGTTTTTCCAATATGTTCGTCACTTTTGTCTCGACTTCATATGGTCCAGCACCCGGATATACCGTCGCAATCATAATCGTCGGCAAAGTTATATTGGGGTAAATATCAACATTCATACGCGTCGCACCAATAATCCCGAACAGCATGAGCGCAATCGCAATCATGAATGTTGTTACTGGTTTATTAATCGAACTGTCTGCAAGTTTCATTCGACACTCTCCTCAATCGTCTTGACCTTATCGCCATCCGAGACCCTTTCTTTACCGACTGTGATGACTTTTTCACCGCCGGCAAGACCCGATAATACTTCGGCATAATCATTACCAATCAAACCAAGTTTAACTTCTTTTAGATGTGCAACGCCGTCTTGAACCACTAAAACTTTTTGTGAACCATCGGTAAACAACGCGGCAGTCGGCAAAGCAATCACATCGTTTTTCTGTTCCAGGGTTAATTTCGCACTTGCTGCCATTCCTGGGATTAATTTATGGTCAAGATTCGGAATTGTAATTTCAACGGTCGCTGAACCGGACATCTGGTCAACAACGGTCGAAACATTACTGACTCTGCCCTGAAAAACCAAGCCCGGCAGAGCGGTTATACTGATTTCAGCATTGGCGCCTTTTTTGACATACGGAAGGTCCTGGTCTGATATCGGCGCTTTAACTCTTACATTATTCGAATAATTAGAAATAGTCGCAATGGTTGTCGCGGGCGAGACATTTTGCCCGACCTCAACATTAACTTTCCCGACTGTTCCGGAAATTGGTGATAGAACCGGTCCTGGTTGATAATCCATTCCCGGAATATCATTAAGAATATACAGAATTGTATCACCCTGACTGACTGTCGAACCTTCGGGTTTCTTGATTTGTATAACCTGTCCGGCAATTTTCGGTGAAACCGTAACCTGTAAATCGCCATAAACCGAACCGAATAATTCGACTGACCGGTTAACGATATGACGACCGACCGTTATAACTGCGACGGTCTGGTTGATTCTGGTTTCAATATTTTTACCTTTTCGGTTCTGACAGCTAATTGATAAGGTCGAAATTACGAGTCCAATTGTAATGGATATCAATATTCCTTTAAATAGGTTATATTTCTTATTTATACTAATCACTTTTTCCTCCTGTTATTTACCCAGAGCGTTTAATAATTTTACCTGGGCGATTATACAATTTGATATTGATGTCAGGCGGTCAAACTTGGCTTGAGTAAAAGCAAGCTGGATATCCATGTACTCAAGGTTGGTGATCTGACCATTATTATATCTTTGTTCCGCTAAATTTAAAGCCTGCTGCGCGGTCTGAACATTTTCACCCTGATAGGACAGAATCTGCTTTTCCTGTTCAAGATTAAAGTAGGCGCTTTTAACATCCAAGGTAATTCCGTCTTCAAGCATCGCTAAACCGAGTTTTGCTTGTTTTAATTGTGCTTTAACCTGCTTGGCTTTAAACAGGTTTGCACCACCGGTAAAAAATGGCATTGAGGCGCCTAAGGTCACGTTCCAGTCTTGACCCCATGACGCTGAACCAAGACCTACAGGTTTTTTGTAATCGTAATTAAATGCGGTAAAAACATTGGGCAGATTTGCGGTCTTTTGTATCCGTAATGCCCGATTAGCGATACTGACGGTCCGGCGCATATTCTTTATCTCGGCTCGGTCGCTCAATGCGGTACTTATCGCACTATCCAGATTCAAGACGGTTGGTGAAAAAGAAAATGTGTCTTGAAGCACAACCGGTGTCTCATCATTAATACTTAATACCGATTTCAAAGCAGTATAAGTAAGGTTGTGTGCGTTTTCAATCCGAATCACCTGCGTCCGAATATTAGCCAGTTGCACCTTGGCGCGCAGTAAATCAAGATTGGTCACCATACCGCTTTTATAGAGTTTATCAATTTGGTCAATATGCTTTTGCATCTGCGCATACGCCTCGTGCATCAAAGCAACACCCCGGTCCGCAAGCATTGTCTGGTAAAACGCCTGCGTAACCTGCAGCGTTAAATCTTCTTTTGCCTTCCGGTAATTCTCTTTTTCTATATCGTAGGTGAGCCCGCTGATTTTATATGCGTTCAGAAGTTTACCCCAGGTAAATAGTGTTTGGGTGGCGCTCGCGCGTAAATCATAATTGTTATGCTGTGACATTGGTATTGTTTCGAACAGAACACCCATCACCGGAATGCTATCCGTGTACCCAATTATATTACCCGACATATCATAAACCGGATACTGCACATTACCAAAACTTGTCGGGAACGGCAGCAAAAGGTTCTGAGCATTGGCAAGTCTCGTATAAGTACCGGACAGGTTGATTTGCGGCAAAAACGAACCGAATGTTGCCTTTAACGATGCTGATTTTTCGTTCAGTTTCTCTTGAGCAATTAGAACCGATTTATTATTCTGCAACGCCAAATTTATCGCATCATCCAGCTTAAGATACAATGTATCTCCTGATGCTTTTGCGATACCCAACAGCACAAAAAATATTGTCAAGTATAATATAGGTTTTTTTATTTTTTTCATCGTTTCGACTCCTTCTTATTTAATTTAATACCATTGAAAAACATTTCTTTTATCATCTCCTGTCCGTCTTTCACATTAATTTTATACAAATGCGATACCTGAACTACCCGAACCGTGTTCAAGAAGAAAATTGATGCTACCTGTGGATTTACTTTCTTAAATTCGTGATTAACAATACCGGTTTTAATAATCCGCGCAATATTATCAATGAACTTGAACATTTTCGGTTTTATCTGGTTCTCCATTTCCTTCATAATTTCAGTGGTCAGGTTAATATTCTCAATTGATATGAATGATGTCATCCCTTTAGCCTGTGAATAATAGTGCGCCCAGCCATCAAATATTTTTTCAAGCTTTTCCGTTGCGCTCGTCTTCGCATGCTGCATCGATTCTAATACGTTAACCGCTACTTCTAATCGGTAACTCATCAGATGAACATAGATGCTTGTTTTATCTTTAAAATAAAGATAAAGGGTTCCCTTGGCAACCCCGGCCTCGTCCGCAATATCTTCCATCCGTGCCGGGAAAAATCCCTTGCTGAAAAAGACTTTTTCGGCCGCTTGTAATATTTTTGTTTCTTTATTATTTTTCATAAAAAATATGATTGCCAGTTTGAATTAATTGAAAAATCCTGACAATCTGATTAACTGGTCGGGTTAAACTGACCAGTCAGTCATTTTAATATAAAATCTGAGTATTGTCAATAGCATTATTACTTAATTGACCATAATTAAAGCATCTTGATATGCTAACTTATTGACAAGTTGGTGATTTGTAGTAAAATGATTGGCGGTAAATTTTGAATTAATTTGATGAACTAAACGAAAGGAGAATTTACGGACTTCAGAAAGATACCACTATTCATATATATCAGCGTGATTGTGCTCATTGTCACCTTAATTCCGATGTCCAAGACACTACAGCAGAAGACAGCGGGGTGGGATAAGTTAATACATTTCTCGGTCTTTGGTGTGCTGGGATTTTTTACCCAAATGGCAATTTCTTTGTGGTCTCTCCTCTATACTGGTATTTTGGCGGCATTAACTGAAGTTTTGCAGAAATTTATTCCCGGTCGGTTTCCGGATATATTTGATTTTAGTACTAATATGATAGGGATAATAATTGGCACAAGTTTATGGGTGCTTGTGCGTAAAACAAGAGGATAAGCTATTAATGAATATAGATATTAGAAAAAAGTTTTTATCAGTGTATATCTGTGGCTGAAAATAAATAAATGATTATTTCTAATCCAAAAGGAACTCAGGATTTTTTGCCCCTGCAAAGCGGTCAAAAACATTTAGTTGAGACCCGCTTCCGCGAGACGGTCGGGCTTTATGGTTTTTCCGAAATCGTCACCCCTACTTTCGAACATACTGAACTATTCTTGCGCTCGACCGGGCTTACTACCGACATTATTACAAAACAGATTTATCAATTTATTGATAAGGGCGGTCGGGATATAACTTTGCGTCCAGAAGGCACACCCGGTATTGTCCGCGCGGTTTTGCAGTATAATCTTAAACTGCCCGTCCGAATGTTTTATATCGGACCAATGTTTCGTTATGAACGCCCACAAAAGGGTCGTTATCGCGAATTTTATCAGCTGGGTGTTGAAGCAGTTGGTGAGATAGGACCAGATATCGATGTCGAAATAATCGAAATTGGCTCAAGGTTTTTTACCGGTCTTGGGCTTAAGGATGTAATTACTAAGGTAAATAGTGTTGGCTGTGCGGTCTGCCGACCCAAACATCGAACCGAACTCGGTTTATTCCTTGAACGAAACAAAGCCAAGATTTGCGATGATTGTAAAGGTCGCGCTGAGCGAAACCCAATGAGAATCTTTGATTGTAAAGAAGCGACCTGTCAGGAATTATATATCAATGCGCCAAAAATTGTCGACTATCTCTGCTTTGATTGCCAACAGCATTTTCAAAGTGTGCTCAATGAACTGGTCGAGCGGAAAATACCATTCGAGCTGAATAAAATGATGGTACGAGGTCTTGATTACTATACGCGTACTGCTTTTGAGTTTGTCTCAAGTAGCAGTGAATTAGGCGCACAGGATAGTCTTGGCGGCGGCGGAAGATATGACAATTTGGTAGAAGATTTTGGCGGACCCAAAACCCCGGCAATTGGCTTTGCATTAGGCTTGGAACGAATAATGCTGGCACTTGGTACCCCTAGACCAATTAGAAAAGCGGTCTATATAATACCATTAGACCCATCGATACAAAAGCAGGGAAAAGAACTGTTAAGATTACTTCGCAATGCCAATATTCCGGCTTTATTAAATAACCCTGATAAAAATCTCAGGGCTGGTCTTGGTATCGCGGATAATTTAGCCTGTGAATATGTGATTATTATTGGTTCTGAAGAAGTAAAAAAGCAGATATATACCGTGAAAAACTTAGTCAAACGAACCCAGAAACAGGTTCCTCAGAACCAGATTATCGAAGTCCTAACCAATAAAGAAAATCAATCTTAAAACACTACAGTTACAATCTATTTTACAATGACAATTCTTTCGACAACCTGTTCTGAACCTTGCTTTAAACGAATAAAATAAACACCGGTAGGCAAATCAGTATTCGACAAATATTATTCCGATTATTTTGATTCGCATATAGTTTTTCTGACACTTTATGCTGTACACTACTTCTTCACCTTTTTGTTGGCTTAGCATAGAAGTATCGGTCCATAAGACTATTACCAGGAATCGAATCAACACCCCTTGTTTCAATCCAGTTCGTAACTTTGTAGAATCCAGTATCATATGTAGCCCAACCAGACTGATAGTAAATACATGTGTCCTGCCCTGGTTGCAAGGTTCCATCTAAGTATCGGGAATATACAACTATACTGCTTAGTAGACGAAGAATCTTATACCAGGACCTAAATGTTACGGTTGGACCTAATGGCGAATTGGAGACATTTGACACTGGTCTATATGGTACTCCGATGCTGATCGTATCATCGAATATAACATCATTCCCATTAAACAAGCCAACATAATTTACCTGAAGGTCATAGTTTCGAGCTTTTACAATGAAATTATCAAGAAGGATATTGTTTATACGATGCAGACCGTTAACAATATGAGCGATCACCTCGACCTTATGGTGTTGGCCAATCAAATAAATATCCGACCAAAACGGACACCATGCGGGTAATCTCATTGAATTTATACCAGTGGTAATCGTCGAGACAACGAATGTATCGTATTCGACTATCGATTGTATTGTATCCATAGAAATAAAACCAAGGCTGTCCATTTTGACCTTATAACGCCAGATTCGAACACTCAGTGTACAAACCGTTGAATTATTCGATATTCCAACATATGAAAGATTAATAACTGGTTGTATTGATTGACCAGAAATTATTGTATCTTGTGGTTGTACGATTGATACAACTGATGCACTTTGATAATCTGTATTTCTTACGCAGCCAGTAACCATTAGATATGCGATAAACATTATCCCAAGAAATCTTAACCACATACAATTAATCTTAAGTCAGTCACTTTAGATTGTCAATATCTCAAAGGTGTCTTTCTCCCCCTTTACAAAACTATCTTTTTTATTATAATTTACTGAATGTCAAACAATGGTGTATCCCGTAAAAAACCCTTGTTTGTGTTGTTCTTTTTTAATCGTATTAAGTTTTGTTTGCCAATAACAATCAATAATTAAATACCCTTTTACAGGAGGCAGTATGAAAATATTTATTGACTCGGCGGATGTTAAGGAAATCAAAGAAGTAGAAAGTTGGGGCATTCTTGACGGCGTTACCACCAACCCTTCTCTGGTTGCCAAGACCGGTCGGGAAATCAAGGAATGCGTAACCGAAATTACCAAGATTGTCGATGGTCCGATTTCGGTTGAAGTTATTTCGACCGATGCTGCAGGCATGGTCAAAGAAGCAGAAGAATGGGCAAAAGTCAATCCTAAAAATATCACAATCAAAATCCCGATGAGTATCGAAGGTCTTAAAGCAGTCAAGGTCCTGGCCGGTAAAAATATTAAAACTAATGTTACATTGGTTTTTAGTCCTAACCAGGCGCTCTTAGCCGCCAAAGCCGGCGCAACTTTTATCAGTCCGTTTGTCGGCCGATTAGATGATATTTCACACTTTGGTATGGAGATTGTTGGTGATATTGTCCAGATTTATGACAATTATGGCTTAACTACTGAAATTATTGTTGCAAGCGTCCGAAATCCTTTGCATGTGGTTGAGGCGGCACGGATGGGTGCGCACGTTTCAACGATTCCGTTTAACGTCTTAAAACAGATGGTTGCTCATCCATTAACCGATATCGGAATCAAGAAATTCTTTGACGATTATCAGAAAATTCCAAAGAAGTGAGGAAATATGGCATTAATTGATTCGAAAACCGGTAAAATCAGAAAAGATTATTCAATTGCCGAGCTTAAAGAATGGGCAAATCTGATGCGCGGTTATAATCTGGTTTCGTTATGCGCGGCTGGTTCTGGTCATGCCGGCGGTACAATGTCAATGATGGATTTTACCGCTGCATTGTATCTCAAAGTCGCAAATCATGACCCGAAAAACCCAAGTTGGGATGGCCGCGACCGTATCATCTGGTCAACCGGTCATAAAGCACCTAATTTATATTTAGGTTTAGGCGCGGCTGGATATTATGATATCGAAGATGTTGTCCGTTTGCGCAAGCTCTATTCACCATACCAGGGACATCCGCATTGGCCTAAACTGGCTGGTGTTGAAGCATCAACCGGTTCATTAGGTCAGGGACTCTCAATTGGTGTTGGGATAGCAATGGCAGCTAAACTCGATAAGAAAGATTTTCGTGTTTATGTTTTTAACGGTGACGGTGAACTTCAGGAAGGACAAATCTGGGAAGCAGTAATGGAAGCAGGTAACTGGAAACTCGATAATGTCTGTGCGATTGTTGACAAGAATCGCCTGCAAATTGATGGCTGGGTTAAAGATGTTCAGGATATTGACCCGTTGAAAGAGAAATACGAAGCGTTCAAGTGGAATGTTATCGAATGCGACGGACATAATATGGATCAGATTCTTGAAGCGCTTGAAAAAGCCAAAGCATTTAAGGGAAAACCATCGGTTATTATAGCCCAGTGTATCAAAGGCAAGGGCATCAGTTTTATGGAAAACATTGCCGGCTGGCATGGTAGAGTCCCTAAAAAAGATGAAATGATGAAAGGACTTGCTGAGCTCGGACTTACTGATAAAATAAATGTTGATGCGATGTTAAAAAGAGCGGCTGATTATCAAAAAGAAGTTGATGTCATATTAGGCAAGAAAATACCGAAGTTTTCAGAGGACTATTTCTGGAATCGTCAGGCGAATATGAAAGTTAAGATGGAGCCGACCCGGTTCGGATTCGGCAAGGCACTGGATGAGCGAGGCGATGACCAAAGAGTCGTTTGTATCGGAGCCGATATTTCCGGTTCGATTACAATCAGCCATTTCTATGATAAACACCCCGAGCGCAAGAACCGCTGGATTTCAGCTGGTATTGCTGAAGCGTCAGCCACGTCAATGGCTGCTGGTTTAGCTAAAGAAGGCAAAATACCTGTGTTTGGCACATATGGTGTGTTTGCCTCGGGTAGAAACCTTGACCAGTTACGCACAACCGTTTGTTATGGTAATTTCAATGTCTTGATTGCTGGTGCTCATGGTGGCGTTTCGGTTGGTCCTGACGGTGCAACTCACCAGACTCTAGAAGACTTGTTTCAGATTTGCGGATTACCCAATATGCACGTTTCAGTCCCCTGTGATGTGTTGGAAACCAAACGCGCAACTGAACATCTGCTCTTCAATATTCAAGGGCCAAAATACATCCGATTTGCCCGCGAAGCAACTCCGATTATCACCAATGATAAAACACCTTATGTGTGGGGCGTTGCTAACGTCTATCGTTTCCGAGGCGAAAAAGAAAATTTTGCCGATGCGTTTGATGTCTATTTAGCGACTGACTACAAACCGGAAAAAGAAGACATAACAATTATTGCCTGCGGACCAGAAGTTCCGGAAGCGATGCGTGCGGCATGGATGTTAAAGAAAGATTTCAACATTGAAACACGCATTGTCAATATGCATACCCTAAAACCGCTCGATGATAAGACAATTATCCAATGCGCCAAAGATACCAATGTCATAATTACTGCGGAAGAGCATCAGGTCGGCGCTCTAGGTAATAGAGTTGCTGGTGTTATTATGCAATCAAAAGTACTATTCGGCAGAAATATCATGGTCGGCATGGTTGGTGTTCAAGACCGATTTGGTGAATCGGGTGCGCCGTGGGAACTGATGTGGGAATTTGAAGTCTCCGGCGAACACATCGCCCAAAAAGCAAAAGAAGTTTATGATAATGTTAAGAAAAACAAGAGGTGATTAAATGCCAATAAAAAAAGCTAAAAGAATGAAAAAGATTCAGGAATGTTCCTTGGCCTGTGGACTGCCTGAATCACCCCGTATGAAAAGGATGGGAACTGAAACCGCATTTGATATGCTGGTTAAAGCCCGGAACTTGGAAGCACAGGGCAAACATATTATCCACTTGGAAATCGGCGAACCAGATTTTGATACTCCGCAGAATATTAAAGACGCCTGTAAAAAAGCACTTGATGAGGGTTTTACCCATTATGGACCAGCACAGGGCTTGCCCGAATTGAGAAAAGTCATTGCCGAGAAAGCCGGCGAATTCCGTAAAATGACTTTCAAACCTGAACAAGTTGTCGTAACCCCGGGTGGTAAACCGATAATGTCTTATTCGATTATGGCGTTGGTTGATGACGGTGACGAAGTTATCTATGTTAATCCCGGCTATCCGATTTACGAGTCGATGATTGATTTCATGGGCGGCAAAGCTGTGCCATTGCCATTATTAGAGGAAAACGATTTCATGCCCGATTTGAAATACTTGAAAAAGAAACTTACGAAAAAGACCCGGATGTTAATAATTAATACTCCGCATAATCCGTGTGGTGTTGTTTTTAGTGAGAGTTACCTAAAAGAAATGGCGAAAATACTTGAACCGTACGATAAACTCTGGGTGCTTTCTGATGAAATCTATTCCCGGATAACCTACGGCGCAAAGTTCGAGACAATTGCTAAGTTTCCCGGCATGCCCGAACGGACGATTATTCTCGATGGATACTCTAAAATTTTTGCCATGACCGGCTGGCGCGCTGGTTACGGGATTATGCATCCGGAATTAGCCCAGGCATTATCACGGGTTGCGACTAATATGAATTCCTGTACCACAACTTTTGTCCAGCGTGCTTGCATTGAAGCATTAACTGGACCACAGGATGCACCGGAAAAAATGGTTAAGGAATTTCATAAACGACGGGATGTCATTGTTAACGGACTTAATTCAATTAAAGGTTTCAGTTGTAAAACACCACAAGGTGCTTTCTATATCATCGTCAATATTCAAAAAACCGGTTATGACTGCCGGGAACTAGCCGATAAATTATTAAATGAAGCCAGCGTGGCTTGCCTGTCTGGCACCTGTTTTGGTTCATATGGTAAAGGTTATCTCCGCTTCTCTTATGCAAACTCAATCGAAAATATTAAAGAAGCGATTAATCGTATTAAGCGATACGTTGAAAAATAAGTACAATCGACGCAGATTAGTTGGTAGTTTATATTATTTTAGACTAGTCTGCGTCTTTTCTTTTAAAGAATAGCTAATAAACAATATTTAAATCTATTAAAATATTGACAAAGTTTTGAATGTGAATTATATTATATTATTGCTATTAAGTCAGCAATGATTTAAATTCGTAGCAGGAAAGGTGGAATTAGTATTTGTGCCTGTATTTGGTAAAGTAAAATGGTTCGATGGCAAAAAAGGTTTTGGTTTCATCGAACAAGAAGATGGCAGTGGCGATGTATTTGTTCACTACGCCGATATCGAGGGTGACGGTTATAGAACGCTTCGTCAAGGTGATCGTGTGCAGTTTGAACTGGAAAATACGCCTAAAGGTAAAAAGGCGATTAAAGTCGCAAAAGCATAAAAATCTATATCACGGTGTCGTATCAATTAATATAAGCGGATACGACACCGTCTCTTTCTTAACCAGGCTTGACAACGATTAAAAAATCAGTAGTCTAAAATATGGCGAGAGTCTTTTTAAGTCTTGGCTCAAATCTTTCCAACCGCACGGAAAAAATCCAAAGAGCAATTAATCTCTTAAATCATAACCATATTAAAATTACCCGCGTCTCCCCGATTTACCAGACCGAACCGACTGGATTTCTCTCAATCTTTGGCATCGGATTACCTTTTGGCCATAATCAGCCGGATTTTCTAAACTGCGTGGTTGAAGCATTCACTGATTTTGAACCCGAAGGGCTTATGTTCACAATCATCAAGATTGAAAAGACATTAGGAAGAAAAAGAGTGCCGTCGATTAGAAACCTGCCCAGAACCATTGATATTGATATCTTGTTTTATGATGACCAGATCATCAACTCCTCAAATCTTGTTGTCCCTCATCCCCGATTAAAAGACCGCGCATTTGTTCTTGTGCCTTTGTGTGATTTAGAACCTGATTTTATCCATCCGGTACTTAATAAAACAATCAGAGAATTGTCCAATCTGGTTGACAAAAAAGGAGTGAGACCTTGGCTGGCGAATCAAATACTGATATCAGTCTGAGATATATTGCGATTGAAGGTATGATTGGTGTCGGTAAAACCGTGCTGGCAACCAAATTGTCGGAAAAACTCGGCGCGCGGCTGGTCTTGGAAGAAGTTGAACAAAATCCTTTTCTTGCCAATTTTTATCAGGATATGCGTACCTATGCCCTGCAAACTCAGCTCTTCTTTTTACTCTCACGCCACCGACAACAACAACAAATATCCCAGCAAGCCCTATTTACCGAGAAAATTGTCTCAGACTACTCATTTTTAAAAGACCGCATCTTTGCCTATACGAACCTTTCAGAGCACGAGTTGAAGCTGTATGAAAAGATTTACGAATTCTTGGAGAAAGATGTTGCCAAACCGGATTTAGTTGTCTGCTTGCAGGCACCGGTTGAAATTTTAATTGAGCGGATTAAGAAACGCGGTCGCGGTTTTGAACAGGACATGGACATCGAATACTTGAAAGTGCTTTCGGATGCTTATAACCGATTCTTTCTGCACTACGATTCAACCCCGCTATTAATCGTGAATACCACCAATTTAGATTTTGTCAAGAATGAAAAAGATTTTGTCCAGCTGTACCAGGCCATTATCACAACTACTTCGGGTAAAAAATATTACTCGCAACAGACCAAGAAATAATTTGAACTCCTTGGTCATCTGCTAAAATCCCTGCTAAATAACCCGTTGTAATCACTTTTATATTACCCGATTTATCCTCAATTTGTATCCTTAACATATTTCATATTATACGCCAACTTATATTTTGGATTAACCACCCAATTAAATTGTGAATTTTACTTCCAATTAAAAGCCAACCTGAGTAGCGATTTATAACTCATAAATTATCGGCTAATGAAATTTCTGCTCGTCTCGAACTTAATATCCCCCACTATACAGTATGCTTACAACAACTTAGATTCTACTCTATAAATACCAAGATGTTAGATGAAAAGCCCCTGAAACTTTTTGTCTATTTATAAATAGATTTTTCTCTAATGCAAAAGATAGAAAAAATACCCCATGAAAACACAGGTTATGCTTATTACCGTTAAATAAGTTGCGACAATTTTTACCCCAAACTTTTTACCCAAAACTAAAATCATTGAGTATGATGTTATCGGACTGATTAAAAGCAAAGTCATTCCTGCGCCGATATTCATCCCCTGCCGAACCAACGCGTCAACTACCGGCGGAATTGATGTTGCGCAAAAGTTCGTGGTCACGCCAAATATTAATGCAAATAGATAAGAAACCCCGCCATTCAGAAAGCTTTTAATAAAATCGCCAATCGGTGTGATGGTTGTGACAATCGCAGCAATTAAAAGACCGATAACTGTCATCAATCCGATTTCTTTGGGCATCTCGATAAATGAATATTTCAATATCGATTTAATCGTATTTTTTGTCCCTTTATGGCAGTTACAATTAGCTTCGTCTTGCTTACATTCCGGACAAATATCTGGTTCAGTGTTTTCTTGTGGTTTATATTTAATCAGATTTCCGATAAGACCAATCACCGCACCTAAAATAATTACCGAGCAAAACAGAAATACAGTTGTTTCCAGACCCAAGACCCGATAAGTAACCAGTAAAGCAGTGATTGAGGTCGCTGGCGCAGCAACCAGAAATGCTAATATTGGTCCCAGTTTTACTCCTTTTTTATGCATTGTCACGGCCAGCGGCAAAGCGCCGCAACAGCATACCGGTAATATTGCGCCCAGAAACGTCAGATATAATATCGGCTTTATTCCTTTACCCGACAAATATTTTTCAACCAGATTCTGTGGAATAAACTGGTTAATAATACCTGATATAACAAAACCAATTAGTAGCGCTGGTAAAACCTCAATCAGGTAGCGCAGAAAATTATGGATTAAAAGCGTCATAAAATATATTATACTTTGTACTTAACGTTAAGTAAAGTATACAAAATTGATAGGTTATTGATTAGAGAAAAACTTCTGGTGGGTCAAATCAAACTGGTCTTTTGCCCCGCAGAACAATAATGATAACGGCATCTTTTTCTGTCCCTGCTCTAACATCTTGGTTGTTATATTTCTAATGTCCCACTGCGCGGTTGCGTCCAGACGGAGCCGGGCAATGTGATACAATTCTCGAACATTTACGGTTAACAAAACTCTTCGGCGATGTGCCTGAGTTAAGATATACGGAGCAACCTGAGGCAATTCTTTATATATTTTATTGTACATCTTTTCGGTCGTTTCGATAACTTTATTAAATAAGTCGGTCTGTTTTCCTTTTTGAATTGAATCAGGAATAGTAATTCCTAAATTCAAATCATAATCCTGGGCGGAAATTGTTGCGATCCGATGGCGCTTAAGCTGGCCAAAACATGCGGCCGAAATAATCAGCTCAAAGGTTAAATACGAATGTTCAAATTCGCGTAGGGTTGCATCATACAGCTTGGCATATTTGAATGCCTGCTTAATATATTCTAATTTTCTTGAATAACTCAGTTTCTTCACTTGCTTTAGCGCATCGGCAAAAGATATATTGCTGACACGATGTATTATTCCCGCGATTATTTTGTCCTCGCCATTTGTAGTATAATCGATAAGTTTACATGAAACGTCTGTTTTTTCTCTGTGTTCTCCTCGTGTCTCTGTGTCTCTGTGATACATCTTTCTTAATTCGGAATATGTTTTCTTATCATACTCAGTCGGCTCATAGAAAAGGATGATTGACGGTGCAATTTTAATCACCAGATTGTAAAGTTTTGCACCCAATGTTCTGACTTCAGAAATATCCGATGAAGCACATCTTCTTATTAGTAACTCAAGGTTACGCGCATTCATCGTCGCCCCCAATTGAGTCGCCATTGCTAACGAAGTGACATATCGTGCATCTTCAATTGGTTTTGCCAGTTTTGTTTCAAATGGTTTCAGTTTTTTAACTAATGTTTGATATGCGTTGTTTTGAATCTTAATTGTCCGTAAGAATTGTGGTAGTAGTTTGCTCTTTTTAAATTCGTCCGGAACAATAAACTTTGATGCCCACTCGATATATCGCTGCGATGCTTCGGTATAAGACATTAACCGGTGCGATTCCAGATACTCGACCGCATAGCGTGAAATATCTATAATATCGAAATTAAACACGCTGTGCTCAGCGACCGCGTGGTGTCCCATCTCAAAGATAACCCTGCGGTTCTGCTCGCGGGCTTTGGTAATTTCCTTGCGGGCAATTGCTCTTAACTCTGAAACCGATTTTGGACTTCGGCTAATTCGCGCATATGCTGCAGAAAATGTCTCGGGGGTTAAAACTGATTTCTTTTCTTTCAGCCCTTTTAAATCAATATTATATCCAGCTAAAACTATACGCATGTGTCAAAATACCTGAATTTTATTTGATAGTCAAGATAAAAAATAAAAGGCGTCTGGAATTATCCAGACGCCTTAAGATTATTTATTATTTCTTATTTGACGAGTGTCATTTTTCGAATCGCGGTTGCATGATCGGTTACAAGACGGCAGAAGTAAATTCCCTGGGCAACTTGATTGCCGGTTTTATCTTTACCGTCCCAGGTCAGATTATAAATACCACGGGTCAATTGAGAATTGACTAAGGTCTTTACTATTCTGCCCGATGCATCATAGATTTGTAACGAAACTTTGTTTGGTTCTGCGAGACTGAATGAGATGTGAGTTAATTCATTAAATGCCGGATTCGGTTTCGGCGCATAAAGCATAGTCGCTAGATGATTAAACGATTGCGAACCTTCACTTATTCCCGATAATCCGTTTGTAAAACCATAACCACTGATATCATCAATGTACCAACCGGCTTGTTGAACTGCCGCATCACTACCAAAGTGCCACCTTAATAAGAATTGTTGCCCAGTCAATACCGGCAGGTTAAATACTGCTTCCGTCCAGGTACTCTGTGTTCCGGTATAACATGATTCATTTGGAATGCCTACGTTGCTGGTATACCCTAACCCGTTATAACCGCCAAGCGGTCGAATAAGTGTCCAGGTACTACCATTATTAGTAGAAATCTTGACATTGCCACCATCATAGGCGCGCCCTGGAACAGAACTACTAGCCTCCATTTGATACCAATGCCAAAATCTTAATTGCGGATTACTCGCGGTTGCCGTAAATGATTCGCTGGTCAATTTCCAGTTTGCACTATTTTGATAATTTCCGGCAAGTACGGTCGCCCACACTTTGGTTCCGGAATGCGCACCATTTGGTCCAGAAGTTGGAACGCCCCACTCCCATGCGCCGGTTATTGGTTCGGTAATATAATAACCATTATTACTTTCCAGATCAATCAGGTATATTTCGATTGGTAATGTGAAATAGAATGTGTCGGTATAATAACCCGATGTAACAATAATTCGGAATTGTGCAATTGTCCCCGGTACAACCGAACTGTCAACATGTATTGTATATGGGTCAGATGTATTGTTAGCGGTATTATTCTGTGTGATTGAACCAAAATTACCATTAGCATCAAGCACGGTAATACCAGCAGTAGTCGATGATAAAACTGAAGTAACATTATTAGCAATTGCGCCGCCGATATTTCCAATAGTTGCAATTAAATTAACCGTTTCACCGAGATTGATAATTCCATTATTATTGCCGCCCGGCACCGGGTCATTGATTACTGTGCTTGCGTGTTGCAAGACACATTGTGCCACGGCTAATATGATATTGGACTGCCAGGTTGAATCTAAAGCATCCTTACAGTTTAGTTGAAGGTTAATGCGTTGATTGTTCGTGCAGCTGGGTGCAACGGTAAAAACAAAGCCGTTACTACCCGTAAAAGCAGAATCGTTGGGTGCGATATTGCCGAACGATTTTACTGAATCGTTAATTGTTACACATGGTGCAGATGTACGCAGTTTCCCAATAACATTTGATGCCAGCGCGTTACCCCAGTTTTTAACCCAGGTCTGCATATTGATTTCTTCGCCGGGATTAGGAATACTGTCGCAGTGGTCCGATACACTGTCAACCAAAGTTGATTTTAAGTAATTCACGTACGGACCGTTGGCTTGAACAACTGCGCTGTCCTCAAAAGGATAACAGTCTTGAGCCGTAATAGTAAGGTTAATATGACCTGCTGATGTCGGTGTAATCGGAATGGTGGCCGAACCTAAAACATCTGTATAGCCCTGCTCATATACTTCGGTTCCTTTCTGAATCGAGATCAATGCGTGGTTTACCGGTACACCAGCTCGGGATACATTAACAACGACATTGGAAGGACCGAGCGGAACCACCTGCGGAAATTGAGCCGTGATATTTTGCGGCACGTCCTGCCACATTGTCATTGCCGGGTCGCCGAATAAATTCAGCTCGAAAATGCACCAGCGCCAGCAAACATCACTCATCCCCTGCGCGGTGAACATGCTTTTGCTCCTTGCATGCGCAATACCAATATAGAACGAATCTCTATTAAAGAGAAAATCATAGAACTTCACATCCATCCATTCCGACGGACCTAACTGAGGTGGCATACCCCAGCCATCACGTGAATTCTGCATGGTTGCGACCGCACCGCCGTTCGGATTATTCATCATCGCCTCGGCTAGACAATCTGAACTATAATCAAAGGACCCGGAAAGGCAGGCGATTGAGTTTAAAATGAACAACTTATTACCATTGGCCTGACTGCTTGCTGTGGCAGTACCATAAATTAACTGACTGGATGCAGTCCAAAACCCTACCTCATTTCCATGGCAATTCACACAGCAAAACTCAAAGCCATTATTTAAAGAATCACGTATTGGCGTTGTCGTGGTCGGGTCAAGGATTGAACGGTCAGTCCAGCCAGCTGGAGTTATCGCCGCGATCGAATCATTGGCATAGTGACCGTGCCAGTTGTACGAAGAGAAAAGCATCACCGAAGGAAGAAGTATTCTCTTGAGATAATCAGTTGGCGGATTCTTCTCAAATGTGAAAATTTTATTAACAAAAGTTGTTGCCTGGGTCGCACTTGAAACCGATGCCCGGCCAACATATACATCGGGATAAAAATCAATTGAATCAGTAGTCTCGCCAAAAGTATTGTCATGGTCGCCATCCCACGAGCCGGTCAAATCAGCGAAATATAAATCGCAAGGCATACTCGTTTCCGTATAACCACTACACGTTGCATAAACACCGCGCTTTGGCACATACTGATAATCTCCACCCAAAACAACGAAAATCAGTCCGCGGTTCTGATAATAATAAATAATCGCATTTCTAATTTTTTCCGCGACATCGCGACCCGGATAAGTCGATGAAATCGTGTTAACCGTCAGAATTTCACCTTTGAATCCCTGTTTTGTACGCCAGTCAACCAAAGGCTGAAAATATGAAACAAATGCATCAGTTGTAATCAAGAGGTAATTGACCTGGTTCGGCGGTCTTCTTTCTTGTGGCGCAAAGAAAGGTATATCCTGAGGATTAATCACCATCGTTCTGATCTCCCGCTCAAAGATATCTTTCTGCATATTGGTCAGACTAATCGGTTGAACAACATTCTCCTCATAGCTTATCTTGACCGTAATATTCTTATATAAAGTCAGTTTTCCTTCCGATGGTATATATTGTAGTGGGTATAAAGAAAATCCGCAAATCCGATAACCGCTTTTACTGCCGGTCGCACTAAAATCAACCAGTTTGCCCGGATATGCAGTTGTCATACTGTACACATCTGTATTGGGATGAAATTTTAACTTATTATCGCTTACTGACAAAGGTTGCGGCTCGGTAACCGGCATAACATTATATACACCCGGCAAATCAACTTGTTCCGAATTTTCTATTATTATTGATGTAACATTGGCTGAGGCTGGTACCAATACCTGATAGGTCGCCATTGGCAAACACGGACTACCGACTTCTTCTGTTGTTAGCTGTCCTGGAATGGTCGGAATAACATAATTATCTGAACGGTTAAAAATCAGGTTTGATTCCGAATATTGAAAAGTTTTAGTGATTGTCCCGGCAAATGAAATTGCCACAATCACCAGCATAATACAAATATATTTTTTCATTGAATCCTCCTAAAGGATTTATTCTCCATTTTTGAAATGATACCTAATTTAATATTAATAAAATTATAATCCTCTTTGATATTAAGTCAAGACAAATTATGAACGTATTTTAACTATTATTAAACCCGGTCTAAATAGTGTTCGGTTTCAACATCAAGGCGGATGGTGTCGCCGGCTTTAATGAACTGCGGTACTGCTATTTCCATTCCGTTCCCAAGTTCCGCTGGTTTGAATGCTGAACCGTGGTCGCTTTTCACTCCTGAACCAGTACTGACAACCTTCAGGTCAACGGTCTTGGGTAATGCGATATCAATCGGTTTCTCCCCTAAAAACTCGACTATCAGTTTCATGCCTTCGGTCATAAACTTAGTGAAATTGCCGAGCCGTTCTTTCGGTAACGGAATTTGTTCGTAGGTTTGCGGGTGCATAAAATAATAATCGCTATCATCATGGAAAAGATATTCCATTGGTACGGTATCGAGAGTTACATTTTCGATACGCTCTTCCGGATGTAACCGCGGTTCAGTAAAGGTGTGGGTTTCGATATTACGGAGTTTTAAGTGCACCGCGCTTTGCATCTTGGCAGTACCGGCTTTAAATTCTGCGGTAATCACTTTATAAATAACCCCGTCCAATTTTATTGCCATTCCGACACGAATCTCCGAAGCCAAAAGCATGATATAAGAATAATAACCTATAATAACATTGTCAAGATTTAAGTAGTGTCCGGGTAAAATCAAATATTAAATATCGAATGTATTTTTGATTTTTGAATTGTGTTTTTGATATTTGATATTTAATTTTTAATATTCCTTTATCCCCTTTTGTATCTCCTCATGAAAGACCGGTTGAATGTCCTGATATACCTTATGAATTAATCCAATAAATATATCAGTTTAGATATCCAACAATATCTTTAAATAAATAACGATTTATATGGCTTATTATCGACTGATTTTAATGTCACGCTAATGTCACTACAGGTAAATCAAAATCTTATTTAATAAAGATAATAAATATCGTCAATAAAATCTATAATACTGAAGAGAAGAAAGTCCAGAAGCAAAAACCAATAAGACTGGAAAAAGTAAAAAGAATGGCAGTTAAATATTGAATGAGTCGGGTAAAACTCGAACCGATCGGGGCAAAAGTTTCAAAACTCCTTACCGAATATAATCTGACTAATCACGTATCATATAACTCATATAGGAATTTTGCCCGCGAATGTTATAGCAAGATACGAAAATATCATATCAAAAAACCATTGCTCTTAAAACAACACCTTGCTGACATCAAAAGAGCCTGGCTCGAAGCCGGTCTCAATCCAGAGATAATGGAGAAAATAAAAGAAACAATCCTTAGATTTTTCACACCAAAAACTGAATTATTATAGAGAAAATCAAAATATTGACATTAAACATCATTTGGTTAAAATAGATGTATGAAGAGAACTTTGAGGAAAAAAGTTTACCAATACACAGCAATTTTCGAACCTGATATTGAATCGGGTGGTTATACAGTTACGATACCAACCTTACCGGGTTGTATTTCCGAAGGTGATACTTTTGAACACGCTTTGAAAAATATCCAAGAGGCGTGCGGTTTATATTTAGAGGTTATGCGCGACCAAAAAGAATTAATCAAAGACGAAAAAGGCATAATAATCGCTCCGGTTCAAGTAACTATATAATATCATTTGACCAAATTAACATCTCTCAAACCACGAGAAGTAGTTAAAGTTTTAGAAAAAATCAGATTTACTTTTATCCGACAAAAAGGAAGCCATCGGATTTATGTAAAAGGAAAAATCGGCATCACTATTCCGTGGCACAATAAAGACTTAAAAATTGGCACTTTAAGACATATAATCAAACAATCCGGTTTGACCAAAGAAGAATTTTTCGAGACCCTTAGAGATATTTAAACCTTAAAACAATTACTCTTAAAACAACACCTGGCTGACATTAATAGAGCCTGGCTCAAGGTCTGTCTAAATCCAGAGATAATGGAGAAAATAAAAGAAAAAAACCTCAAGATATTTACCAAAGAAATAATTAATACAGACGAATACCTTGACTGACCTATTCTTGTATTATATTATCAGCAATGCCAATTAAAAGTATTAAAGAAAAGATTTCTCGCCAAGAATTAATATAGTAATCGAGTAATATTATGGCATATTTGCATAAGAGTTTAGCATCGGGTCGCTGGCAAGAATTTACACTTATCGAACAATTAGCTAATATTGGCGCTGAAATTAGCCGTGCATTGTCCTGGAAAGCAAAGGGAGATTTAGCAAAAAGTCAGAGTGCGATGGAAAGAGGACTTGAACTTTTTAGTTTGACAATTGCCGATAAACGCTGGCAATCCCGATTGAAAGAAATTACCCGAATGAGAGAAGTCGTTTGCGACTATTTTTATGGAGACAATCAGTATCAGTCAACGCAAGAATCAATCGATAAATATTTTCTGCATTTCGCTATTGCTGCCCGAAACAAAAAATAGTCTGATTGCCTAGGGTGTAAATAACTTCGAAGAAATCTAACCAATAACCAGGAACGTCTTGAACACGAATAACACAAATAAACTAATACCACGAATGATTGATTGAAGTTAAAAAACCTTTTATTCGTGTAATTTGCTAAATTCGTGTAATTCGTGGTTAAATTTCTTCCGTAAAAGTTTCGGTTATTAATCCTGTTAATCCCGTCATTTTCTTTATTCGTGGTAAAAAATCTGTATGTTGACAAAGACTTTGTTCGGTTTATAATAAACCTGACTTATGAACAAATCTGAAATATATAAGAAGATATATAAATTCCTAAAAAATCAAGGAGCAAGAAAAATTGCTGTGTTTGGTTCATATGTGAGAGAAGAAGAAACTCCACAAAGTGACATTGACATAATCGTTGAATTCACTGAGCGAAAGAGTCTTCTTGAGATTGTTGGAATTGAACAAGAACTATCTGAAAAATTGGGAATGAAGGTTGACCTTTTAACCGAAAAATCAATAAGCCCGTATCTAATTGACCAAATAAAAAAGGAAATGGTTGAGGTTTCTGGATGATAAAAGATAACAGTATCTATTTAAAACATATGTTAGATGCTATTTCTCGAATTGCTGAATATACGAAAGATGTAAAATATGAAGATTTTATTAAAAGCAATCTGATACAGGCGGGTGTAATTAGATAAATTGAAATTATTGGCGAAGCTACAAAAAAACTAGCCCAGGAATTTAAAGAAAAACATCAGGATATTCCTTGGAAGCAAATTGCTGGGATGAGAGATAAATTAATTCATGATTATTTTGGGGTTGACATAGACGCGGTTTGGAAAACATTACAAACTGATATCCCGCCACTAGACAATAAATTAAAAGAATTATTGTAAGAGTAAATCTTAGAGAAAATAAAAGAAGCGATACTCAGAAATTTTAGCGTGCAAAATATTATAATTATCAATTGACAATTATGGAATTTAATAATGTTTATGAAAATGCAAAACGTGCCGAATCATACTCAAAACTTCAGTTTCCAGGAACTTATTATTTAGCATATCGGGATATACCAGGGCTTCTTCTCAAACATGTAAAAGGCAGAAAAGCAATTGATTTTGGATGTGGAACCGGAAGGTCAACAAGATTTCTTCAAAAATATGGATTTGATACAATCGGTATTGACATTTCCGAAGAGATGATAACAAAGGCAAAAGAAATAGACCCAATTGGTGACTATCGGCTTATTAAGAATAACAATTTCGAGCAATTGGAAAAGAATTATTTTGACCTGGTATTTTCCGGATTCGCTTTTGATAATATTCCGAATACTGCAAATCGCATACAAATATTAAAAGAACTTGGCAGTTTAATAAATAATAATAGTCGGATTGTTCTGCTTGAGTCCACTCCGGAAATTTATATATATGAATGGCTCTCGTTTTCGACTAAGAATTTTCCAGAAAATAGAAAAGCAAAAAGCGGCGATAAAGTAAAAATCGTAATGACCGATGTTGAAGATAAACGACCAGTTGAGGATATTATCTGGTTCGATGAGGATTATTTGGATTTATTTTCAAAATCCGATATGCTATTAATCGATACGAGAAAACCTTTGGCAAAACCCGAAGAGCCCTATCAATGGATCAACGAAACTAAAATTGCGCCTTGGGTCATTTATGTCTTTAAAAAGCTTAGTTGAATGATAGGCATAAAGAAGCACGGTAAAAGTCGTATGATTCATGTTCATGAATTCCTTTGCGTGGTAATTTATATTTTGTCCGAAGTCTTTAGTTTGAGATTTCTGAAAAAGTCTGAAATCTCTGATTGCACAGATTTATTAATGATGACACAGATTCAATATTTTTGAATTTTCATCGGTGTAATCTTGTTTTTATCGGTGTAATCAGTAAACTTCTGTTTTAAAGAAGTCTTAGGATAGTATCTTTATCAATCAGTCTCAGTTCATTCTTATCTTCAATAAATCTTGCCACATCTTTTCTTGCTTTATCAAAATCAATATTGGCTAATTTATCTTTTAAAAACCCCTTGAAATTATCTGAATTTAAGATTGTTTTTTTATGCTCGGTTTGCTCTACCGCATTGTTCAGCAATTTGAAATTGGGAACATCTTTTTTGCCTAAATACCAAAGCAGGTCGTAAAAGTCTCTGCCCTTAGTATATTTTCTATAAAAACAAGCATGCAATTTTAATGCATATAGCGACGCAATGTCAAAAGTAGTTACAGTAAATACAAAATGCTTACTAACTAAAATTGTCGCTGTTTTCCAACCTTTCGGCGGATTGGCATCGATTTCCAGTTTAATTGACAGCTTTTCGCTTTTGATATTAGATAGACCAAGTTGTAATAAAATATCCTTAAATCGAAACATTGCGGATTGAATCGGCAGCTCAACTTGTTTCTTGATATCTAATGATAATCCTGATTTTTCTAAATCATAAGCGATTTGCTTTAATAGTGTATCGAAATTATAACCCTGTCGATTAATGAGTGAGAAATCAAGGTCTTCCGAGAATCGTCGCAAGCCATATAGAAACCTTAATGCGGTTCCACCAACAAATGAAATGTTTTTATAATATCCTCTATCATACAAGATTTTCAATATTAACAGTTGAAGATATTCCCTGGTAATATGAATTTTTGTTTCACGGTCAGGAACTTTAGAAACTACCTTTTCAATCAATTCAATCATAGTTTTTTATCCTGTCAATTCTATCAAGTTTCATTTTTATGTTTTTATGATGTCATGGTAATTTTTTTAATGCGTATTCTTTAATAAACTCTATTAATTTTTCAGTAATGTTAAAGACTCGTTTATTGTTATATTTTTGAGCATATTCTATCAGTTTTTTCTTTTTCAGCAGATTGAGATTCTGAAAACGATAAGATTCTGCAAAAACATCTTTGTTTTTGTTCTTAAATTCTGACCGATTTAAATAGATGAAATCAAGCACTGCCTTTTCTGGTTCGGCAATGAATACCGGCAATTTATTTTCATCCTCAATCTCTTTGAAACCAAAGAACAAGGTAGTTTTTAAGTGCTGGTAATTAAATGTTCCGAAGAAATTGCTGAACTTTTTGACATTTTTAGTTGTTACGGATGTTACATCCTCTACCTTTTCCGGAATTAAGTCGTAATAACCCAAAGCATATTCGGTACTGACATAAGATGGCGTACACATCGCATTAGCTAAGAAAATTCGAGACGGGTGAACCTTTCGGTCATGTTCGTTTAGGATGTATAAACCCTCTTTTAACTTAATAATTAGTCCCTTTGTCTGCCATCGATTCAACTGATTTCGTAGAACTTGAATACTTTGTCCAACCGTAACAAGTTGACTAACCGATATAATCGGAAAGTTTCTAAAAGTGTTCTTAAATTCTGTATAAGTCATCTCTAAAAATAATCAAAAATGATTATTTACAGAAATGATTATATATACGGATTGTATTTTTGTCAATATATTAAATAGACGGAAAAATATCGCAGGGCGGGATAATACATTTCATATTCAGTAATTCGATAATAGATACGTGATGATTAATAATTATTTGCGTAGTGGCTTTATTCCGTTTTAGGGGAGTGCTTTAAATTCGACTCTTGACAGATACGATTTTTTTAGTATCCTTAAATACTATGTTAATAAGAAAGAAACGATGTCTCTTCTGTGTGAAGAAAGACCAGGTAATTAGTTATAATAACCAAAACTTAAGAAACTTTATCAGTGATAAAGGTAAAATCGTCCCGTCGCGATACAGCGGTCTGTGTGCTACGCATCAAAGAAAAGTCAAGCGAGCGATTAAACTTGCTCGAAATATTGGTCTTATGTCATTCATTAGTCGATGAAAATTATCTTAACTGAGGATGTCGACCGCGTTGGACAAAAGGGCACGGTCGTCACGGTTAAAGATGGTTTTGCCCGCAACTATCTTTTACCCCGAAATCTGGCAATTCAGGCAACCAAAGCCCGTTTATCTCAAATTGAAGCAATCAAAGCTGAATTAGGCAAACGGGAAGAACGAAAGCAAAAGAAACTTAAAAATCTTGCCTCAAAATTAGAGGTGCTGTCTTTAAAAGCAGAACTCAAGATGGGCGAAACCGGTGCTTTCGGCTCGATTACCAACGCTGATGTTGCTAAACTGCTAAAAGATGCCGGGTATGACATTGACCGCCATAAAATTGAGATAGCGAACCCGATAAAAGAACCGGGTATCTTTGATATTTCAGTCAATTTGGGTGAAATCACTGCTACGATAAAACTTTGGGTTACACCAAAAGAATAATTTCAGCGAAATAAATTTTATGATTGAAGTTAAGGTTGCTGGTGTTTTATTTGACAACCAGACCAATTCACCGGTCATGCTCTTAAAAGAGCTTGACGGCAATAAAATATTGCCGATTTTCATTGGTCCGGTCGAGGCATCAGCGATCGCCTATGCGATGGAAAACATAAAATCAGTCCGGCCAATGACCGTTGATCTGGTAAAATTGGTTTTAGATGGATTAAAAGCAAAAGTTACACGGGTGATTGTCAGTTCATTGAAAAATGATACTTTCTATGCGGAAATAATCATTGAAAATGACGGTCACATCCTTTCGGTTGATGCCCGGCCATCCGATTCAGTCGGGTTAGCGGTCCGCGCCAAAGTACCGATTTATGTCGCGGATGAGATAATGAGTACCGCGGGGATTATAATGACCGAAGAAGAAGAATCTAAATTATCCGAACTGCGCGATTCCTTAAGAAATATCCCACCCGAAGAATTTGGCAATTATAAAATGTAGTATTATGGATATTAAGAAGACTATTTCTGCTTTAGCTCAGGGAACCGATAAAATAACCAGCAATGACGAGCTGGAACAAAAATTGCTCGCCAGCGAGAAAACCAAGACCCCATTACGGGTGAAACTCGGTATTGATGCTTCGGGACCGGATATTCATCTTGGTTTCGCGGTAGTATTGCGAAAGTTACGCAATTTTCAGGATTTTGGACATATTGCAGTTTTGATTATCGGTGATTTTACTGGTAGTATCGGTGACCCGACCGGTCGCTCCAAAACTAGACCTCAGTTGACTGAAGAACAAATCAAACAGAATATGGCTCGTTATAAAGAGCAGGTCTTTAAAATCCTTAAACCCGAATTTACTGAATTCCGCTACAACTCAGAATGGTCAAATCCCCTGACCGGACGCGATATTATCAATTTGGCATCAAAATATACCCTTGCGCGCATTATCGAACGGGAAGATTTCAGTGAACGGTTAAAACAGGGCATACCTTTGCATGTCCATGAAATACTCTACCCCCTGTTTCAGGGTTATGATTCGGTAGCAGTGAGAGCGGACATCGAATTGGGTGGTGCTGACCAGTACTGGAATCTCTTGGTAGGACGTGAATTACAACGGGAATTTGGTCAGGAACCACAGGTTGTTATCACGATGCCGCTTTTGGAGGGCACTGACGGCAAGCTCAAGATGTCAAAGTCATATAATAATTATATCGGTATTGCGGAGCCGGCAAAAGAGATTTTTGGCAAAGTTATGTCGATTCCCGATGAGATGATTACAAAATATTACACACTCTGCACAAATCTCAGCGCCGAGGAGATAAAAACTATCGGGCGGGAAATGAAATCGGGTCAAAATCCAAAAATTTACAAGGAAAGACTGGGAAAAGAGCTTGTAACGATGTATTATTCAAAAGAGATTGCAGAAACAACCAGCAAGGAATTTGAAGAAGTATTTAAATTAAAGAAAACGCCTCAGGATATCCAGGATTTTAAACTGCCAACAAATCCGATTAATATCATTGAACTGCTCGTATCAGCCAAATTGATGCCGTCAAAAAGCGAGGCACGGCGCAAAATTGCAGAAGGGGCGATTGAAATTGATGGGGAAAAAATAAAAGACGCAAACTATTCAGTTCACGTCACAAATCCAAAAGTTTTAAAAGCTGGCAAAAGAAGCTTTTGCCGTTTAATACCAAGCTAACTAATTTTCGGTTATATAAGATTGATATCGAGGGGACGAAGAAAACGTCCCCTCAAATTTTCTATCTTATTTAATGGTTGCTGCTGTTAGATCATACCAGACTGCGACTGTCGCTGTGTAGTATGTATATGTATAAGACATCTTAACCGTACCTGTACCATCAGCATACCAAGAATACATCGGGGTTCCACCAGTATTCACAACTTCCGTGACTTTCCATGCGCTATAGGTCTTTGCTGGAACAACTACGTCTTCTTTTGCACTTCCAACAGTATAAACAATGGTATCATTACCTACATACTGCGTCCATGTTTTATTTGCTTTTAAATCAGTCATCAGAGTCGTATCAGGGGTAGAGTCAGTCAATGATGCATATGTTAAAATTGCATCGTCAGCTTCTCTCAAATACGATGTGTCTGTGCCGACATTGAACGTATCAGGATTGAATGTAACAATCGAGTCTCTTGATGTCGATGTAAATACTTTGTTACCGCCAATTGTCTGGTCATTAGCCGTAATATTCATGGTAACGAACATTTTGCTTGTTGTATCTGTAACATTATTAGTTGTTACGGTTACCATACCCGCATATGTCCAGATATTACCGACCTTGAGTGGATAGTAATCAGCACCGCCAAATAAACCGCAACCGATAATTGCTATAACCGGAATTAATAATAGTAGTCTTTTCATTTCTAGTTCACCCCCTTTCTTAAGAGGTTTTTTAAAATTTAATGAAAATTAAACCAACAAGTTTTAATTTTCAAAGAACAAAATATCCTATATACTAATCGTAGTATACTCACCCCTCAAGGTTTGTCAAGGTCTTTGTTAACATATCTGACACTTTAAACTGGTTGGTAAATTGATTAATCATTTTGTCTCATTTGGTGCACCCGAATTATCAAATTACTCTTTTTCTTGACACTTTATGTCATACAACCTATAATTTTCCCTAAATTTATGTCTGTTTTTGATAAATGACCGAACAGGAAACTATGAATAATAATGAAAAAAATGACTATAATACCAATACTGATGAAATCAGTATGCTTGCCGATAATAATGATACACAGAAACTTTCATCAATAAACATCAAAAACCGCTATCTGCTATTCTTAACCGCGATTATTATCATTCTATTTGACCAGGGTTCTAAGAACTGGATATCAAATAACTTGAGTTTTTCGCATCCAATCAATGTATTTGGCGATTATCTGCGCCTGTTTTTAGCCCATAATTACGCTTTGGTCTGGAGTATCCCGATCCGAAACGACTTAGTTTACTATATTCTGCCAGCGATTGGTATTATTGTTGTTATCTTCATCGCTTTTAGGACGCGAATCGCTTATTATGCATTCAGCTTTGGTTTGATCCTGGGAGGCGCAGTCGGGAATCTAATTGACCGGGTACGGATTGGGTATGTTATTGACTTTATTGATATGGGTATCAAAAATACCCGCTGGCCAACCTATAATATTGCAGATTTGGCGATTGATGTCGGTCTGATTATGATTATCGCACGGGAAATCTTTATTCGTGACCGCAACAAGAAACTTATAGGTTAAGTAATGCCAGAAATCTATCTCAACAACAATTCAAGCACCAAAGTTGACCCGGCAGTCGTTTCTGCGATGCTGCCATATTTTCACGAGCAGTATGGCAACCCGTCCAATCTGCACATTTTTGGCCGGGAGACCCGGGAGGCTTTGGAACAGGCTCGCGAACAAGTGGCATCTTTTATTAATTGTAAACCGGAAGAGATCTATTTTACCTCAGGTGGTACTGAAGCAAATAACTTTGCTGTTCAAGGTATTTTGCGGGCAATTATTGATAAAGGCAATCATATTATAACATCGAGTATCGAACACCATTCCGTGCTTGACGCAGTAATGTTTCTTGAAAAAATGCGTTATATCGAGTCTACTTATCTGAACGTTGACCAATACGGTATGGTCAATCCCGATGATTTAAAACGGATAATAACTAATAACACTATTTTAGTCTCGGTGATGCACAGCAATAATGAAGTTGGCACGATTCAGCCGATTAAGGAACTGTGCACTATAGCTCATGAAAAAGGTGTCTATTTTCATACGGATGCGGTTGCGGCTGCCGGGAAAATAAAGCTTGATGTAGCTGACCTGGGTGTTGATTTACTGTCGCTTTCTGCCCATAAATTTCATGGGCCAAAAGGGGTTGGCGCTTTATATATAAAAGAAGGGGTAAAAATCGAAAAGTTTATGTATGGCGGCGAACAAGAACGGGGAATGCGCGCCGGCACGGAAAATCTGCCCGGGATTGTCGGACTCGGTAAAGCAGCGGTTATTGCTCAACAGCATCTTAAGGATGGCGGGCAGGAAAAGATTAAATCGCTCCGGGATTACTTTGAAAAAGAGATTATCACTCGTATTCCTGACACTAAAATTAACGGACATCTGACCCAGCGGTACGCTAATATATCAAATATTTCGTTTTCCAGACTAGATAGCAAAACTTTGCTGGCTAATCTTGATTTGGCTGGGATTATGGCATCAGCCGGCTATGCCTGCGCCATTGACCCGCTGGAAAAATCGCATGTTCTAAAAGCAATGGGGGTCAGCGATGAATACAACAGTTCACAAATTCGCTTCGGTTTAAGCAAGTATACGACTAAACAGGAAATTGATTATACGATTGATATTTTACAAAAAGTTGTTGTAAAATTACGCAATCTTAATTTATCAAACACTTAATAATGACAAAACGAAAGATTTATCTCGATAATAACTCTACTACCCAATGCGATCCTCAGGTTCTGGATGCGATGCTCCCCTATTTCTCCGAACATTATGCCAATCCATCCGCCACCCATTCAATGGGACGATTCACCCGAAAAGCAATCGAGCAGGCGCGAGCCGAGGTAGCAAGTTTAATCAATGCCAAACCCAATGAGATTGTTTTCACTTCGAGCGGCACCGAAGCAGATAATTTGGCGATCCGTGGTATCAGCAAAGCATTAATGGGCAAAGGTAATCATGTTATAATATCGAGTATTGAACATAGTGCGATTATTCATTCGCTGGACCATATAAAGAAATGGCAAATGGGCGAAGTAACACACCTGCCCGTGAATCATTATGGCATAGTTGACCCCGACGATTTACGGCAGGTAATCACCGAACGGACAATTTTAGTTTCAATCATCCACAGCAACAATGAAATCGGAACAATCCAGTCGATTAAAGAGTTGTGTGCAATTGCTCATAAAAAAGGCATATATTTTCATACGGATGCAGTCGCATCGGCTGGCAAAATTCCGCTGGATGTTAAAACATTAGGAGTAGATTTACTGACCATATCCGGGCATAAAATTCACGGCCCGAAAGGTGTTGGTGCGTTATATGTCAAAGAAGACACTCAAATCGAAGGTATGATTCATGGCGGTCATCAAGAATATGGTATCCGACCCGGCACCGAAAACTTAACCGGTATTGTTGGTTTAGGTAAAGCATCAATGCTCGCGATGAACCAACTTAAACAAGATGAATGCAAAAAGATTGAAACATTGCGCAATTATTTGGAAATTGGTATCAAGAACCGTATTCCGGAAGTAAAAGTTAATGGTCATCCGACTCAGCGGCTTTGCAACACTCTTAATGTCTCAATCGCCTATGTTGAAGGCGAGGCACTGCTGATGAATCTCGATTTGGAAGGGATTGCGGTTGCCGCGGGCTCGGCTTGTTCGACTGGAAAATCAGAACCGTCCCATGTTTTAAAAGCGATGGGCGTTGAAGACAAATATATCAATTCGCCAATTAGATTCAGTTTGGATAAGAATAATACCAAAGAAGAGATTGATTACACGATTGAAACACTGGTTAAAATTGTCGAGCGGCTGCGCGCGATCTCCCCTCTTTGGAAAGAGCCTAAACCTGCCCCGCAGACATAAAATTGGTGCGCGGGTAACCCCTAAACATCAAAGATTACGGTTGCGGTGTATCCTTTATCGGATTTTTGAATCTTAAACATATGATAAGTTGGTGTTTTAATTTCAATCTTTATTTGATGCCTTTTCACATCAAAAATCTCACCGGCAATCTCAGCGGATAACTTATTATTTTCAATTTTAATTTGTTTTAATTCTTTGGCAATAAAATATTCAGTTGCGAATATAAACAACAATTCCCGAAACCAGTCAATCAGTAATTCGTCTAAGGTTGATGAGGACAACTCAATTTTCCTGGTTTCCTTAATTTCCACTTTATCTAAGTCTAATATGTTATCAAATATTGTAAAAAGCCCGTTACTAAAAAGTTCGGGCAAATCCTTACCATATATTTCAACACCTAAATCCGATGTGTGGTCAATATATTTATACCGCATGCGAAAGTTTAGTTTTTTAAAATAAGGTTGTCAACTTCGATATTTGAAAATGATTCAAATTATTGTTTAATATGAATATTAATCGCTACTCAGAGTGATAATATCTTCTATTTGGCAATAAGTACTTTTTTAATACTTTTATAGTTTTCTGTTTTCATTGATACAAAGTACACCCCTGCTGAGCATTCTTTACCATTCTTATCTTTTCCATTCCAACTTATATTATATCTGCCCATTTCCTGTTTTTCGTTTATTAGTTGCTTTACTTGTCTTCCACAGATATCGTAGATTAAAAGTTTGACGAAACTTGTATAAGGTATGTCGTATCTAATCTTGGTTGTCCGCTTGAATGGATTTGGGTAGTTAGGATAAAGTTTAAAAACCAATTGACTATTTGGTAAGGCAAAGAAATCTTTTGGTCCATTTGTGTTCTTAAGATTTATGTCACACTCTGAACTCCAAAAACCGCTGATAATACCGCTATATGTTGATGAACTATTATCATATATTATACCCATCGGCGATTGGGATATACCGCCAATGAGTGAGTATTTATTGTCATTTGAACTAACTGTGCCAGTTGCACATATTGATTTCCAATTTATCTTCATCATAGTATCATTAGTAGTTAAGGCATAACTGCCAGATTTATTAACAGTATTTATCGCTAATAGATGTATCAATATAAAAATGTAATGCATTTCCGTTTCCTTATTGTTTTATTATTAAGAATTTGTACGGGATCACAATATTAGTTATATTATGACTAGTAGTACTTATAATAAAGTATGAACCATTATTAATTTCTTTTACTTTGATAGATGTCGATTCGGAAAGTGGGTTTGGACAAGGTCCTATTGTAAGAAAAATATTAGAATTCGAAGCAACTAACGAACATGGAATGGTATCCTCACTAAAACCACTATCAATTTGGGAAGCACCCACGGTATCAATCATTATGACCTCTGACGATATATCTTCGCGTTTTATAGTATTATTTTTTATGTGAAAGGAAGTGATACTTTTCCCTGCAATATCAGAAGAGTCTATTGAAGCATTGATAATTTTAGTAGAGTCAACAGCATTAATACTAATTTTCGCATAGGATATAGTAGTATCGACAATCATTCCTCTGGTTATTGAATTTGCTTGCCCCTCGTCAACAAACTTAGCACTTAAAGCAAGGGTATCTTTGCCTTGCAGTTTGTAAGCATTGTAGGCAGTAGCAGCTATTCTCGCACTGTCAATCGCACCTGGAATGACTCGCGCATAATCAGCTGTATCGGAGAACGGTGCTTTGAAATTAGTCGCAACATCATTACGCATTATTGTATTATCAGTTATCATAAATGAAGTAACAGAATTAGTTTGCCCTTCGTTTACATATCTTGAATCGAATGCTAATGTATCTTTACCTTGTAATTTATCAGCATTATGAGCATTGACTGCAATTCTCGTACTATCAACATATACAACACTCGTAGCTTTTGCATAGTCAGATGTGTCCGCATAAGGCGATTTAAAAGTTTTTATAACATCTGCTCGTGTAACTGTGCTATCCTGTATTTTGTCCGATGTAACCAAATTATTTTGAAGCATCGCATTTGAAATCGCATCCGCCTGGTTTTCATCAACAAACTTCTTGCTAAGTGCGATTGTATCTTTACCTTGAAGTCGATAAGTATTCGTAGCAACTCTGGCGCTGTCGACATATGGGATACTAACATTTCTAACATAGTCTGACGTATCTGAATAAGGAGCTTTGAAATTAGATTCAACATCAAGTCTTGTTATAGTGCTGTTCTTAATGTGATATGAAGTAACCGCATTATTAGCAATTCTAGCACTATCAACTGCACTCGGTTGAATCATTACTGTTGTTATTGAATTAGACTCTCCTACATTAACATACCTGTTATCTAAAGCAGTAGTATCTTTCCCCTGTAATTTATATGCGTTAGCAGCAACACGAGCACTATCTGCTCCAAATTTAGTATATTTAGCCGTATCAGCAAAATATGCACTGTCAGCTTTAAATCCCCTTATAACATCTCTTCGTGTAATAGTACTGTCTTTAATGTGATATGAAGTAACCGCATTAATAGCAATTCTAGCACTATCAACTGCACTCGGTTGAATCATTACTGTTGTTATTGAATTAGACTCTCCTACATTAACATACCTGTTATCTAAAGCAGTAGTATCTTTCCCCTGTAATTTATATGCGTTA
>CAIPLT010000033.1 GCA_903865935.1 Caldifarciminota bacterium
ACCTCATTTCTAGGACATAAAATCCTATAAAATCTCATATAGTCTATTATATACCGATTGTAGGATATGTCAATTTTTATTTTTTAATAGCAACTGACGTGAGGTCGCTAGAAATGCATTTGAGGCATTTTGGTGTTAAAAACCTGATTATTAAAAAACTCAATTATAAATCATTGTTATTGGAATTCAACTACTTAATGTTTTTATCAATAATTATTAGATGATTCGGGAAAATGTTTTGAGCAGTATTTTTGACTGGGAATAGGACCAAAATTACCGAAAAACTGTTCTTTGAGCTGGTCTTTTACGGTGTGACTGAGTTAAACGCTTGTTGTAATACATAACAGGCATGCTAAGAGCTTGTTGTAATACATAAAAGATATGCTAAGCGGGTGGTGACTGCTGAGCTTTTGGCCAATAAGTATCTTTTTTCAATAAATTTAATCGGGGAGACTTTAGATCTCCCCGATAATTAAATAGCGTTAATTAGCGATAGAATATCAATCCACTCGTCCGTTTGGTTGATATGCCCGCTTGATATAATTGAGTCGCGTAAGATGCCACTGTTCTCCAAGCCGTAGCATTCCGTGCTCTGGATGCCTTATTGTGCCCCGGACAAATATATCACCGGACAACCGGATCAGGTCCCGCGGAAAATGAGGGTTTCCGTGTGGCTGATTGAAGATGTCACCCAAGTCAAGCATTGGTTTGTTATTTATACTTTCCGGTGTTTTGTTGAAGTGGTTCTTTTCTAAGTAATCCTTAACCTTAAACAGTGTTTTTCCGACATAGTCCTGGATATTGACGGGAATGAAAAGATACTCACCCTGACGTTTGATTTCACCAATCTGATACCTTTTCCAATTGGCATCATCCAGACCGCTGGCAGATTGCTTGGCTTGTTCAATAGTGGTTATTGGTTGATTTAACTCAAGCAGATAGTAGTGTTGTTGGTATCTTTGCGCTTCAAGCGTGCTTAAAAAGTAGCGGTCGCCATATTGGAAGACCGATTCGCCAAGGTGGTGGATGTATTTATCCTTGCCTTCCGCATCTTTGACTGTTTCGTACCAATCAGATGATCCCTGGATTAATTCGAACTTGTGGAAGTCTTCAATTTGAGCTTCTTGCAGGACACTGAATGGTATAATCGGGGTTCCAAGCGGCGCAATGTGAAATGAGTAGTTTATGTCACTATTGGTGGTTGGAGTGGATACATCACCATTAACGATAAACCCGTTTTTAACCCGGTGCGCAATATCCTGACCGTAAGAATAGAGTGTGTCGCCGTCAAAGCAGATCCGTCGACCATGTCCTTTTACTTGATATCCACCTGAATAAGGTCTTCCAAAGTTACATCTATCCCGTTCTTCTGCATAAAAGAAGTTTCTTATGATATCAGTTGGTTTATAACTTTTTATCGGTGGTAGAAGATAGGTTGGTTTATCTTCAAATGCATATAGTATTGGATCTTCGTTCTTGCTGTCCATTGCTTGGACTACACCGGATGTGAATACATTACGTTCTAAGATTAGGTTGGAAAGCTTTACCTCCCAGGCATAGTCACCGGATTGCTGGTGAAGTGATATGTCTGGTAGGTTTTTATATTCTTCGACGGTTAATTTACGTATCAGGTGATATGACAGGTAATGTTGATTCTTGGATAGCGCATCAATGATTTTATCAACCAAATTTATTGGTTTCAGCTCAAATTGTTCAACTAATGGTTGAGAAATGAGTGCCGATAATGTATTGGTTTTTTCTTGTACTGTAGTTTCCATATATTCCTCCTATCGTTAAAAGTGAAAATCAACTGCTACGATCCAGTATTTCCCGATAAACCTGTCCGGAGTTATTGGATTTTTATTATCCGTCTTATCAGTGGCAATAACTGCTCCGCCATTCCAGAGCTTTTCCTGGCTGATTTGGTCTAATAGATGCTCTTTGATGATTCGGTCGTAGAGCAGCTGGTTTATGATTTGAGCATCGTCTTCATAACCTTCTTCCTGGTATGAATCACGGAAAGCCCAGGGTATTCCCTGATAGTCAGGGAAATACTTTTGGGTTATTTCACGGTATTGCTCTCTTCTTATCTCTTCGGTGATGTCTTTATTAATCCAGAAGCCGTATTTCTTTTCGAATTCATTATTGAGCGCTTTGATTTTCTCCTGATCCAGCTGATTTGCGGTTAATTCACCGGACCAGCGTCCCCCAATCACAAACCAGTCAGCATAATAACGCTGAAAGAGACCTTTGTTTTCAGTAAATCCGTTATCAGATAACCAATGAAATACATGATCTCTGGCTGATTTACTATCCTCCAGACCATGTTTGGGACATAATACATAAAGTATTGCATGCATGTTTTACTCCTTGTCTTGGCTTATTAGTCAGGAAAGACTATTTATTAGTGGGTGTATTGGGTTTGACCAGGTCTTTGGCTTTTTTAAGACCCAGCTTCTTTTGCAGGTAGCCGGCTATTTTCTCGCCGCCCTTTTTTATCTCTTCATCTGCTACTTCCAGGGTCATTTTCCCTTTATTTGAATTTATCTCGATTTTCATATGAGCTCCTTTGTTTAGTTATTTAAGTGATTTGCCTATTATTGATTAACAGAACCGGGATAAAACAATTCCCGCATTTTCAATATCAGTGCTTCGGGGTGCTGCTGGGATATATGCGTCTTACAGTCATGGATCGTGTCTCCAACCAGCTGGTTGCAGATATTACAGCGCGCCTGTTTGATTTGTAGTTTATTAAGCAACTGATCCATCGCTTGAGCGATTTCGACTGCGTCGGTTTGCCAGGAGGGGATATGTGCGATAACCGGTTCTCCGTATTCATTTTTTATAAAGAAATGACGTAATGATGCTAAGGTCGGATAGGTCCCGATCCAGCCTTGTTTATTGAAATGAGCGATGCTGCCGCAAGAGAGATGGAAGAATTCATACAGGTAATTGGACAAGCTTTTCATCCCGTTATTTAAGATTCGCTTAAAGTCGCGCATCAGTTTTTCTTTGTTCCAGACTGTATTGCCGCTATATGAGATAGCGCATTTGATATTCGGTAGATAGCCGGTCATTAGCACAAGCCGGTCTGAAGGTTCTTCACCGGATAGTTTTGAATGAATGTTAGCTTGATTATAATAATTCATAGCGCGTTTTATTTCTTGCTTTGATCCGTACAAGGTGATTTTGGTATTGGGAATTTCAAGTCGTTCTGGCATGGCTGCTCCTTAATGTTCTGAGGGGAGTAATAAGACCCGCTCGCGACCAGTGCCCTCAACCCATAAGAAGAATGTGCCAAAAGGGAAGTCAGTATATACTAATTGCTGAGTCACGACTGGCTGCATGCCGGTATCTTCCTGCATTTGTAATGTAGCGGTCTGGTCTTCTTTGACAATTAAGGTCCAGACCTGGAAGTCACACTGGGCTACTTTGGGTTTGAATTGCCAGGATGCGATTGCGTCAATCAGCCAGAAAGCGCCAACCGCCTCAGCTAAGGTTTTTACACCGTCGGTGTAGGATAATAAGTTTGTCCAGTGGCGATACCAGTTGATGGTACGGGTAAAACCGGCCAGTTTTTGATTTAACTCATCTATGGTTAGTTTTGGCATAATTATGCTCCTTTCTATCTTTTACCTTTTTTATTAAAAAGTTCTTTCTCGACTTTCCTGGTGTAGACGATCCAGAGGTAGTAGATACCGGCTTTGATGCCCTCCAGGACGATATCGAGAAAATCAAAGAGATAATGGGGGTTGAAGAGTTTATTTATAGTATGCTTCCACTTTAGTTGTGGGTCCATAAAAACACCTCCTGATATGAAAAAATAGCTATTACCGATAATAGCTATAAAGAAGGATTTCCTTCTTTATATTTATACCAGGTTTTTACCAGCAGAAGACCCTAAATGGGTGATTATATGAGGTTGAGCTTATCAATAGTAGATAGTCAGACTGAAGGAATACCACCACACTATATTTATACCACATTTTTGGTTTGTTGCGGGTTATTACACGAGTGGAATAAAATAATAAAGTAGTAAATTGGAGCTAGTAATTCTAGCTAGTCCTGTTTATACAATAACAAAGTGACCTATTCTTACAATTATGATATATTTTGACATTAAGTGATCGTATATTTATAATGTATCGACAAATATTAATTTATTTGTATCTAACCGATCATATGCATATAGAAATTACCGTAAATGTTATTGAATATCTAGCTCGACAGGCTGATTTAGGGTATGAGAGTCCATACAAACAGGAAAGAATCGGTTTTCTGTTTGGAACAATAAGGAATAGAACCATTAAAATAACCAAAGCAGTTGCATATAAAGGCGGTGTCAGGAAACGATCGGGTGTTGATTATTATGCGGACAGCTTTGACAAGAGAGGTAATGCGCTTTCAGTGCAACTCAGAAGAAAATGGCTCGGAACTTATCATACCCACGTTGAAGAAAGTAACGATATTGCAATCGGGCTATCGGATGCTGATAGAAAAACTTTTGTTGAAAATTCGTTACCTATAGAACTCGTTATCTCAATTTGGGCAACCGATAATTCAGGTTGTCTAAAACGCGGGCGCAAAAAACTGCTTGCTATTAAGAGATTTGGAGATACAAATTACCGGTATGTAATATCCGGGTATTTAATAACTAAGCAAGAACCAAGACTTGTCAGAACTATCAAAGGTTAAGTACTTTAGCTTGGTCCGGTATTTCATGGGGTCTAGTTTTACTAGGGAGAGACGCAAATATTGCAGCAATACCGTTCTAATCTAAACGGTTCGCGTATTTCACCGATTGAGAGTGAAAAGATTCTTCAAAATCGTCAAATTGACAAGCATGGGAAGCGATAATGTTACGCAGCAGAGCAAAACGAAGCAAATCTTGACAATTGACTACAAAATGTATACAATTGACTACAAAATGTATACAACGGATAATATGATTAATAAATTAATTACCTCGAGAGCCAGGGTTGCGATTTTAAAACTTTTGCTGCTTAATCCGGATAATAGTTACTATCTGCGGGAAATCGAACAGCTGGTTAACTTACCGGTCAGGGCCGTACAACGCGAAATAGAGAATCTTAAGCGAATCGGGTTAGCCGAACTGAGGGTTCAAGGGAATCGCCGGTATTATTCGGTAAATCGCAACTTCCCGATTTTCGAGGAATTGAAATCGATTCTGATAAAAACCGTCGCGCTTGGGGATGTTTTAAGAAAAGCGCTCGAGCTGAGCAAAGATTGTGTCAAATTGGCATTTATCTATGGTTCTTATGCAGAGCAGACCGAAAACATTCGTTCGGACATTGATCTTTTGGTAGTCGGAAGCATAAACCCCAAGCAACTTTCGACAATTTTAGCATCGGCCAAAACCGACTTACGCCGCGAGCTTAATTTTACCGTTTATCCGGAAAAAGAATTCAAGCAAAAAATAAAAGCCCGGAATCATTTCCTAACCAACCTATTAAAAAGCAAGAAAATTTATTTAATTGGGGACGATGCCATCCTTAAAGCAATTATTAGCTGAGGGTAAATTAAGAGTTCATAAAACCTCCAAATCAGAGGTAACCGGACTTTTAAAGATTGTTGAAAGGGATATTAAGGACGCCAGGATTGAGGCGCTGTCGACTGACCGCAGATTTGCGACCGCTTATAATGCAGCACTTCAATTAGCGACACTGGTACTGTCCTGTAAGGGTTTCCGGTCAGTTGGTGCAGGGCATCATTTTAACGTGCTGCAGGCAGTGAGAGAAATATTAGGAAAAGCACATTATGATTTAATTGACTATTTTGATGCTTGCCGAAGCAAAAGAAATATCACCGATTACGACCGAGCCGGTGAAATATCCGATGTTGAAGCTGAAGAATTGTTAAAGGAGGTTTTGGCCTTCAAGAAAATAGTTTTGAAGCGGGTAAAAGAAAGTCATCCCCAATATCTAAAATAATCAGCCGTTGTTGCAATCATTTTCCAATCTGTAATCATCCAATCTTGTAATCCTGGAATCTTATAATCTATTGAAGGATAGTCAAAAAATGATTGACTATAGTGCGCAGGAAACTATATAATATGCGCGGAGAAAATAATGCGGGACAACCTTAGGGAGTGCAAAGTGCTAAATGACCAATTTGTACAATATCGCCTGAAACACAACAATCACTTGGCATTATTTACCCCTTTCTACACAAATAATTAGCTAACTCCATAATTTACTTACACTTTAATATAAAAAAATAACTTGTCAATAGAAACCGCAAATCAATAAATTATTATTAATGAAGTGCTTATAAAATAATATCTTGCTGAGCACAACAATTTCTAATTTCGTAATTTATTGGTTTTACTGATTGGTGGGCAAAACATAAATTATTATCTTAAGCGACTGAAAATAAATTACGTTTTGTAAATGCTATTCAAAATAAGTTAAATCATTGTATTTCATATAGTCCATTAAATATTTTACTTGACAAACTTAAGAATTGTTCTAATATGTCGAATATAGGTATATGGTTCAATATGTTAGGATGCAAGAATGATTAAAAAAGAAAAATATCGTAATTATTTTAATAAAAATAAAACCATAATATACATAGTATTAATATTTTATCTGAACATTGCTTGATAAATAAGGTGTGGAGTTCATTTGATTCATAAAACATATCTCGGGATTGTTAGTTATCTACAATCCAAACGTTTATTGATTATTGTTTTGACTGGTCTGTTTTTACTAATTGATTTAAGTTGTACCCAATACACAAAAGCAGAAAATGAAGAATATCCTTTTGATTTTGGCTATGGACCGTATCGGCGTAAGATAATAGTCCCAATCAGTAAAGGTTCTTTAAGGGTTTCAGGTAATTTTAATTATCAGGCACCATTTGGTACAGGTGTTGACTATTACGCGCATTCATTACTGATATCACCAGCGATAGTGTATTTTGCCACTAATGGACTTGCGCCTGGATTTGACGCTTCCTACCAATACGCTTATGCAAAAAACGAATCTTATAGCACAGATATACACGAGTTTACAATTATGCCTAAGGTTTATTATTTTAAGACATTGACGAATAATATATATCCATATCTTGCAGCAGGAATCGGAATATCAAAAAGCTATTATCGGTCAACATATTTTAACGAACAATTTGATTCTTCATCTTATGCTATGCCGTATAATTTAGGGGCAGGAATAACCTTTATGATCAGTTCCAACAAATCGATATCAATCGAAACCGGTTGTCTAACATCAACACCTGCCGCGTTCGAATATAACGTTTTTTATACAAAAATAGGGTTTGATTTTTTTATACCTTTAAGAAAAACCGTAATACTTGAATGATAAAATATCCGGCATTTGTTGACATAACGCAAGGCAGATATGATTAGAATATGTGTATTTTAACAAAATCTTTAATTTTACAGGAGGAAAAATGCGTATATTTGTAATTTGTTTAATTATCTTCAGCACTTCGCTATTGGCAAAATCCGATAACGACATGATCACAAATAGCAGTTTTGGTTCATTAAAGATTGAAAAACTTCCGTCGGCTGGTGTTCCGATGAGGTTTAATGTGCAGGGTTTTTTAGCTACTGCGTCGGGTACCCCGGTGACTGGCAATAAAGCTATGACTTTCAAAATGTTTCGTGACGGAGGTTTGTTTTATTCAGAAGAACAATCGTCGGTAAAATGTACGCTTGGTATATTTAATACAATTATCGGTAATAGTGGAGGCTTGCACAGCGCCGATTTCGAAAATGGAAATTTGTGGGAATTGGTAGTTCAAATAGATGGCATTGCGCTTAATCCACCTATTGAAATAACAAGTTCTGTATTTGCGATTAAAAGTACAAAAAGTGTAATGAGTGATTCTGTAAAATATATCTCTGGTGCACAGACCGCTCGGCCAATTACCCCGCAAATTGGAGAAAACGAAATTGCTAATGCAGCAGTTACAGAAGCAAAAATTAATAATAGTGCTGTAACTGCCTGGAAAATTCAAGATGACGCTATAACAACTTTAAAAATAAAAGACGGCAATGTCCAAACGCCAGATATTGCAGATTTAAATGTAACAAATGCCAAGATTGGAAATGAAGCAATATCGTCTTACAAAATTCAAGATAACGCCATAACAACTTTGAAGATCACGGATGGTGCTGTCCAAACGCCCGATATTGCGGATTTAAATGTTACAAATTCCAAGATTGGGGACGCAGCAATATCGTCTTATAAAATTCAAAACCAAGCAGTGACATACGACAAACTTGCTAATCCGTTTTATTTGACCGGAATATGGAATATTTCTGGAAACGGTTCAAATCCTGCCGTATATTTATTAAGCTCAACGAGAAGTGTTTTAGGAATACAAAAAACAATTGATGATAATGATTACGCTCTATATGTTAATGCAGCGGGTTCGGGATCTACTGCTGATGGTATTTACACAGATGGAAGGTTAGTTGCAGAAGGAGGCAAGTCAACAGTTGTTAGAACGTCTCGCGGTAAAGAAGCTTTATTCTGTGTAGAATCCCCCGAAGAGGAATTTTATTCTAATGGAACTGCACAACTTAAAAATGGAATTGTTAATATTACCTTTGACAGGCTTTTTAACGAAGCGATTTCTTCCGAAATCCCGGTTAGAGTGATTCTTACACCCATCGATTCTTGGAGTGGAATGTATGTTGAAAATGTTACGAAAAACAGTTTTGTGGCTCGATCTGGAGCAGGTGACGCAAATGCTAAATTTAACTGGATTGCAATTGGCAGGAGAAAAGGTTCGGAAACCCGTCCGTTTGTGCCGATTCCAAGTGATGAAGAAATTCAACAAATGGGGAAAAGCGTAAATAATAATCCAAATCGATAGGTGCATTCATGAAAACGATATTGACGTTTTTTGTTATACTATCAATAAGTATTGCATCGGCCGAAAGCTATGTTCTTAAAAGTCTTTTTTTTGACGAAGGCGGGAAAGAGATAACATCTTCCAATTACAAATGTAGAATAAGTTTTGGTAAACAATTCGCTTCCAGTGTAATATCCAGCTCAAATTACCGCGCTGTTCTTGGGATTTGGCCATTTCCATTGACAAGAACTGTACCAGCAACACAGGGAAACGAAATCGTAAATGTGTCAAATTCAAATACAATCTTTTCATTATCTGAATGTTACCCTAATCCAACCAAGGCAAATTGTCAAATACGATATTCAATCCCAGTAGAATCAAATGTCGTATTTCAAATTATTAATACCGCAGGCAGAATTATCCGAGTACTTATTAATAATAAACAAGAGCCTGGTTGCTACAATTTATCATGGAATGTTAAGGATATTCCGCAGTCCCTACTCCCTAACGGTGTTTATTTCTATCAAATAATCGCTGACAATTTTACGGCAACTAAGAAAATTGTCATATTGAGATAAATAATGTTCGAAAATCAAGTATAGGATGATATTATGAAAACCAACTTTAAAATAGGTTGCATTACAATATTGATGCTCTTGTTATCCATTAAGTGCGCTATGGCGGAAAGTATTAGGCTCAAAGATGGCAGTACAATAGTGGGTACAGTATTAGAGCAAAGGGAAAATAACATTGTTGTTAAAACATCATTTGGGACAATAATAATTGACCGTTCCGAGATCGCTAAAAATGAATCAGAACAGCAGAAACCCGCAGAACCCATTCCAGAAGAACCGAGTATTCCGACAATTAGTGCTGGAAAGCTTAAATTGTCCTTGACTTGCGGATATGGTGCAACGCACTCACGAATGGGAGTTTCAATAGGAGTAGGAATATATGCAGTTCAACTTTATGGTAGCATTGGTAATTATAGCAATATTAACCTCTATGGTGGTGGTGTCAAAATATATGTAGGTAAATCATATAGTTGGTTTACTGCGATCGGATTAGCAGGGGTTGGTTATCATGAAGAAGTTTATTGGACATGGTGGCAACAGAATTATCGAAAAGAAGCGCTATACGGACCAACAGTTGTTTTAGGACACGAGTTCCGCCTGGGAAACACGAGAAATTTACTGATTCAAGTTGATTGTGGCGCAACCTATGCGTCGACGAAATTTTTTGGTACAATGAATTATTCAAAAATTTTACCTGAATTTGACTTGGCAATTGGGGCAAAATTATAAATATTTAATTAAATGAAAGAAATATTAACAACGAACGCAATAGTAGTACATGACAAGATACTGAAATTAAATACAGAAAAATGTTTTATTTTCAAAAATTATGATATCACTAAATATAGTAAAGTGCCTGTTCTATAAAGAAAGGAAGGTGGTAAAACATGGATATTATTAGAACACTGATAAAAATGAAACTTATCCACGGGCACGTATATTGTCATATAAAAACGAACCTAAAAATAATAAATAAGGAGGAATAATGAGAGTAAAAAAATCTCACATATCGTGGTGTATATTTTTTACTGCATTATTGTTTACAATATTTTGGCAATTAGGCTGTGCGCCTACTTTGTCGAGATATTACGTGGTTGTGGCGGGTGATCGAGTGCAAATCAATCCGTCAAATGTAAAGAATTACACTCCACTAACGACAACATTGCAAGGCGAAAAAATATATTCTAGTATTTCCCCGGACGGAAAACATGTCGCATTTGTATATCGACCTTATAGTAATACAAATTTACCATTTTTGCCGGACATTAGAGTAATGGATGCGGAAACCGGGTTAAATTTAGAGCAAATAACACAAACTCAAAAGGACCAAGAAGTCTATTGGCCTGCTTGGTGGAGAGGTTCTGAACGATTACTTTACACACGATACGATGGATATCCAGATTATTACAGAAATTTATATTTTCACTATTACCCGCCACAAGGAGCAGAAGGATATGAGGTACTTCGAAGAGAAGAGAATTATGTTAGAGGTCAAGGATGGATAGAAAAAGGAACCCCGTCTCCGGATGGTAAACAAATTGCGGTAAGCATGGAAACTAACGAACGACGCAAAGCGATCAGGAACCCATTCCGACGTTTAATATCAGTCGAAAACCCGGTTATATTCATTTATAATTACGAAACCAAAACATCAAAGTATTTAACTGACGGACAAGAACCTACCTGGTCGCCCGATGGGAAGAAAATTGCATTTTCACGGTTAGATGGTGAACATTGTTATATATATGTGATGAATGTGGATGGCGGAGCTCCGCGCAGAATAACATTTGATCCAGATGCCTGGGATAGAATGCCTTGTTGGTCTCCATCTGGAACAGAAATTGCCTTTTCTTCATATCGCTCGGGTGATTATGATATTTGGAAAATTAAAGAAGATGGAACTAATATGTCTCAACTTACAACCGCTAGAGGAACTGAATGGTGGCCAAGCTGGGGACCAGGTGGAAATATCTTCTTTTCTTTCTATCACAACGTACAGGGCTGGGAAATATATCGTATGCAACTTCAACCAAAGTAAAATGATAAAAAGAGGTGAAAAATGCCAAAACTGATAGTTTTATTAAAACAAAAACAAATACAGGAATTAGAATTAACTACTGATAAAATCACAATCGGTCGCGATGAAGGTTGCACGATAAAACTCGACGATTCGCTTATCTCCCGAAATCATGCGGAAATCAAAGAAGAAGGCGGCAAATACTTTTTAACCGACGTCGGCAGTGCCAATGGCACTTTTGTCGGGACAAGAAGGGTAACCGCTAATTACGAATTAAAAAGCGGCGACGTAATAAAAATCAGTCCTTACACAATATATTTTCAATTGTCAGCAGCTGAGACACCGACCCGCATAGAAAGACCAGAACGACCTGAAGACAAGACAAAAATTATCGGTGTTACCGCACCAGGTGCAGGAGAAGCGGGGCGCGATATGACACAGATGTACACGTATTCGGGTGCCCCCAAATTACTGGTTCGCAGCGGTGCTGAAGTTGGTCAATCCTTTGATTTATCCAAAAATCCTCTAATCGGACGCGGTTCAGAATGTGAAATTAATCTTACCGAAAGTACGGTTTCGCATCGGCATGCAAGAGTTCAATACATCGATAATAAACTCACAATTATGGATGTCGGTAGTAAAACCGGAACACGGGTAAATGGCAAACTGATTGATAAACCAACGCAACTTAAAGACGGCGATAAAATCCAACTCGGTGAAGTCACGCTTGAAATCGAGTGGAAAGGTGCTCCGAAAGCATCAGAAGAAAAAGCTACTGTACCGTATTTCAGACCCGAAATTGTAGAGCCAGCTAAGGCAGAATGGTGGAAATGGGCAGTCGGCATTGCCGCAGGAGTTATCATCATCGCGGCAGCGATTTGGTTTGTTATCCCATTGCTGCACGGACGTCCATATACTGATTTAATATCCGATGCAAGGATTAATTATAAGAATGCGGTCGAAACAAAATCAATTGATAAGTTAAATTTCGCTTTTACACAGATTGACAGCGCATTGAAGAAAAAGAATAAGTTAGAAGCCCAAGACCTGAAAACTGAAATGGCGAATATACTTGATGCGATTAAGGATGCTAACGATTATTCAAAGCAAGCAACTGCTGCATATAATAAAGGAGAATTTGCCAAAGCAGCTGATCTTGCCAAACAGGCGATGGATAGAGACCCTGGTGAATTTGTTGCTGATGCCAAAACCACGAGAATAGCAGCGCTTAAAGCAGTTGCCAAAGCATATCAGCGGGCAGGAAAAAATATCAGTGCGCTTGAACAATGGAAAATAATAAACACACTTGACCCATCTGATCAAGACGCAATTGATGCATTAGGGAAGCCAAAACCACCACCCACAGCTACTCAAACTCAACAAACTCAACCAACAGACTATGAGACAGCTTTAAATGCATATCGTGAAGGTGATTTGACTAAAGCGCGCGAAATACTTAAAAACGTTGCTACAAGCGATAAAAAAGAAGAACTATTAGAGTGGATCGGTTTATGGGAAGAAGCGAATTATAATCTTGAACGACTAAATGATACAACTGCCGCATTACAAAAATATCAAGAGCTAATAAATAAAGACCCTAATAATATCAGTATTCGTAACAAAGTCACGCCACAATCTAAATGGGATTATGGAAAAGCGAAAGCATGGTTCGACCAAGCCAAAGATGATTGGCAAAATTGGGCAGATTACGGTAATCAGACCGCACTTAAATCAGCACAGGAAAAATACAAGCAGATCGTAAATGCCGGTCCACTACCATCTAACGCTTCGTCTGAAGAATTGAATCTTTATAATACAGCTAAAGAACGTTTAAGTATAAAACCAACACAATAATCTAATGCAAGGAGTGCTGTAGCAGAAATTATGCCCGTATATTTAGGTCAGCGTACCGACTCGGGTCTTAATCCGAGCAAAAAAAATAATGAAGACTCAGTCGGAAATGACCTGAACAGAGGTTTATTTGTTGTTGCTGATGGAGTTGGTGGAGCTGAATTAGGTGAATACGCCAGTAGTTTGGTCGTATCATTAATAAAGCAGTACATCGCAGCAGCAAAACCGAATTACCAGGACCGAAAAAATGCAATCGTAAATGCGATAAAAGTCGCGAATAACGAAATAGCTCAGCGGATGAGCCGAGATGGAAAACAAATTGGAACAACTGTTACAGCACTCCTTATCGGTCCTGGTAAATATTTTATTGCGCACGTCGGGGATAGTCGGGCGTATCTGATAAGAAATGAAAAAATAGTCCTATTAACAAAAGACCACTCAAAAGTACAGCAAATGGCGGATGGGGGTGTTATCACTCAGGAAGAAGCAAGAAAACACCCGATGCGTAATTATATAACAAGGTGGGTCGGGATTGGCTCTGAATTAGAAGTTGATCCTTATGAGGGAGAATTTAAAGAGTCGGATATTGTTCTTTTATGTTCTGATGGATTATGGGAACCGGTCAGCGATTTGGAAATTTTAGAAGTTATCAGAAATAATGATAACCCGCAAGATGCCTGCAACCAAATGATCGATTTGGCTAATCACTATGGCGGACCAGATAATATATCAGCGGTCATAGCAAAATCATCTCCAACTGCAATACAATTCAAGCCGAGTAGACGAAAAAAGACCGTAAATATTAAACAATTACTAGTCCCAGCAATTGTAATTGTAATTTTAACAATATTTATTATTTTGCTTATTAATATTTTTATTCCTAAAATCGCGGGAATTTTTAATAAACCAAAGTTAAAAGAGATAGTTTTTAATATATATGAAAATTCAGGTCCAATGGAAGGTGTTACAATAAAAAATTCTACAAGTTTTAATAAAAATCTGAATAAGGTGATAATAAAGAACAATCAGAATGATAATATTACTACCAGTTACATTGGCGATATAGTATTTTTTATAAAAAAGGATTATGATACAATCAAATATGAAATTCCTGACAATATTACAAGGGATACAACAATTATCGTAAATATGGAAAAAACCCCCGTGGTTATCAAACCTCAGCTAGATACTACTTCCTATATAAAACCAGTCCGGGAAAAACCTTATACAAGTGTTGATTTGATATTAAGTGGATTTGATAATAAAGGGAAACCAACAGAAATTTGCGGTGCACAAATATGGATTGATGGACAATATATAGATAAACAGGTTACTAGCACAAAAAAAGGAACCACAATTCCTAACCTCAAACTTGGTACATATAAAATCGCATTTAAAAAGAACGGTAATATCATTGCCTATAAAAATGTCACAGTAGATGGTTCGAAAAGCGATCAAAGATACGACGCAAATGCTTATAATTTTGCACCAGGGAAGTAATATGTTAGTCAATAATTCCTTTTTTGCACAATACAGGATTCTCGAAGAAATTCACAGCGGGACTATGAGTTATCTTTACAAGGCAGAAGACACAAAACAGAATAGATTAGTGGCTCTAAAAGTTCTAAAACAGGAATATTCGTTTGAACAGGAATTAGTCGAACGGTTTCAAAGAGAAGCAAAAGTAGCTCAAAACCTTATTCATCCCAATATAATTAAAGTTTTAGATATTGGCTGTGAAAACAATTACTATTTCTTTTCAATGCAATATATTGAAGGTCCAAGTTTAAGAAAAGTAATTGAAAAGGAAAACCCACTGCTCTTTAACAAAGCTTGTACAATAACAAGAGAAATTTGTTTAGGTCTTAATTATGCACACAAAGAAAAAATATTCCATCGCGATATTAAACCTTCTAATATAATGCTTGACAATAAGAACAATGTTATAATCTGTGATTTTGGGATAGCAAAAGTTGCCTATTTGGCAAAATTAACCCAAGCCGGTGTAATTTTGGGAACCTGGGAATACACTTCCCCGGAACAGATAAAAGGCAGTGTTGTTGACGGCAGAACAGACCTGTACTCATTAGGTATAGTTTTTTATGAGATGCTTACCGGAACAACACCCTTTAAAGGTAGTGATTTTTGGAGTATTGCGGATAAAATATTGAAAGATTCCCCACCCAAACCAAGCGAACTGAATAAAAGCATTCCAAAAGAAATTGATGATATCATTTTAAAAGCGATTGAAAAAGACCGGACAAAACGTTTTAATAACGGTATCGAAATGGCAAACGCACTCAATTCTATCTTGGGATTGCCGCCAGAACTGGAAAAAGATGGCATTAAACCGTCGAAAAAGATCGGAGAAATAAAACTAACCCCGCGCCCATCGAAAAATATTTCTTCTTCAACTGTACAAATCAGCGGGTCAAAAACCGGCAAGGGATTATGGTTACCACCGCTCCTGGCAGGATGTGTTTTATTGATAATATTTGTGTCATTAAAGGCACCGCAGTTTTTACCTGTTTTATTACTGGTTGCTGGTGTTATTGGTATTTTATTTGCATTTAATATTATAAAAACCTCAAAGAGAATTGTAAAATATTCAAACGCGCAGCTAGTACATTTAAGCGGCAAAGAAGTTATTCAGGTATTTCCATTAAGAGACAATGAAGTTGTTATTGGCCGGGACCAGCCAGATGGGATCGAAATATTTAAGGAGTCTATTTCGCGGTCGCATGCGCGAATATTGAATGAAAACGGTTACTATATATTATATGATTTAAATAGTAAAAACGGCACGTATGTCAATAACAAAAAAATCGAGAGACACATTCTAAAGCATAAAGACCGTATTGATGTTGGCGGTGAAAATCTAATTTTTCAAGGTGTAAAATAGAATGGAGTAATTATGAAATTAAATAAACATAAATTGACTAAATATATTTTTATATTTTTTATAGTTTTGACCACAAATATTATTAATGCCCAAGATCGTGGCTGGAGATTGGTCGATGATGCTATCAATAACTATGAGAATTCAAATTTTGACGAAGCGATTAGTAAGTTAAATAAAGCATTTACTGATCCGACACTGAGTTCGAGAGAATCTCTTGTAGGCTATTCATATTTAGCTGCTTCGTATTTACAGTTAGGGAATGTGCGTTACGGACGTGATTATATCAAGAAAATTTTAATCAGAAATTCAGAAGAACAAATTCCTGATGTACTCGCTGAATTTCAGGACGATTGGGATAATGCATTACAAAATATTTTTTGTAAGATAATAATAAAAAGCAATCCTCAAAACGCTACGATAAACATAAATGGTAATAATGAAGGTGTGACAGATAAAGAATTTAAATTGATTAAAGATTCGCTTTATACAATAGAAATTTCAGTGTCTGGATATAATTCAAATACCATTACCCAAAGATTTTATCGTGACTCAACCTTAAATATTACACTTACTCAATCCCAACCTATTTCCAAACAACCAAACCCGATTTTTGAACCTAAAACTTCAATAAATCTTCGCCCTGCCCTTCCATATATATTTGGAGTTGTTTCAAGTGCGGGATTGTGGGGAACATTTCTAAAAACATCAATTCATTTCTACAATAAAAAAAGAGAAAATATCCAATCACTTACAATGGCACGAACCGAAACTGCTCATAATAACGCGGAAAACTCAATACGACAAAATGATTTTTGGGGGCAATTCTTTTATTATGGTTCTTATGTATTAATTGCATCTGGTATTGGTGTGGGAATAATTACGAAAAAAGCTGTTGATAAATACGAATATTATAATAGCTTTAATGACATAAAAATTTATTGTGCATTTGATGATAAGTTTACACCGTCAATAAATATAAGGAGAAATATATGGTAAAAAATATCGCTTATTTTTTAATTTGTACAATTGCTGTCAGTTTGGTTTTTCTTAGCGGATGTTGGCCAAAAAACGATATTCCACCAACATTTACTGGAAAATTCCCCGATTCGATATGTAAAAATGGTTACAGGGTATATAGTTTAGATACGCTTGTTGAAGACCCAGACCCAGAACACCCAGATTCACTTATGCGATGGTCAATTTCATCTGGTCCTTTGTTAACAATAAGATTAATACATAGTACAGCAGGGGATTCTGTAAAAATTGAACCACTTCGGAATCAAATCGGTACTGATTGGGTTGATTTTATTGTAACTGACCCGAGCGGATTAAGTGCTAGTAAAACATGTCAGGTCCACATTATTGACCCCGACACATTCTTCATTTTTAATATAAGGGATACCCAAATAGGACTTAATGATACGATTAAATATGTAAAACATAACTGCATAGAATATAGTTTAATTAGTAACAAAGATTCACTCCGATGGACAGTAAATACCGACAATCGCTTTTTACGATGTGATACTACTACTAATCGATCCAATATATATTTAATTGCTAAAGATACAACAATTACAACTGGGGTGTATTTCGAAATTTACGACCCGGAAAATCATGTGCAGTTTAACAGGAGTATTTTAGTTGAAATTCAATAAATGAGAATTCGAATCGAATAAATGCCAATAAATATTATAATCGGCCAGAAATTATACAACGGACGGTATGAAGTTAAGTCGTATATCGGACCAGGTGGTATGTCTAATGTGTACGAGGGCCTTGATGTTGACGTTAAAAGAAAAGTCGCGATTAAAGTTTTAAAACCCGAATTCTCGGAAAGTCCTTATTGGGTTAGAATATTTAATGAGGAGGCAATAACCGCAGTACAATGTGACCACCCGCATATCGTAAAAATCTACGACAGAAAATCAGAGGGTAATCTTCATTATATTGTAATGCAACTTTTACCCATCGGGCTTAAAACAGTACTAAAAAAAGAAAAAGTTCTGTCACCAATACGAGCGGTAACTATATTACGGGATATTGCAGAAGCACTGGCTTACGTTCACAAAAAAAACATTGTCCATAAAGATATAAAAACCGGCAATATTATGTTTGACGACCACAACAATCCGATTCTTACTGATTTTGGCATAGCGATCAGCGATGATTCAACCAGAATGGCAGGACCAACAAGTGCCGGAACTCCCGGATATATGCCACCCGAGCAATTTAAAGGCGAAATCGTTGATTGTCGTTCGGATATTTATTCCTTAGGAATTGTATTTTATGAGTTACTTACCGGCAGACGTCCATACGAAGCAGAAGATGATTACGCTGTTTTGTACAAGCAAGTAAATGAACCAATACCAGAACAACCGCTTAACGATAATCAAATTCCTCGACGAATCAGAAATATTTTAGATAAATGTCTAGCTAAGTCCCCCGCTGACCGTTACCAATCTACTCAGGAATTAATTGAAGCATTTGATGATATTATAAAAAATCCACCAACACCCAAACCGATTCGGATTAAACGCAAATCGAATCCAGCGATCGTAATACCAGTTGTTATCACTATTGCATTGGCGAGTTTAATTTTAATCAAAATTTTTATTATCGACAGAAAAAATAATATTACGGAAATTAAACCCCCTGCACCGATATCACCATTTGCAAGAATTGTTTTTAATTTGCTAGATGCTGATGTAAAAAGACCTATCCCGTATCTGGGCGCAGCTGGTAGTATTAGATTTAAATCTCAGAATATGGATACAGCATTTACTATTTTAAAACCAAATTTTATTGTTGAGTTTGATACTTCTACCGATCATAAACCAACTAATAACGATACATCCAACATTAATTTAATACATAAAATATTTTTGCCGAAGCGCGATATTAATGCGCCAATTACTATATCGGATAAAATAGATTACTACGAACCGGTTTCATTAAAGATAGGTCTGAACCCAGATTATAATCCAAGCGAGACATTATTTTCATCTCCAATTGCAAAATGGTGTCCAAATTGTAGAACACCATTTATGTATGGTGATATAAAATGTCGTAATTGTTCCAAAGAAAGACGGAAATAATAAATATGAAAAAACAATATATATTACCACTAATGATTTTTTGTATATTGATTTTAGTAGTAAGTATTGCATATGCTGCAATAATTTGTCCTAATTGTGGTGCGAAAAACCAAGAAGGCGATAAATACTGTATAAAATGCGGAGAGGCATTACCAAATATCCGCATCCCATCAGTTGTTGATTTAAGTTTAGACAAGGCTATACAAAAACTAAAGGATTTAGGGTTACGAGTTAAGGTCGATTCTGTTCAAGGACAAAAATCTGGTATCGTTATTGACCAAAGTCCTGACGCGGGAGCATACAGAAGTGAAGGAAATACGGTCAAAATTACAGTAAGCATTTCATCTCCTGGTGCAAAATGGGTTGAAAAACTGAAACAATATGAGGGTTGGCCAGTCCCTGGAAAAGAAGCGGCAGGAATATCAATTGGATATTCAGAGGATTCTGTTATAAAGACATTGGGAGAGCCTACAACACGTAATAGTTTGCAAAATTCATACATTTGGGAAGATAAAGACGGCGATCGTTTAACAATTATATTGAAAAACAACATAGTTGATACGATTGTAGTATGGATGAATGATTCCTTAAGAAAAGATATAAGAAACAAATTACTGGGTATAGTACTTAAGGGTTATATAATAAATACAGATGTTATTAATAAATACCCTAATAAGGGTATAAACTTTTTCGTTGAGTCAGATTCAAGCATCAGTTATTTTGAAATTTTTTCTCCTAAAACAACACCGGGATGGATTAAAATTTTAAAAGATTTTAAAACAGATTTTCTCAAACGAAAACCATGTCTTGGGATAACTGTAGACAGTGTAAAATCTCTTTTCGGGGAACCTCAAATAGAAAACTCTTATACCTTAAAATATATTGATAACGATAATAACTTAATCTTTTCACTGGTTGATGGAGTAACCGATACGGTTAATACGATTTTTTCCCAAGAATTATTAGATTCGTTATCCCTGCCGAAAACTTTTAATGAAATAAAAAATAAATACGGCAATCCTACATCACATATTAATGACGAAATTATTTATGTTGACGCCGGCATTACTATTGGTTTAAATGAAAATAACGACATAAATTATATTAAAGTATATCATCCCGAATACGAAGATATGGCACTAATTCCAGCCGGGTTATTTTTATTAGGGGTATCAGATGAAGATATAAAAGATATGAACAAAACCCTAAAGTCGATGAATATGGAGGAGTTAAAAATTGATAAAAGTGATATTGAAGACGAAATGCCACGACAAATTATTTCTTTAGACGGTTTTTATATTGATAAATACGAGGTCACCAATGAACAATTTCAGAAATTTGTTAATGCAACAAATTATAAGAGTCAAGGCAATTGGGAAAATTGGTATAAGACGGGTCAGGAAAATTATCCAGTAAGAGGAATAACGCGGTATGACGCTAATACTTACGCGGAATGGTTAGGGAAGGAACTCCCAACCGAGTTTCAATGGGAATCAGCCGCAAAAGGTGGCGGGGGATACATTTTCCCGTGGGGCAATTCATTTGATGCAACAGGACTGGCAAATTATCAAAAAAACGATTATCAAAATACATCTACAGTTATGCCGGTAGACAATTTTAGTATGGGACAAAGCACTTATGGTGTCTATAATATGGCTGGAAATGTAAGAGAGTGGTGTCGTAATGACTATATCGATATTACTAATTACTACAAGAAGATACCCAAAATAAATCCTCAAGGAACTGCAACAGAAATTAAAACAGAAAAAGATTTACCAGAGCCTCCTTTTCCCGCAAGCATAAGAGGAGGTTCTTACAAAACATCACTTGATATGCTGCGGTGTTCATATCGAGATAATCTTGGGAAATCAGAGCACCCGGAGGATGTCGGGTTTAGATGTATAAAAGAAATAAAACATTAATCAGGAGGAATAAATGAAAAAATATATTGTTTTAATAATGGTTCTTTTTATTACAATATTAATCGGACAGGATTTTACTGCTGCTAATAATAATGATTTGAAAGCAAATGATTCATACAAAGCTGAACCTGCAAGTATCAGCATCCCAAAACTTATTAATTATCAAGGCAAGCTTGTCGATTCTGCAGGAAGGCCAGTTAACGATGGTTCATATATTATGATTTTTTCACTTTATAGTACACCAACTGGCATTAATAATTTTTGGAGTGAAACACAAGCTGTTACTACAAATGGTGGATTATTTAATGTATTTCTCGGTATTACTAGTTCAATCGAAACCATACCAGCAACTGGTTCATGTTATCTTGGGATTCGCGTTTTGCCATCACCAAACGAAATGACGCCACGCCAGAAAATTGTTAGCGTTCCATTTGCTTTTTTGTCGGACAATTCTGATAAATTACAAGGGAAAGAAGCGAATGACTTTGTACAAATGGGTCAGACGAATTCAGTTGATAGCACAATGATTATAAATGGGACTATTACAAGATCTAAGCTGGCTGCCAATGCGGTTGATAGTACAAAGATAAACATTAATGCGGTTACTTCATATCACATTAAAGACAGTACTATTACACGAAGAGACGTTATAAGGGGATTTAAAGCTGACAGTGCATATTTTGCTGATACGGCTAAATATACTAAATTTGGAGCAGATAGTGCTCGTGTTGCTGCTAACGCATATAAATTACAGGGGAAA
>CAIPLT010000034.1 GCA_903865935.1 Caldifarciminota bacterium
AGAATTTATTTATTATATAAAATAATCACTGAAAATTAATATGAAATTAGAACAAGTCCCGGTTTCAGAAATTGAAATTAAAAGAAATATTGTCCGGTTTTCAACACCGATTGTCTTTGAGACCAGTGAAATCAAAGAACTGGTTCAGAGCGGTTTTGATACATACCGAAAAATTATCAACACCGAAGTTAAAACCCTCGGCAGGATGAAAACTGAAGCCAATGCCCAGATTTATTCTTTTGATAAGGTAAAGCATTCACCGGTCTTATTTAATGTCATATTTGACCTGACCAAAACTAATTTTTCTTTTGAAACGACCAGCTCGGATGAAGCACTCAAATTATTCCGACTGTTGCGCGACCAGCGTCAGATCGCCCCGGATTTAGCAACGGTTCAGACTCTTAAAGGAAGTTTCTCGGAAATCATCGCTGCGTTACTCTGGCAAATTGGCGCGATTAAAGTCAGCCTCGGAGATATTAAACCTTATTTTAAGGTGGATGAACGAAAAAATTATAGCCCGCTTTATATTGATATCAAAATCCTGCCCGCATATCCTAAGGTTTTTGATTTTATCGTTTCAACCTCTACCCTGCTCTTGGAAAATTTAGATTTTGATCTGGTTTGCGGTATTGAAGCCGGCAGTATAACTTTAGCAAGTCTGATCGCGCATAAATTATCCAAACCGATGTTTTTCGCCCGCCGAGAAAAGCGCTACCCCGAAGCAAGATTATTGGAAGGTATTAATAGCGCCCAGTTGTTGCATAAAAATATATTGGTTGTCGACGATACGATCGTTGCCGGCTGGACCAAAACACGAGTATTCGAAGAAATAAGAAACTTGGGCGGCAAGGTTGATAAATGTTTTGTCGTGTTCGACCGCCAGCAAAACAGTTCGCAATCTTTAAAAGAACAAGGGGTAAACTTATATTCGTTGACCAATATCCGGGCCGCTTTATCATCAGCAATACCCAAATCAATAACCTATCTGACGGATGCAGAGCATAAAGAAGTTCGGGAATACTTTTCATCACCCAAACAATGGCACAAGAACAAAGGATTTAAGTATTCTGATTTGATTAAACACAGCTAATGACTAAAATATTGGTAATTGGTTCTGGTGGACGGGAGCATGCTCTGGTATGGAAACTGAACCAGTCTGATTACACGATTTTTTGTGCGCCGGGCAATGGTGGCATATCAGACTTGGCTCAATGTGTACCGATTAAAGCAGACGATCTATCAGGTTTATTGGCATTTACCAAGCAGGAAAAAATAAATTTGACGATTGTCGGTCCGGAAATCCCGCTCAGCGCGGGAATCGTTGATTTATTTCAAGAGAATAATCTTAAGATTTTTGGACCGAATAAAAAAGCTGCGCAATTGGAATCATCCAAACATTTTGCTAAAAACTTCTGCCGTAAATATGGTTTACCAACACCGGATTTTGAGTCATTTACTGATAGCGCAAGGGCAAAAAGCTATATTGAAACAAAGAAATTTCCTATTGTCATTAAGGCTTCTGGATTAGCTGCCGGTAAAGGTGTGATAATAGCGGAAAATAAGAAGCAAGCATTGATGACAATTGAGCGAATAATCGAGAAGAAAGAATTTGGCAAAGCTGGCGAGACCATCGTTATCGAAGACTTTATTACTGGTCAGGAAGTATCAATGCTCGCATTTTGCGATGGCAACACAATTATTCCGATGATACCAGCCCGAGACCATAAAACATTATTAGACGGAAATAAGGGACCGAATACCGGTGGTATGGGAAGTTATGCTCCAATACCTGAATTTAAGGAAAAATGGATAACCCGTTTACAAGCTGAACTCTTTGACCCGATGATAAAAGCTTTAAAAAAAGAAGATATTGAGTATAAAGGTATCATCTATGCCGGTTTGATTGTAGCTGATAATAATTTTTATATCCTTGAATTTAACTGCCGCTGGGGTGACCCAGAAGCAGAAGTGCTTTTACCTTTACTAAAAACTGATTTAATTTCATTATGCTATGATACAATTGATGGGAAGCTAAAGCAAGTCGAATGGAAAGATGAATATGCGCTTACTGTTATTGCTGCTTCCGGCGGCTATCCGGATAAATATGAAACTGGCAAATTAATTACTGGCGATTTAGCGGGTACTGATGACACAATGATATTTCATTGTGGTACTAAAAAAGAACATAACCAATACTTTACTGCGGGTGGTCGGGTTCTTGCGGTAACCGGCATTGGTAAAACACTGTCACAGGCGCGAGAAAAATCATACAATGCTCTTAAAAATATAAACTTTGCTCAAATGTATTACAGAACCGATATCGGAAAATGAGAAAACTGGTAACTAAACCGAGTCTTAAAAAGAAATTGAGTTCAAAGAAAACAAATCAGAAGGATTTTACGGTATTATTTGTCTGTTCTGGCAATTCCTGTCGCAGTCCGATGGCAAAAGGTATCTTTGATAAAATTGTTAAAGATAGTAAAAACAATAGAGTCAGCATTACGTCACTGTCTGCCGGAACATCCGCAATCAATGGACAATTACCAACTGAAAACGCACAAAAAGCAGTGCTAAAGTATGAAGCGGATATAAAACACCACTTGTCCGCCCAGCTTACCAAAGAACGCATTAAATTGGCAGATTTAATTTTAGCAATGGAAGAAAAACACAAAGATTTTATCTTGGAATTGTATCCGAGAGCAAAAGAAAAGACATTTATAATTACTAATTATATTGG
>CAIPLT010000035.1 GCA_903865935.1 Caldifarciminota bacterium
ATTATTTGCACCGTTTCGAAAATATTTTGGTATGTTTAAAGGTACCAAAGATGGTCTAAAAGAGGCACTAAATTATCTGTCCCGAGGATTCCCTGTCGCAATTTTTGCTAATCGCGATCGAAAACCAAACCAATTGAAACGTTTTCACATGGGGCCAGTATATTTGGGGGCTAAAGCGAATGTTCCAATAATACCAGTTGGGGTAAAAGCGAGGGAAGAGGTGTTCCCGTCATGGCATATTGGTAAAATTATTAAAAATTACTTCTATAAGAAGGATATCATCATTGGCAAACCATATGTAGTTGATCAAAATAAAACGCTCTTAAAAAACACCGAAGAGCTTACGCTTAAAGTTGCTCAATTGATTAATAAAGAAATAATCGTAGGTTAGAAGTTTAGATTAGTCCAAATATTCTTTGTATTCTTAACCTCAAAACCAATAAAAATGCTTCAGTAATAATATTTTTTGACATCTTAGATGTACCAACACGTCGTTCTATAAAAATTATTGGAATTTCCTTGATTTTAAAACCTTTTCGCCAAATCATAAAATCAATTTCAATCTGAAAACCATAGCCGTCAGATTTAAGTTTTTCTAAGTTGATACTGGATAGAGCATTTTTTGTATAGCATTTAAATCCTGCAGTTAAATCCCGAACTGGACATCCAGTTACTTTCCGTGCGTACCAGCAAGCAAAAAAAGATAAAATTAAACGTTTCATCGGCCAGTTAATAACAGATACCCCTTGACAATATCTTGAACCAATTACTAAGTCGTAATTATCAATAAGTTCGATAAATCTTGGCAGATCATTAGGATTATGAGAAAAATCTGCATCCATTTCAAAGCAGTAATCATATCCATGTGCAAGCATGTATTTGAATCCCGCTATATAAGCAGTTCCTAAACCTAATTTCCCTGACCGTTTTATTAGATGAATTTTAGGATTTGCTACGATTAGCTTCTCAACAATTTGTGCAGTATTATCTGGTGAACTGTCATCAATGACAAGGACTTCTAATTCATTTGATTGTTGTAACGCAGCGTTCACTATCTTCTCAATATTTTCCGCTTCATTGTAAGTTGGTATTATTACTATACCTCTACGCATTTTATAATATAATTCAATAAAATTTATATGTCAAGATACAGTATTTACATTGGTATATTAAAACGGGAATTAAATAATCGATCTAAACCATTCAATTGTTGGCTTAATACCTTCGCTTAGTAAGATGAGTGGAATCCAACCGAGTACTTCTTTGGCGTATGAAATATTCGGCTGTCTCCGACGAGGGTCATCGGTCGGCAATGGTTCAAAAATCAATGGAACATTGCTGTTGGTTAATTTTTTAACTAATTCAGCAAATTCGAGCATATTGAATTCATCAGGATTGCCCAAATTTACCGGACCAGTTATTTTCGAGTTGAGAAGTTTATCAAATCCATTAATCATATCTGTAATATAACAGAAACTTCTTGTCTGTTTGCCATCTCCATAGATTGTTAATGGTTCTTTACGCAAAGCTTGACAAATTAAATTTGGAACAATTCTACCATCATCAGCACGCATTCTTGGTCCATATGTGTTGAAAATCCGGGCAATTTTTATATCGAGTTTATATTCCCGATAGTAGGTTATTGTTATTGCTTCGGCGAAACGTTTTGATTCGTCGTAAACGGATCTTGGTCCAACTGGATTTACGTTACCCCAATAACTTTCAATTTGAGGATGAATTAACGGATCTCCATATACCTCAGAAGTTGACGCTAAGAGAAATTTTGCGTTATTTTTCAAACCTAATTCAAGTAGCCTATGTGTACCATAAGCACCAGTTTTTAACGTTTGAATAGGGTATTTTAGATAATCCTTTGGGCTGGCAGGAGAAGCAAAATGAAGAATTGCATCGATTTTATCGTTAATGTCTAAGGGTTCAACAATATCTGCTCTAATCAATTTAAACTTAGTATTATTGAGATTGTGCTTTATATTTCGTTCTTGTCCAGTAATAAAATTATCAACACAGATAACATTATGACCCTGTCCTAAGAAATGATCACAGAGGTGCGAACCAATAAAACCAGCTCCACCACTAATCAATACATTCATAATTTCACCTACCAATACTGCGGTAGATGAACCCGAATTTTTCCATTATCACTGGGTCAAAGATATTACGACCATCTACAACAATCGGTAACTTTAATAAAGATTTTATTTTGGCTAAATCAAGTTGCTTAAATTCATCCCATTCGGTAATTATTGCTAAAGCGTCGGAATCTCTTACTACATCATAGGCGTTATCACAATATTCAATATTAGTAATAATTTTTTTAGCATTTGCCATTGCATGCGGGTCATATGCTTTTACTTTGGCGCCAGAATTAGTTAATTTTGCAATAATATCAATTGATGGGGCAAAACGCATGTCGTCAGTGTTGGGTTTAAATGATAAACCTAAAATGCCAATCTGTTTCTCTCTTAAATTCCACAGTAATCCCTCTATTTTTTTAACAAAGCGATCTTTTTGTTCTTCATTGATATTTTCAACTTCTTTGAGTAAACGAAAATCATATTTCAGTTCTTCGGCAATTCTGATGAATGCTTTTAAGTCTTTTGGGAAGCAAAAACCACCATAGCCAACACCAGCTTTAAGAAAACTTGGACCGATTCGTTTATCCAAACCCATGCCCTCAGCGACTTTTTCAACTGAAGCACCAGACATTTCACATACAATTGAAATTGCATTGATAAAGGAAATTTTAGTTGATAAGAAAGCATTTGATGCATGCTTAATTAATTCAGCACTTTTAATATCTGTTACTAAAATTGGTGCTTTAATCGGAGCATAAACATCTAACATTATTTGTTTTGCTTTATCGCTTTCGATACCAATGACGACTCGGTCTGGTTCCAAAAAGTCTAATACTGCATTGCCTTCTCTTAAAAATTCAGGATTGGAAGCAACGTCAAAAGGAATATTTCGTTTATTATATCGGGTAATTGTTTCTTTTACCCATTCACCGGTTTTAACCGGGACAGTCGATTTTTCAACAATTATTTTATAATTATCCATTGCTGAGCCGATTTCTTTTGCGACATTTTCCACAAAGGATAAATCCGGTTCGCCGGTATCTTTGGGGGGAGTTCCAACCGCGATGAATAATACTAAAGAATCTTTTACCGCTTCGCTGATTTTAGTTGTAAATTGCAACCGTCCATTCGCAACGTTTGTTTTTATTAACTTATCAAGGTTTGGTTCATAGAATGGTACCTGACCCGTATTTAGTATTTTAATTTTTTGTTCGTCGGAATCAACGCAAATTACATTATGACCAATTTCTGCAAAACAGGCACCGGTCGTTAA
>CAIPLT010000036.1 GCA_903865935.1 Caldifarciminota bacterium
CAGAAGACGGCATACGAGATGGAATCTCGTGACTGGAGTTCAGACGTGTGCTCTTCCGATCTTTAAATCCAGAAATAATCAGAAACAAAATCAGAATAATAGTGATTGATTTTATAAAGTTGTTCTTGTCCATAATTATAAAAATATGTTGAAATAGCTTTTTCTATTTCGTTTTATGAGACTCAAGAGATAAAGTCCAATTAACCGCATTTCTTACTAATGCTGTAAGAATGGTCTTGTTTTGAATATGTAAAAGTAACAACACTCTCAAAATATACCAGTGACTCTTTGAGAAAAAATGTAGTAGAAAATCTAAATTGCATCATCAGGACTATTACATAAATATTTATCTGAAGGAATTGTGGGCAGTTGTTTTTAAGGAAATTTTGATATAAATTACATTAATCCATTTCTGCAGACACATTATCCTGATGAAGTTGAAATGATTGGTATTTATGCACCCCAACGGCACGGAAGTTGAGGGAGTTTGCCCGCTCGTACGACCGTACGGTCGGGCAGGCAAATACCATGACAAGCTTATTACCCCAACTGACCATATTATAGGGCGTTTTTGTTTATTTTGTCGTTCAGTATCTCTAGTTTATCATTTATCTTCTTAAGTGAATCCAACATATCCATCATCACAGGATTCGATTTGGAAAGATTTCTAAGTTCCTCCTCTCTGAATCCCAATTTTGTGTCCATATATCCAAGCAAAAGAGAAAGAAAAACAAAGAGTATTAGTGCCACGGGGATAGAAATTATTGCATACTTAAATATTAAATCACCCCAAGGTTTGTTTTTAAATGATTGAAGAAATACAATCCCAATCAGAAAGAATTGAATATATCCGATATACATTCTAGATCTGTCGAAGTAGATTTTCCATCTGATAAAAGATCTTTTGTTAAGTGAAGGTTTATAAATTTTCATATTAGTTCTACTTTGACAGATTAGATTTTTTAGTAAATGATTTATTTATATCCCTTTGTCGAATAAGGTGTCGGTTGAAGATTCTGTCTATCATCTGGTCTTTAGACATTTTCTTATACAACTCAAAGACTATAAACTCTTTTATGTCCCTTGCTGAAAGTAATGGAGCATCATCAAAACAAATAAGTTTTTCCTTCAATATGAACGATGAGACTAAAAAGTTGAGCGCTACCTGGTGCTGCCAGGCAAGCCACTTGCGTGTCTGAAACTGATCAATTCCCAGAATGTGTTTTGATTCTTTTATACAATGCTCAATAAAATATCGTTCTGCCTGCATGTATGCCAAACCCTCCATTGTGTATTGTTCAAGATTAGCATTTGTAAACGAATACTTTATCTCAACAGCACTCTTAACCGATTTCGTTTTGCGTATTACCAGTAATCGTGCTTCTATCTGGTTCGATCCCTTGTTCCAAATGAAAACATCTGCAAAATGGTAATCCCCAATGAGCTTCCCTTTTGTGGTATTGCGCACTGTTAATGTTTGCCAGTCGCTGCTTTTCAGGGTCTTTAAATACTCGTTAGCATTTATGGCATCGATCGAAGCTTTAAGCCTTTTTGGTTCACGACCTCTTGGACTCTTTCGTTCGGGAAGAAATAATTCCGGCTTTTCCAGGTATATTTCCTGATCGGCATGAATGTCCAGCATATACAGATAACCTATGTTGTCTATTGTCCGGGCAAGATCAGCATCGTTCCCGTAATATCCATCAGCCGTGACAAAATCGAATGAAATGCCATTTCCCTTTTGATGCCGGATAATATCTTCAGCCAGTTCCAATTTTGTCTTGAACACCCTGTTTTCTTCAGGTATGCCTGCCTCATCACAACGCCTTGGATTATCGCACCAATCTTTCGGAAGGTATAAACGGGCATCGACCATCGATGCAAAATCACCATTGCTTAAACAGGCAAACACGGCTACCTGGCTATTGGCTATTTTTCCAACATTACCACAATATTGGGGCCCGACCCCAACACTCTTGTCGCCTTTTTTAACCCAACCGCTTTCATCAATTATCAGAGCTGTCATTTTTCTTTTTGGAAGTACCGAGCTAACGGTTCTCGCTACCTTATCTGTTACTTGACGTGCATCCCAGTTGGACTCAGTAATAAAATGTTGCATTTGAAAATAATCAACCTTTAATTCTTCACTTATCCTCTCTATGTTCCGCATGTGACTTTTTAAGATTCCCAATGAATATTTTTCAGCTTTATCAAAGAACCTTTTGGTCTTGTTTTGAAAATAACTCTCATATTCAACAAGATAACGTATCAGCCTCTTTTTTGAAGAGGCCAGTGTTTTTCCATATTCTTTACTATTTTTACGTTGTATTAAACATTTCTCGGAACGATAAATTTGTTTTTCGATGCCTTGAAAATAATGAAAATCATTGAATTTCAAACGTTTTCAAAGCTTTTTTTTTAATCTGTCAAAGTAGAATTAAATTGAAATTAATATACCAGGATTATGGAAAACCTTCAGACCACTTACTTAGGGCTAAAGCTCCGGAACCCTTTAATAGCCGGAAGTTGCGGCCTCACAAATTCGATTGCAAATATTAAAGAACTGGCAGCGAAAGGTGTCGGGGCAATTGTGGTTAAATCTCTATTTGAAGAACAGATAAATATCGAAACTGAGAAAGTTATCAAGACCGACCAGGGTAATGTGAAAACTTTTACACAGGCTCAGGATACAATTCTGAGCAAAAGGATTTACGATTATGATGAGGCATACTC
>CAIPLT010000037.1 GCA_903865935.1 Caldifarciminota bacterium
ATCGTTATATTTTGCCGCAAAGTGAATCACTTTGGCTTCGTTTCAGGTACAAGACGGATGCAACGATTATTAGTAATGGTGTGTTTTTTGACGATATAAAAATTTACGATTTTTACGAACCTCGTGCCATCGCTTCAAATCAAGCTGACACATCATATTATATCTTTGACATTTCAAAGGGAACATATTACTATTTGGCAACACCAGTTGATTCATTTGGAAATATTGGTTTTGTAAGTTCTATAAAAGAAATTACTTTATCCGATTATGCGGTACCGTATTCATTACCATCACCTTTTATTAATGAATGTAAAATATTCTGCGACTATCCACATAATGAAAGACTAAATTTGTACATTTACACAATCAGCGGTGAGCTGGTCAGAAAATTTAATTATTCTGATTTTAGATCTAATATGATATATTGGGACGGAAAAAATCAAAGTGGTCGGGAAGTTACTGCTGATATCTATATAATTATATTGAAAAGTAATAACTTTACACGAATTGGTAAAATTGCTAAAGTAAAATAAACTAAGCAATAAAAAATTATTATGTTTTATGATTTTATTGACGAATTATCCTTCTGCGGTTAAACTAAAATAATAATGTTTCTAAATTTAATATTAACAATAACGTTTGTGACAAATATTGCAACTGGTGATATCAACTTTGGATATGACTATAATATTAATAAGATTAATGATACAAGTTATGCTATGACCTATTTTTATAAAATACCTTATACAAAATTATATTTTCTTAAAAAAGACAATCTGTTTGTTAGTCGTTATCAAATAAATTTATCTGTTTTAAAACAAAAAGAATTAGTTGCGGGAAAATCTTTTAATAAGGAAATATTACTTGATAAATATGAAGATACACAACATCCAACTGGCTTTACGCTAGATAGTACTACGATAAATTTTAATTACTTCCCTGGTTCTAAAGGAAAATTAACCTTGAATACTCTAATAAATGATTTAAATTCTAATAATACAGGTAGTACAAAATTTGACCTTACGATACCGGATTTAACAAATCGTATCGAATTTTATTTAAATCACATATTGAATCCAACTCATAGTTACTCAATATCGCATGAGCAATCCGATACATTAAACATTCATCTACAAATATATTCACCCACAACAGAAAATTGTTCTTTATTTGTAGTAAAAGAAGCGATGAAAAAATCAAATGATCTCACATATGGTACAACAAAAAATCATACACGACGGGTAGTTTATCAAAGTTTTTTCCCGGTTCAGACCATGCATACAGATGTACCGATGACGCTTACAATAAAATTTATAAATTTTTCTTATCCGATAGTCAATTTAAAAGATTTTGGTTCAGGAGTCTATAATGTTATTATACGTGGTTATGATTCAATAAGTAAAAAAGAATTTGAGACTGCAGATTCCTTTTCAGTTGAGGATGCATTTTTTTATTCTAATGCCGAATATAATGAAATGGTAAATCGCCTAATATATATTGCAACCGAATCTGAAGTTAATAATCTAAGACAAGCGTTAGTAAGTAATCGAGAATCGCTTTGGAATGATTTTTGGAAAAAACACGACCTCACTCCAACTACTGATATAAATGAAGAAGAGGATGAATATTTTTCTCGAATTGAATATTGTATTGAACATTTTTCGAATAGTGATCGTGGGTATAAATCAGACCGGGCAAAAATTTATATGAAATATGGACCACCCGATTTAATTGAATCTCGACCGTTTGAACGTGAGAGTAACGCTTATGAAATATGGTCTTATTATAATATCAGTAAACAATTTACATTTGTCGATTACCATGGTTTTGGAGAGTTTATTCTTTATAAAGAGGCGAATTTATGAATTGCTTAAGTATAATTATTGCTTATTTCTTATGCGTATCAATACCATCGAACAATTCATTATCGGTTGATTGGGCTGCCTTTAACTACGAGAAAAATATTTCATTAGTGGAAATATATTATTCCTGCCCCTATAGCATATTACAATACACTGTTCATTCTGATACAATTATTGCACCTTATCAAATGGCATTTTATTTAAAGAGTATCGATGGTCCGGATTCTCTAAAAGAAACTTCAAATCGCAGAGCAATTATTCAATCGTTTGAGACTGCGCAACGTCGTGATATGAGACTACTTGATGGCTTTGGTTTTTTTGCGCGTCCAGGGCGATATTGGTTTAATATAACCCTAACCGAATCATTGCCAATTTGTACTTATACTGATACAATTGAAGTGCCAGAATTTAGTCGCTCTCCAGTACTGAGTAATATTGAATTAGCATCTTCGGTCAAACTAGATTCATCTGGCGGAAAATTTACCAAGGGGAATATGAGAATAGTGCCAAATCCAGAATTAATTTTCGGTCAGGCTTATGAGTTAATTTATGCGTATATTGAAGGGTATAATTTAACTGATGACACATTAAATTATGAACTTACATATAAAATTTTGTCCAAGGAAAAATCCGTTGTTAAATCTTTCCCCAGTGAAATAAAGCAGAAAACTGGAGCTAATTTCGCATACACATTTGCATTAAGTACAAAGGGATTGATCCCTGGTGAATATTTTCTTCAATTAGTTTTAAAAGACCAAAGTTCTAAAAATCAGGATTCAATATTTAAATCGTTTACCGTAGTAAAACCAAATTCGGAATCGTTATATCAACAAGATTACTCACAATTTACTGATACAACAAGCTACTACACGGAAATGAAATATTTAGCAAGCCAGTCCGAATTAAATCAATACAACAGCTTAAAGGAATCTGGTAAAAAAGAATATCTAAAGAGATTCTGGATACAACATGACTATAATGAATTTGTAAAAAGAATAAAATATGCTGACGAAAAATACAAATCAGTTCATACGCTTGGACGATTATCGGACCGCGGAAAAATTTATATAAAATACGGTCCGCCCGATGAAGTGGCAATACATTCAATGAGTGAGAATACGAAAGCTCATGAACACTGGTACTATTATTCTAAAGGTTTCCATTTTATTTTTATTGATATTCGAAATAATAATACATTTCCACTAATTTATTCCAATAATGACATTGAACCAAAAAACCCTGATTGGCAGAAATACATTGACCCGCTGGAATTAGAGGATTTAAATGAGTGAAAATAGATTGACGTCAATTCTTTATGAAATCAAAATCAACCCATTTCGGAACGAGTCGATCATAATGGATTCTGAGGCTGATAAAACAAAGTATAAAATTAGAGATCAAGTGGTGATACAAATTAACAAAGAGAACTTGCTCGGTGAAATTATCAATATTAAAGATAATGTACAAATTTTGCCGGATTATAAAAACCATATTGTACGTTTAGCCAATGAATCAGATTTCTTGCATAAAAAATCGTCAAGCAACCGAATTGACGAAACAAAGCAATTCTTCGAACAATTACTTAAGAAATTCAAGCTATCCGCAAAAGTAGTCTTTATTGATTGGGATTTAAATCGACATAAAGTTTATTGCTATTTAACATCCGACAAGAAAATAAATTATCTTCTTTTGCATGAAACTGCGGTTGACACGCTTAAAACACGTGTTTCGATAAAACAAGTGGGTGTGCGTGATTTCGCAAAATGTATCGGTGGGTTAGGGTCTTGTGGACGTGAACTATGTTGTCAGAAATTTTTACAATCTTTGCAATCAGTGACTTTGACAATGGCACGTCAGCAAAATATCTATATTGAACCAGAAAAGATATCGGGTGTATGTGGCAAATTACGCTGCTGCATCGCATTTGAATGCTATCCGTGTGAAGCCAGGAGTAATCATGTCAAAAATTAATAAAAGTATTTTGAAGGAAATTGCTACGTCAGAAAATATTTCGTTATCAATAATTAGTAAGGAAATCGATACGGGCACGATTGTAATTCCGCTTAATAAAAAACGCCCAAAAAAAATAAAACCGATAGCAATCGGCAAAGGATTATCAACGAAAGTTAATTGTAATATCGGTACATCACCGGACCGAGCCGATATAATCTTGGAACTTGAGAAATTAAAAGTTGCCGTTGAAGCTGGAACTGACACAATCATGGACCTTTCTACCGGTGGCGACATATCGGAAATTCGAAAAGAAATTCTCCGTGTCTCACCGGTTCCAATTGGTACTGTGCCAATATACGAAATCAGCCGATTTGCCAAGATGAAGAATAAGAGCTTTGTTGAACTAAAACCAAAAGACTATTTGAACGCAGTTCAGAAACATCTTGAAGACGGAGTTGATTTTATTACGGTTCATTGCGGGATAAATAAAAGAAATATGCAAAGTGTGAAGAATACGAAGAGGTTAACTGGTGTTGTCAGCCGCGGCGGTTCGATGACCATTGAATGGATGCGCTATAACAATAAGGAAAATCCTTTGTATGAATATTATGATGAATTATTAGCAATGGCTAAAGATCATAATGCAACACTGAGTCTGGGTGACGGATTACGTCCCGGTTCTCTTTATGATGCATCAGATGAACCCCAAATTTTGGAATTACTCGTTATCGGCGAGCTGGTTACTCGGGCACGCGATGCTGGTGTGCAAGTAATTGTCGAAGGGCCTGGACACATACCATTAAATCAGATCGAAGCTAATGTACGGTTACAAAAGACCATATGTCATGAAGCGCCATTTTACGTTTTAGGTCCATTAGTCACCGATATCGGGTGTGGTTATGACCATATCACTTCTGCAATTGGTGGCGCGTTGGCAAGTTATTATGGTACTGATTTTTTATGTTATGTCACACCATCCGAGCATTTGGGTCTACCGACGGTTGAAGATGTCCGTCAGGGTGTAATTGCATCAAGAATTGCTGCGCATGCTGGTGACATCGCATGTGGTAAGAAAGGCGCGCGGGCATGGGATGATAAAATCTCAAGCGCCCGTGCTAAATTAGATTGGGAAGGAATGATTGCTTTAGCGATCGACCCCCAGAGAGCAAGAAAAATATATCAGTCAAGTCCGTTAAAAACCGCGGGCACCTGCACCATGTGCGGTGAGTTCTGTGCCCTTAAAAAGAGCAAGGAGTGGTTACATGGTAAAAAATAAATACATTCTGTTCACCCCTGGTCCAACTGAAGTACCAAATTTTATTTTAAAAGATATGTCTTGTCCTTTGATATACCATCGAGAAGCAAAATTTCACGATTTGTACAGTGCCACAATCAAAGAGTTAAGAAAAATTTTTATCACCAATGGTGATATTTTCATATTTACTGCTTCCGGTACTGGTGCAATGGAAGCCGCAGTCAGTAATCTGGTTAATCGCGGAGACAAAGCTTTAGTCGCAATCTGCGGTAAATTTGGAGAACGCTGGCGCGAATTACTTTTCCGTTATGGTGTTTATGTCCGAACACTACAAGTACCATATGGCGAATCAATCAATGCGGATGAACTGGAGCGAAAACTGAGAACTGACGATACGATTAAATATGTGTTTACAACATTGACCGAAACTTCAACCGGCGCGGTATCTGATATCAAGGCTTTTGGAAAAATATGTCGCAATTTAAATCGCCTCTTAATCGTAGACGGCATCGCCGGTATTGGTGCGGATGAGTTCAGAATGGACGAATGGAATGTCGCAGTCGCGGTCGGTGCATCTCAAAAAGCGCTCTTTACACCACCCGGTTTATCATTTCTCGCTTGCAACCAGCAGGTATGGGAGATAATTAAGAATTGTCGCTCGCCGCGTTATTATTTTGACCTGGTCGCGGCTAAGCGTTTTGCTGAAAAAGGTGAAACTCCCTGGACCCCTGCAATCTCTTTGTTCTTTGGATTATTTGATGCTTTGACACAAATCAACAAAAAGGGTATTGCTAATGCATGGAAACAGCATCGACTCCTTGCTGATTTCACACGTTCCGAAGTGAAAAAGATGGGACTAGAAATTTTCCCTAAACAACCATCTAATGCCCTGACTGTAATTCGGATGCTAAAAGATGTTGATGGTACAAAGATAGTTGATTATGTCAAGAACAAGCACGGTTTGCTTTTCTCGAACGGGCAGGTTGAATTAAGAGGAAAAATTGTTCGAATTGGTCATATGGGTTATATTAAAAAAGCAGATATGGTAAAAGCGATAAAAGCATTTAAATCCGGTTTTAAGCACGCAACAAAAAAATAGCGAATCTCGAATTAACTAGTTTAAATTGTAATGACCCAAAAGAAATTTATTATTAAGCAAATCAATAGTTTCATTTTAATTATTATTGGGTCAATTTTTACCGCATTATCATATGTTTTATTTCTGATTCCCCAGCACATCGTACCCGGCGGGGTCACTGGTATTGCGATGATTGGTAACCGATTACTCTCAACACCAATCGGCATTGCTACCATTATCCTTAATATACCACTATTTATACTCGCCACTAAAGTTCAGGGCAAGATGTATACCGTGAAATCAATCGTCGCGGTAATAATATCCTCACTCATGATTGATTTTGCTATGTATGCGCTTCATCTGCCTAAAGCCACTAATAATAAGATTCTTGCTGCTGTGTATGGTGGTATCATGTTGGGTATTGGACTCGGCATAATTTTCCGCGCCCAGGCATCGACTGGCGGTACCGATATTATTGGACAAATCATCAATCGCTATTCTAATTTCAGTACCGGCACGGCAATTTTAGGAGTTGATTTTGTAATCATATCTGCGGCTGGGATTATATTTAAAAATATCGAGTTAGCTCTTTATGGTTATATGACCCTTTATCTGTCGACTAAGGTAATCGATATTGTACTGGAAGGTTTCAGCTACACCCGCGCCGCATTTATTATCACGGATAAGTCGCAATTGATAAATAAATCCATTCTTGAAAAATTACAGCGTGGTGTAACAAAACTTCAGGGGTATGGTGGTTACAGTAATCAGGTTAAAGAAGTCTTATTCGTAGTATTATCAATACGCCAAATTCCGGAACTTGTTTCATTAGCCAAAGAAATCGACCCCAACGCTTTTATTGTTATTACTGATGTTTATGAGGTTTTGGGCAGGGGGTTTCACACCCGCTTTTCACCAGTGCCTCAGAATATTATAAATATTAAATAAAAATAAATTATGCGAATCGGATTTTATCAATTCTTTCCCATATTTGGGAAAAAAGTCAAGAATCTTAAAAAAATTGAAGAAACACTCGCAAAAGTTAATGTAGATTTAATCGTTCTCCCAGAACTTTGTAGTACTGGTTATAGTTTTTTATCAAGACAAGAACTCAGTAAATATGCGGAAACAATACCCGCTGGCGAAACAACACAAACTCTTATCAATATTGCTCGAAAGAAAAATTTATGCATTGTTGCCGGGCTTGCTGAGCGATACGACAATCATATCTATAATTCCGCAGTGCTGGTCAAACCCGACGGAAAAGTTAAAATTTATCGTAAAGCACACCTCTTTTACAAAGAAAAATTTATCTTCAATAAAGGAAACACAAAATTCTTGGTGCATTCTTTCAATAATATCAAAATCGGTGTATTAATCTGCTTTGATTATATTTTTCCAGAAGCTACACGTAGTCTGGCATTAGCCGGCGCTCAGATTATATGCCATCCATCAAATCTGATTCTCCCCTATGCGCAAAAAGCAACAATCACCCGTGCAATCGAAAACAGGGTTTTCTTTATTATGGCAAATCGGGTTGGACAGGAAAAACGCGGTTCTAAGCATCTAAAGTTCAACGGTCGAAGTCAGATTATTAGTCCGGATGGAGAAATATTAGTCAAAGCCGGACCAAAAGAAGAAAAAGTTAAGATTGTCAATATCAAACCTGAACTTGCTCTGGATAAACTTATCACACCATATAACGATGTTATCAAAGACCGCCGCACCGAGCTTTATTCTAAGTAAATTTTTTCCTTGACCGTTTAAGTTTTTATTCTATACTTTGCTAAATGAAATATATGAACAGGAGGAAATATGTTTTTACTACTATTAGCAGCATTTGCTACAATTAATGTTCAGACAAAAATCGATTCAGTAATTGTATTTTCGGACCGGGCGGTTATTGTCCGTAAAGCTGATATCTTACTGACTGGTTCAGAACAACTGAAATTCTCCGACCTGTCAGGAATGATTGATGATAACACAGTACGAATTAAAGCCGAGGGATTAAAAATCGGCGAAGTGCAGGTTCAGCGTGGTTATGTTGATAAGCCATCCGGACGGGTAAAAGAATTAAAGGACAGCATACAAATACTGGAGGATAAAATTACCAGCCTGAATAATGATTCAAAGGTTCTGGATGCCAAAGAAGCTTTTCTGAACTCGATAAAATTAGGTTCACCCGAGATGCTTAACAAAGAACTTTACAGCGGCAAGATTGCACCCGAAACATGGCGCGATGCTTTATCTTTTATTGCTGAAGAATTGACCCGGGTGAAAACCCGACAGATTGAGATTGACCACCAGAAACAAGAAGTAAATAAACGGCTGGATGCTTTGCGCAAAGAATTATCAGATATCCAATCAATCATTGATAACCGTAAAGAAATATTGGTTGAAACAAGTGCAAATGAATCTGGAACTTATCCGATTGAATTAAGTTATGTTATTCCCTATGCGGTGAGCTGGGCGCCATATTATGAATTACGCGCTGACCCATCGACTGGCAATGTCGAGATTGATTATTTTGCTAAAATCAGCCAGCGCACTGCTGAAGATTGGAATCAGGTAAAAATTATTCTTTCCACTGCTACCCCTGCTTTAGCTGGCATTGCACCTGAACCTTATCCATGGTATGTTTCGATTGAGGAAATACGACCAATGACCGCAACCATGTCCATGGAATCAAAAGCATCTTATGCACCGGGCGACCGCGGTTTTGAAAAAGCAGAAATTGAAGTACCAAGAATTGAAACCGGTATTTCTTTACAGTACGTGATACCCGGACGTATTTCATTGGCCAGTGGTGAGCCAGCAAAAAAATTAGTTTTATATCAGGGTAAAATACCTGCTGAGTTTGAATTCTACGCCTTACCCAAAGTTCAGGAAATTGCATATCTTAAAGGTAAACTAAAGAATTCAACTGATTATGTTTTCCTCGCTGGTGAAGCAAATACTTATGTTGGCGGAGAGTTTACTGGTAAAACCCAGATTATGACGATTGCGCCGGAAGAATCCACTGAAATCAGTTTTGGTACAGACGAACGCGTCAAAATCAAACACGAACTGGTCAAAACAATGGCCTCCTCGTCAGGTTTTTTGAGCAAGAAAGAAAAGAAAGAATTCGTCTATAAAACAACGATCGAAAATTTCCATTCCCGTGAAATCAATATTAAACTGGTCGAGCAAATTCCGGTTTCTCAGAACAAAGAAATTGAAGTGAAGGTAACGAAAATTGAGCCGACTGGTTATGATGAAAACAAAGATTTAGGCACTTACACCTGGCAACCAAAGCTGGCTTCGTCGCAGAAGTTTGTAGTAAATATGAATTATTATGTTGAATATCCGAAAGGAAAGATAGTTACAGGATTATATTAGAACTGCTGCTAATTATCGACCTTAGTTTATAAATGTAGTTTCCATTTTTAACTTTTAAATTATTTTGATTAGAGTATCCCCTGTTAAATATCCTATTTTGCGACCTATTCAAACCCCTAAAATATCTCCCGATAATATCTGTCCTATATTTCGTATAATTAACCAGTTTAAGCTTTGTATTATACCCGAGTTTAGATAAAGAAATTAATAATCAAATAAATACGATACTAAATCACTAACTAAATGGTTAAGTCGCTCTCTTGCTATATGCTCTTTTGTATCCCAAACCTAATACCCCCAATGGTACCCCATCCCCAACCCAAATTTAGACTAACTACAAATATAACAATAAGTTAAAGTTAAATTCGCTTGAAATTTTGTCTATTTATAGATAGATTTTTTGTCTAAAAATAAATTAATTTTGTGGTGTTGTAATGTAGAAAAATCATTGAAGATTTAAATTTTTACTCTACATCAATATACTCTACAATCATCTCCTGCCCAGAAACTATTTCAACTCCTTTTTTACAATCACAGATGATTTCCAAATCTTTGTATTCTTTTTTACACTTAGGGCATCGAAGTTTTACCGGAACCATCTCGATATCTAAAACGCTGTTTTTAGCAATGGTATCGGCTTTTATTGTATTGAAATAAAATTGCACACAATCCGCTGCGATTGCCGTTCCAGCCCCGATTTGAAGTTTAATTTTATTTATTTTTTTTGCCTTGTGCTTTTCAGCTTCAGTTAATGCCTGCTCAAGAATGCTTTGGGTAATTGACAGTTCGTGCATTATATAAAACTAACCGCTTACTGATAACTGTTAAATATTTTAGCTATCAGTAAGCGATATGACATTTCCGTTTATTTCTTTATTTTGACTTGTGGTGCAGGCTGTTCTAAGCTCTGAAGCATCTGCTTCGCGGTTCCGTCGTTCGGATTGCGCTGTAACCATTGCTGTAGAACCGATTTTGCCTTTGCAGTATCTTTCATATATTCGGTATAGAGACTGACTAAACTCTGAATCGGTTCCGGTCGATTTGGCTGTACCATTTGAGCATTTTGATAAGCTTGCTCAGCTGCCGGATAATTACCCTGCGACTGATATATCCATCCGCGTCTGATCATTAAATCGGCATCTTTATAACCGAGTTTTTCAACCGAATCCAGGTAAGCAAGCGACATCGGGTAATCCTGCCTCAATAAAGAATAGACCGATAAATTATAGTAAATTGGGACCTTGCGTTGCGGGTCAACATCGAACTGTAAAGTCTGTTTGAGTATTGATGTCGCTTTATCCATCTGCCCGATTTTCTGATATTCTTGAGATAGTGCGGCGTAGGTTGCAATGTAATTCATAAACAGACCCTTGGTGTTCTCGTCTTTTTTGACTTTTGGGTCGAGCATGCTTTTCATTTTGTAATTATCAACCAGATATTGGGTTCGTGCCATATCAACCTGTCCCATATTTTTAATGTTGGTAACCCGATTGACTAAACCTTCTAATCGCAGGTAAGGTTCAACATCCTTCAAATTCTCACCGCGGTCAACCGTGGTTGCAAAGAATATCGGCATAATACCTTCTTTATAATTATCCATAACTTTCGTCATAAACTCTGCATCGGTCGTAGCATAATCTTCGGGCCACTTCAGTTTAATCCCCGCATTCGTTGCAATAATATCCCGAATCATGATATCTTTTAACAAAAATGAACGGCGGTTTTTACCCATAAATCCTTGGGGCAAATTGTCAATCTCGCTTTCGCTGAATGAAATTGGCGCTCCCCATTCTTTGAGCTGCTTCACATACCAGTTGGTGTTAAGTAAGGACAAGTTAGCAACCGCAATATTTTTTCCAAAACGTGGATTATAATTTGCTGGTCGAGTTGGAACATCCTGGACAAACCACAAAGGAAATGTATCATTATCGCCATTGGTAAAGACAATCGCTTTGTCGTCACCGCACGAGAACAGCATGTTATAGCCGTATTCCGCTGGTATCCAGTCACCGCGTCGGCTGACTGACGCGTAGTTAAAAACAATTGGCACAAGCATAAGAATTACGCATAACGCGGACACAACTTTAACCTGTAATTTATTGAATTTTAACCGCGGTATAATCCATTCCAGAAAGGCATTAAAACCGAGCCCGATGAATATTGCAAAAAATACATATGAGAATGCATAGAAATAATCACGCTCGCGCACCTCCCGATACTGTAATTGTGGTCGCGTGTCAGATGGTGAGTACTTTGGATTCAAGTAGGTTAATAGTCCAATCGATGAAATAAAGAAGCATAGGAATAACAGCCACCACGTTTTCCGGTCACGCTTGTAATGATCAAGCATACCCCAGAATCCTAATATCACGGGTATAATACCAATTATTGCCTGCCAGCGAATTCTCAGGAAAATATCAAAATTCTTTTCTCCCGCCCATTGCCAAAGGAAGTATCGAAAATAGAATTTAAGCTGCTCAAAGTAACCGACAATTAAACCATAAGCCGGATAACTGTTCGGATAATTCCGGTAATCGTTTTCAGTTAAAAATTGGGTCTTGCGCGGAAAAATTTTCATCGGGTCATATTGCTCGCGCATCAGAACACTGACAAAATCTTTCCAGTTAGCGGGATTAACTTCGTCAATTGCCGGGTTTAAACGTGAACGAACCAGAAGGTAAAGTTGTACCGTACCGGCAAGTAATATTAAAGTCAATCCCCAGAATACATAACGCGCATCCAACTTTTTCTTGGTATGCAGATAATATAAATAACCACCGTAGATTATTATAAAAATGAAGAATAGGAATGCATGGGTGTGCAGAATTTGGAATAAAGCTACCGATGGCGATGCTAAAAACAAAACAAAGTAACCGATAAGGTCATAGCCGGCAACTATTACAATCAACAAATACAAGATAATTAGCTCGAAAATGTGTAGCTGCAGAATTGACTTTCGGTCAACTAAAAACGCAAATACCAAAAGTGGAAATAATACCATCATCGGCGTAAAATGGATTCCCGCCGATAAAAACAATAGAAAGATGGCAAATAAAACGATTCGATTATCACCTAAACCTTTTTCCACCTTATCACGCCAGGTCATTGCCAAATAGATGACCAATAATGCAGCGTCAACGCACGGTCCGTAAACTTCAGTTTCAACGCTATTATCCCAGTAGGAAAATGCGAAAGCGATTGCAAAAGCCCCCGCAATCGCTGCGATATGCGGTAGAAATGGAAAACGCTTGCGTAGCGACTCAGTCGATTTCTGAAGCGAAATAAGTTTAAAAATAACTAAGTAAACCAGGGATGCGGAAATCGCGCCGAAAAAAGCGGTAAGAAAATTAGTTCGGGCAGCGACTTCTCGGGCAACCGGGAAAAATGTGAATATCCTTCCGATCAATACAAAAAGCGGAGTGCCGGGCGGGTGTGGTACACCTAAAATATACGAACAGGCAATTAGTTCACCACAATCCCAAAACGAAGCGGTCGGTGCTGAAGTATAAAGATATACACCCAGAACAATCGCAAAAATCGCAACCATTATGATTATTTTAACGTATCTTTCTTTCATGATATTTGCTCCTTACTTAATAATGTTTTCATCTTATTTTTTACGCAAAATTACATTAGATAAATTATACATAAGTTCTGCAGAAGTCAAGTCTGTTAATATATTTCCTTTTTCAGCAAAAGATATGCGACCGATTCTTTCCGAAACAATTACTGATACTGCATCGGAAATCGTTGTTACTCCTATTCCAGCCCGGTGTCTCATCCCTAAAAATTTACCGTCATCACTCAATTCGCTTAAAGGTAATGTGCATGATGCCGCAATAATCTGGTCGCCAGAGATAATACAAGCACCATCGTGTAAAGGTGAACTGGGCGTAAAAATTGAAACCAGTAACGCTGATGTAACCCGCGCCTCAACTTGAGTTCCGGTTTCAATAATATCACGCAAGCCGATTTGCCGTTCGATTACAATTAAACCACCCCAATTACGCTCTTTCAGTTTGGTACATGCATCAACAATCTCATTAACCATCTCTTGTTCTGCGACCGGATGTAATAAAAACCGGAACGTTCGGGTCCTGCCAAATCTGGTCAAGCCGTTCCTGATTTCCGGCTGAAATAAAATTACGAAAACAACAATCCAAACTGTCTTTAAAGAATTAAAAATCAGGGATAATGCTTTAAAGTCAAGCCAGGATGCGATAAACGAACCAATAAAAATCAAAACTAATGCATACAGCATGCGCAATGCTCTGGTTCCTTTAAGAAACCTCAGGAAATAAAAAACCATCACTGCGACAATGCAAATATCAATTAAATCGCGTGTGGTTGGTTTAAGAAAAGCTAACATTGTCCTTTAATTTTCACCGCAGAGGGCCAATTGCTTCATAAAGTCGGTCTCCGCGTTCTCTGTGTTCTTGGCGGTGAGAGTTTATTTATGACTTCGACTTCAATCCCCGCTTCGGATAACAATTCCTGCCCGAGTTTATCCGGATACATCTTTCTCACAACAATCTTTTTCATACCGGCATTGATTAACATTTTAGCACAGGTAATACAGGGAAAGTGAGTTGAATAGAGTATTGCACCAGCGACCGGTAAACCAAAAAATGCTGCCTGTACCAACGCGTTCTGCTCAGCATGAACCCCGCGGCAAATTTCAATCCTTTCCGAAGATTTTATTTTAAGGGCGAGTCGCAAACAACCTGCTTCCGAACAATGGGTCAAATTCTTTGGTGCGCCATTATAACCAGTTGATAAAATTCTGCGGTCTGATACTAAGATTGCGCCGACTTTACGTCTCAGACAGGTTGACCGCTCGGCAACCGTATCCGCAATCTTTAAAAAATATTCATCCCAGGAAAGCCGGTTCATTTCAATTCTAATGTTCTGTAAATTCGAAATTACCCATAATGGGAAAACTAATAATTCCTTCTTTCGTGTTTTCTCTTGTTTCGTAATTTCGTGGTTTTCTTATCACTTATTCAGCTGCGATTGGTGCGACATCAACCACCAAATCGTCTTCTTTTATCGCAATCAGTTTTACGCCAACTGTCGCTCTCCCCTGCTGTCTCACTTCTGATATGTTAAGCCGCAAAACTGTTCCGTTCTTAGTAATAACAATCGCCCCGTCTTTTTCTGCAACTGCTTTAGCGCAAATCAGCTCGCCCGACTTACTATTGATTTTTCCTGCTACGACTCCTTTACCACCACGGTGTCTCAACGGGAATAATTTATAATCGCAGCGCTTGCCATATCCTAAGGTTGAAACAATTAATAATGACTGTCCTTCTTTCACGGTACCGCCATCAATCACCACATCCTTTTTACCCAGTCTTATGCCCCGGACACCCCCGGCATTTCGTCCCATTGAACGGACATCTTTTTCCTTTAATTTTAATCCCTTGCCGTTTTTAGTAACGAGCATGATTTCATCTTTGCCCGATGTTAAAAACGTATCAATAAGCTGATCATCACTGTCAATTGAAATTGCGATAATACCTTTTTTACGTGGATTGGAAAATTCATCAAGTGAAGTCTTCTTGACCGTACCTTTTTCCGTGACCATAAACACAAACTGGTTTTTCGTAAACTCGCGGACCGAAAGATAAGACTTGACTTTCTCATCTTTTTCCATTTCCAGCAGATTAACAATCGGCCGTCCTTTTGCCTGATGGGTTCCTTCCGGAATCTCATAAACCTTGAGCCAATACAATCGTCCTTTGTTCGTGAAAAACAGTATGTAATCCAATGTTGTCGCGGTAATCAAGCCTTCGACAAAATCCTCTTCTGACATATCAACACCCGACCGACCAACTCCGCCCCGCGTTTGTCTGCGGTAAGCTGAGACCGGCATCCGCTTAGTATAACCCTTGTGGGTAATCGTAACTACAACATCTTCTTCCGCAATTAAATCTTCTAAATCAAGTTCTTCGACTTTGCCTTTTGAAATATCGGTTTTTCGGCTGTCGCTGAACTTCTGTTTTAGACTGAGCAGCTCATCCTTAATCAGCTTCATCATTACTTTCTTGGACCCTAAAAGACCTTTAAGACGGTTAATGACTTTAATCAGTTCCAGATATTCTTCATCAATCTTCTTTTGCTCTAAATTTGTCAGTCTCACTAATCGCATATCCAGAATTGCCTGCGCTTGAATTTCGGTCAGTTTGAACTTTTTCATCAAACCTTCTTTGGCAATCTGCGGGTCTTTGGACGATTTTATCAGGGCAATAATCTTATCAATATTCTTCAGCGCAATCTTTAAACCCTCAAGGATATGTGCGCGGTCTTCTGCTTGTTTTAGTTCAAATTTAGTCCGCCGGTTAACAACCTCATAGCGAAACTTGATATATTCTTGGCAGATTTCCTGCAGATTTAACACTTTCGGAACATTATCAACTAAAACTAGTAAAATAATACCAAATGTTTCCTGCAAAGGCGTATATTTATACAACTGGTTTATCACGACTTCAGAATTGGCATCGCGCTTCAGTTCCAGAACTATCCTCATCCCATCGCGGTCTGACTCGTCGCGTAAATCCGAAATATCAGTAATCTTTTTCTCTCTCACTAATTGGGCAATGCGCTCGATAAGAGTGGTTTTATTAACCTGGTAGGGAATTTCAGTAATAATAATCTTGTCTTTACCGCCCTTGCCCTCTTCGTGGCGGATTTTACCACGAACAACAACTTTTCCCCTGCCGGTCTTATATGCTGCGATGATACCATCCCGACCGACAATCACTCCACCAGTCGGAAAATCTGGTCCATGAATATACTTCATCAATTTTTCGCTGTCTAAATCAGAGTCATCAATCAATGCGACCAGACCATCAATCAGCTCGCCAAAATTATGTGGCGGGATATTTGTCGCCATGCCGACTGCAATTCCGGTTGCACCGTTAACCAGTAGATTCGGGAATCCGGCTGGCAAAACTTTTGGTTCTTTGAGCCGGCCGTCAAAGTTTGGAGTAAAGTCAACTGTGCCTTTTTCCAAATCCCGAAGAAGTTCACCGGCTAATTCACTGAGGCGGGCTTCAGTGTAACGATATGCGGCTGCTGCATCACCATCAACCGAACCAAAATTTCCCTGACCATCAATTAAGGGATAACGCAAAGAAAAACTCTGCGCCATTCTGACCATTGTATCATACACCGCTAAGTCGCCATGCGGATGATACTTGCCCAATACATCACCAACAACTGTTGCCGCTTTTTTATAAGGTTTATTATAAGCAAGACCAAGCTCGTTCATAGCAAAAAGAATACGACGCTGGGCAGGTTTTAAGCCGTCGCGGACATCCGGCAATGCCCGTCCGACAATGACCGACATTGCATAGTCCATATACGAACGCTTTACTTCATCTTCAAGATAAACCCTTTGAATCTCTTCTTGTTCTTGTTCTGGTTTTTCTTCTTTTTCCTTTTCTTTCATAACTAAAAAGGATACTCATTTTTGCCAATATGTCAACCCCATAAATACAATGTCAGCATTGGTAATTCGGCTAAATTTCTTAAATTTTACTAATAAAATTATCAACTTTTTATTGAAATGTTGACTTTTAACATTTTTAACTCGGCTGTGATTGACGTACTTGTTTATATATTAGTTAATGTGCTTGACGGTCTATTTGGTACGCCAATAGGCAAACCAGCGGGGGCAACCCCAGAGGTAAACCCATGGCTTGCCCTAGGGCTTGATTTTATTAGCTACCCAGTCATTTTTCGAGTGTATTACCTAACTTCTTGCTAGTTGTAAGGTCGACAAGATTGTTATTTACATTAACTACTATACCTATTAGATATGTGATTCTAAATATGTACTTAAATAATTCACCTTCGCACATAATATACCTTATCTATGATACTAATAGCTCTTTCTTCTTTAATCTTGACAACCAAGATATAAGATAATATGATAAGTATGGCAAATGGAAAAAGTACTTGTTACCGGTGCTAATGGTTTTATCGGCAGTCATTTAGTCGAAGGTTTATTGCACAAAGGCTATCAGGTTCGGGCATTAGTGCGTCGGACTGCAGATTTAAAATGGTTAGCCGGATTACCAGTTGACCTGAGATATGGTGCAATTAGTGAATTAAACACTCTGCTATCGGCAGTAGAAAATGTTGATTTTATATGTCACACTGCCGGTGCAACCAAAGCTAAAACCGTTGCTGATTTTGCTCTGGTTAATTATGGTGGAACTCAAAATTTATTGACCGCCTGTCTGCAAAAAAATCCCGAACTTAAAAGATTTGTACTGTTTTCAACTCTTGCTGCAGTCGGACCATCTGAATCAAACCAATCAATTACTGAAGAAAAAGCATGTTTCCCAGTGAGCAATTACGGCACAACCAAGTTACAAGCAGAGTCTGCGGTCTCAGAGCTAAAAGACAAAATACCATCGGTGATTTTACGGCTCAGTGCAATTTATGGTCCGCGCGATAAAGAAACGCTCACTTATTTCAAATTTATGAAAAGAAGAATCAGACCGATATTTGGCGGAACATTCTCAATCTGCTATGTCAAAGATGTGGTTAATGCTGCATTACTTGCTTTAGAGAAAAATATCGCATCTGGTACAATCTATAATATTTCAAGTCCTGGCTGTTATACATTTGACGAATTATCAGCAATCGCCGCTCAATTTTTGAATAAAAAAACTTTGCGGATAAAATTACCGACTTTTTTCTTAATGCTCTACGCATCACTGGTCAAAAAGTTTTCTCCCAACGCAATACTGAGTCCGGATAAGATGAAAGAACTAACTCAAAAATGCTGGGTCTGCGACACAAAAAAAGCGCAGGACGAATTTGGGTTCATAACCCATTATAGTTTGGAAGACGGGTTGCGCGAGACAATTGAATGGTACCAAAGGCAGGGGTGGTTATAATGAAACCACAGATTACACTGATTAAACGGATTCAAAAAAAAATCCGTCAAATCCGTGGATATAAAATTAAGAGATAAAAATGATTAAAAACGAACGAATTGAAGAATTAGAAGCAGAACTGAAAAATTATTCAATTAAAATAATTTATGACACCCTGTATAGTGAGGGCGGTCTTTGTCGTGTGAAAGACCGTTATTATGTAATTATCAATCGTCACTTGACAATCGAAGAAAAAGTCGAACTTTTATCGAAAAGTTTGCTTGATTATACTGAACAAACCCAACACAAAGATTAACAAAGATTAATTGTTAATCCGTATATCTTGTTTTCTTGATTCGTGTGATTAGTTTTATTCGTGGTCAAGTTTCTTGTAAAGAATATTCTTTAACCTTCTCGTAAATTGGTCCCAAAGGAGTCAGTGTGCTTTTAAAAAGAACTAATGAATCAATTTTAAACAGCAGACTTTCATATTCAGTAGCAAATATCTTATCCGCAATCGAAATCCTTTCTCGCACCCGACCGATTGTCAAATGCGGATGAAACTTTTTCTGTTCTGGCTTATAACCAATCCCTGTAAAAGCGGTCTCGATTTTTTCCCGGAGGTTCACTAACTCGGTTTTACCGGTTTCCGCGCCAATCCAGATTACCCTTGGTGAATGAGTATTTGGGAATGCGCCCAGTTTTTTAAATGACATTTCAAATGATTTCTCTTTGAGCGCAATTTCAGCCAGTGTTTTGACACTGTTCTGTAAAAACTCGTTATCAATATCTCCTAAAAAAAGTAGCGTGATATGAAGGTTTTCATGCTTAACCCATTTGACGGAAAAATCTTGTCGGGCAAACTTGTTTACCATTCTGGTAATATCGGAACGAACCTGCTCTGGAATCTCTACTGCAATAAACGAACGGATCATAGCCACAGATTTACACAGATATTATTTAGAGTTGTTTTTTCTTTGATTTTATCTTCTTCATCAGTATTCACCTGTGTTAACCTGTGGTTTTATAATAATTCAAGGGTTCGGCGCAGAAAATCTAATGCTACCATTGTCGCTTTTTCTTTAATCATTCGCCGATTACCATTAAAAATATGTTCTTCATAATTACTCGCTTTTTTACTCGCAATACCGATATAAACTAAACCAATTGGCTTGTCTTTTGTCGCGCCGGTCGGTCCGGCAATACCTGACACGCCAATGCCAATATCAGTATTAAAACGCTCTCTGATGCCAAGCGCCATTTCGATAACTGTCTCTTTGCTTACTGCGCCATTCTTTTTGAGTGTTTCGTCTTTAACCCCGGCAAGCAGTTTCTTGATTTTATTATTATAAACAATGATACTACCGATAAAATATTCTGAACTTCCCGGTGTATTAGTAATCTTATCTGAGATTAAACCGCCCGTGCACGATTCAGCAATACTTAGTGTCAGCTGCCTCTTGCGTAAAAGGTTGCCGATAATATCTTCAATCGTTTCCTGACCGCGACCATAAATATAAGATTTAAGTCTAGCGGTAATTTCCTTATCCAGCTGCGAAAACGTTTTTTTGTCCTGTATACTGCTGATTTTTATATCAACACCTAAAACTGAAGGCAAATACGCAGTACTTATACCTTTGTAGCGCTTTATTACATCGGATATTTTCTCAACGATTACCATTTCCGAAATATTAGTTGTCCGGATATTTAAAATAAAATCCGGCTTCAATGAATAATTATCGTTCAGATATGGGAATACTCCGGTTTCGAATATCTTTTCCATCTCGATTGGAACCCCGGGTAAAAGCACGATTGATTTCTTACCATGTTTTAAAATCATACCCGGTGCCTGTCCGACCGGATTATTCAGAATTATCGCACCCTGTAGAACCAGAGCTTGTTTGGTTGCTAATTCCGGAACCTTCTGATTCTGCTTAGCAAAATAGTTCTCAACCCGACTCAGAGTCGTCTCGTCTAATACCAGCCTGCGTTTCAGAACATTTGCAACGCTGATGACAGTTTTATCATCCGGTGTCGGACCAAGTCCACCGCAGATAAAGATAATATCTGCCAGTTCTAATAAAGCTGATATTGTCTGCTCGATTAATAACTTGTCATCCCCGATTGTGATAATTGATTTTGGTGGTATGCCCAGCTCGTTTATCCGTCGGGCAATATAACAGGAATTGCTGTCGTAGGTTCGTCCGGATAAAATCTCGTCACCAATGATTAAAATATAACTATTTAGCATAAAATCAGCGAACAATCAGAAGTATCAGTCTCAAGCAAAGATTAGCAAAAATACCTGAAACAATATCATCAAGCATAACACCATAACCACCTGGTGCCCGCTCAACACTGCGAATAAATAAAGGTTTTATGATATCAAAAAAACGGAATAGAATAAATCCGATTATCAATATCCACCAGGTAGTCTTAATAAAAAGCAGAGTTACCATCATACCTGCGAATTCATCAATTGTGATGCGCTGGTCATCTTTCTTGTGCCACACTTTACCCAGATGATATGCGGCAATGACCCCAATAATGCTTATCGCGATTGTAACAATGAAATATATGTTAGTGTTCTTTGATAATAAAATAATCAGAGGAATCGCTAAAATACTGCCAAATGTACCTGGTGCAATCGGAATATAACCCGCATATAAGGATGTGGCGATAAATCTAAGTATTGGATTTGCTTTCATTGATAATTACACAAAATCTGTGTAATTCTTTCTTAAATAATCTGTATTATCTCTGTATTATTTACGACGTCTTCTTGACGGCATCCATTTTTCAAATTCGGCAACAATCGGTGCACCGACGAAAATTGATGAATATGTTCCGATTGCGATACCGAATGACATCGCTTTGGCAAAATCCTTGATTGATGCTGCTCCCAAAAAGTAAAGGATAATCGCTACCATAAAAACGGTAAATGATGTCAGAACGGTTCGGGATAATGTCTGATTAATACTATGATTAATAATTGTTGGTAAATCATCTTTGAGCATCTTGCGTTTATTTTCACGTACCCGGTCAGCAATTACGATTGAGTTATTAACCGAAAAACCGATAATTGTCAAAAGTACCGCAATTATCGAGACTGAAAACTCGGTATTCGTAATGGAAACAAACCCAATTGTAGAAAAAACATCGTGTGTAAGCGCGATAACTGCTGCTGTGCCAAACCGGAAATCGAACCTGATTGCAACGTAAAATAGAATAAGCACCATGCCAATGAGCACTGAGATTAAAGCATTTTTCTGTAGCTCTTTACCAACTCGCGGACCAACCATTTCAATGCGGACTAATTTTGCCTGATTATTCGGAATTTGACTTTGAAGCATTTGCATTACCTGATTTGATGTCGTATCGGTTGATACTGACATTCCTTTTGTTTCAAAACGGATGATAAAATCATAACCGCCACTTAACTGCTGAATCGAAACATTTCCGTATGCCAGGTTATTAAAAGCAGCTCTTAATTCATCGGTTTTGATTGGTGAGGTGAAATTAATTTCGAGCAATGTCCCGCCTTTAAAATCGACGCTGTATCTTAAACCTTTATGTGCAATTAATGTTACAATTGTGATTAGAGTCAAAAGTCCAGAGAAAATGAATCCGATATATCTGCGGCTAATAAATTGATAATTCGGTTCATGAAATATTTGCATCATATTATATACTCAACCTTTCTGTAGAAAATTTGGTTACAATCCAGCCGTAAATAAAATGACTGAAATATACGGCAGTAATTATATTAATTATTAAACCGATGATAAGTGTTACTGCAAATCCTTTAATCGAGCCCGAACCAAAAAAGTACAGTGCAATGGTTGCGACAATTGTTGTCATATTGGAGTCAAAGATGGTTACAAACGCCCGATTGTAACCAGCATCAATCGCTGCATGGACACGTTTACCTGCTTTTAATTCTTCACGAATACGTTCAAAGATTAAGATATTAGCATCTACTGCCATACCAATCGTTAATGCGATACCAGCAATACCTGCTAACGACAACGATGCCCTTAAAACCGCAAGAGCAACAAATAGAAAGAAAATATTTAAAATCAACGCTAAATCCGCAATTAGTCCAGCCGCTTTATAGTAAAATACCATAAAGATAAATACTAACAAACAACCAATGGCTATTGCCAACATCCCTTTGTTAATCGAATCTGAACCTAATGAAGGTCCGATCGACCGTTCTTCGGCTGTTGAAACTGGCGCTGGTAATGCACCACTGCGTAAAACAATTGCTAAATCCTTTGCTTTATCCGGGTTTACATCACCAGTGGTAATCATTGCTTCACCATTGGGAATGCGTTCTCTAATTGTTGGTGCGGACTTTACGACATTATCAAGTACAATTGCTAATCGTTTTCCGACATTACGTCCGGTAATTGTCGCAAATTTGGTTGCATCTCTTCGCTCGAATCTTAAACTTACAATCCAGGAATTTGCCAAATTGGGGTCACTGCCTTGGTAAGAACTTGGTCTCGCATCAGTGATTGATGAGCCAGTCAGTTCGGCTTCTCTTTTCAACATATAAATTGTTCGAACCCGTCGACCTTGATAATCCTCAGGTGTTCCAAATAGAAATTCCCATTCTTTTGGAATTACCGTATCTGCTTGTTGCAGCATTTGAGTGAAAACCGGATAATCTGCTTCTTCGACACCCATTTCACTGCGATTGACGGTAACGATATAATCCATAAATTTACCCTGTTGTTTGGTTGTCGTATCTTCTTTATTGATGAGTCGTAAATAATTATCAGCAATCTTCAGAACATCGTTAGTCTTCTGGTCATCGGCTACAACATGGAATTCAAGTAATGCGACCTGTCCGATTAAACTTTTTGCACGGTCACGGTCAACACCAGGCAGCTCAATCATAAGACGGTCATTACCGATCTTTTGCATAACCGGTTCAAATACACCGAACTGGTCGATACGGTTCTGGATAACTGCCAATGCTCGGTCAGCCGCATCTTTTGCCTGTTCTTTAGCCAGTTTTGATACATCAAGATCGAGTACCATATGCATACCACCGACCAAATCAAGTCCTAAATGTAATGCTTTTTTATGTAAACCAGCTTCTTTATCCGCAAGTTGACTCTCCTGAAGTGCTACCCGCATACTATCATCTCTGGTGTATGCTTTAGCTTTCTCTGCTTCGACTGCCTTTTTTCGTCCCGGCATCTGATAATATAACTCGAACGTTGGATACAATGTCCAAAGACCGAGTGCAATCAGGACAATGACTATCCCAAACTTTAATTTATCATATTTCATTTATTCTCCTCCATCATAATTATTTTATAAATTTTTTTTCATTTCCAACACAGCTTCTTTAAGTCCGACTAAAACCGCCCGGGCAATAATCGAAAATCCAATGCTGAAGCCGTCAATTTCTTTGATTGCCAATATTGGTTCAATATTCCAATAATCAATCCCGTGACCGCAATGAACGCGCAAACCTTGGTTTTTTGCATATTTTGCTATAGCTTCAATTTTATCTACGATTTTATTTAATTCAATCTTTGACTTTTGATTTTTGATTTTTGATTTTTCACAATATTGGTTCGTGTTAATCTCAATCTGTTCAGCTCCGAGTTTTTTTGCTGCCGCAACTTGATTTTTATCCGTTTCAATAAAAAAGCTTAAACCGATTCCTGCTTTGATAATTTTTTCTACGATTGGTTTAATTGTTTTATAATATTTCACAACATCTAATCCACCCTCCGTTGTCAGTTCTTCTGGACGCTCTGGAACTAATGTAATCATATCCGGTTTTATTCGCAAGGCAACCACCAACATTTCATTGGTCGACGCCATTTCCAAATTTAGTTCGGTTTTGATGGTTTTACGAAGTAGTTCTAAATCACGTTCTTTAATATGCCGTCGGTCTGAACGGAGATGAACAGTAATACCATCTGCTCCACCCAATTCAGCAAAAACTGCTGCTTGAACTGGGTCAGGAACCACTTCTTTACGCGCTTCCCGCAACGTTGCAATATGATCAATATTTACTGATAGCTTTCGCATGTGTAATCTAACATTTTATTGTAAAATATATGTTTGTCAACCCTGTATAATTTTTATTTACGATTGATTATAATAAATGGGGTTTATCTTTTAATTATTATTATAACATACCATTATAAAGCAAAAAATATTTTGGCTTAATTCGTTATCAAATTCACTGATAATGATACACAGATGTAACACTATTTTATTGTTAAAATTCCATCTAACACTTTTTATTCCAATTTCTTAATGCATAATTAAGTTGAGCAAGGGTATAAATCCCCATATTAACTATCGATATTAAAATACCGTTATTTAAATCCTCGTATTTTCGTTTGTTCATAGATATGAAATAGCCTTTTATTATGAGTTTAAATTACGTTTTACGCATGATATTTAATCGTATGTTAAGTACGTTTTTCGTGTGAAATTTAATCATGAAATGCAGCACGGTTCTAATTATGTATTATAAATCTCTTATTAATCGTATATATAATACCAATGAAAAAACCTAATAAAGTGGATTAAACAAAAATTTAATTAAACCTAATGCAGATATTTAGTTACTATAAATCGTATTATAAGAAATTAAGAGGTATTATACAATAAATTGCACAGATGTGCAAAAACTTGCATTATAACCATAATTTTAATAAGAGAAGTAGTTAATTCTAATAGTCTTGCAATGGCACGATATTTGCTCTATAATTATATGGTGATTAAGAAAGTTATTGACATAATTAGTAAAAAATTGTATTATTTTCGGTATTTTTAATAAATGAGGAGTACTACTATATGGGAAAAAAAGTTGTAATTTTATTATTATTTATAATTGTTGGATTATGTACTGCTTTTGATGGTGCACGATACCTTATTATCGCGCCAGACAATTATGTATCAACCGTTCAGCCATTAGCTGACTGGAAAACAAAAAAAGGTGTCAAGGCAGTAATTGTACCGACTTCGGTTACTGGTAACTCCAACACTCAAATTAGAAATTATATCGTCAACGCTTATAATACGTGGCGAATTGTACCTGAATACATACTATTAATTGGTGCAGGTAGTGTTATCCCAAGCTGGGATATCGGTAATAATGATTATTCTGATGATTACTATGCAGACATGATCGGTGACTATAAAATCGAACTTAGCATCGGTCGATTCCCGTGTACAACAACTGACCAGTGCCGTGCAATCATAACAAAAACATTAATCAACGACCGCACACCGTATATGGACGATACAACCTGGTATAAAAAAGGAACAACGATAATTCGCGAAGACGGCTCAACTCACCCTGATACAATTTATTGGAACGATTCCCGATATGTTATGTCTTTTTGGCGTAATTCCGGTTATACTCAAATCGATTCGATTTCCAGACTTCAGGGTTATCACAGCAGTGATATTGTAAATGCCATAAATAATGGCCGGGCGTATGTTGTATATCGAGGTGAAGCAACAGTTAATTGGTATCAACCATTTCAGATAAACCCCAGCCAGTTAAGTAACGGTTACAAAATACCAATCGTTATTTCCGGAACCTGCGGGACTATATCCTTATCATACCAGAACAATTATCTTGGTGACCTATTTTTGACTGCTGGTTCTTCAACATCCCTTAAAGGCGCAGCAGGATTTTTTGGTTCTTCGGTCTCAACCAGCGGATCTGGTCTTGCCTGGCAAAGAGGAACTGTTACTAAATCATTTTTTACCGCTCTATATTCAAATAGGCTTTATAAGCTGGGTGATGCCGCAAAACGTGCTAAGTTCCTGCTTGACTCAATTCGGCCACCCAACTATGTAGAAACCAGGTACAAAGAATGGAATCTTTTCGGTGACCCTGAATTGAATCTTTGGACAAAAATACCGCAAAAAATAACCGTAACACACGACACCATAATTTTTACCCGACCACAAACTTTCACGGTTACGGTGCAACAAGCCGGCAGCTCATTATCTGGTGCTTTGGTCTGCATACAGCAAGATTCATCAATATATAGTGCTAGTTACACTA
>CAIPLT010000038.1 GCA_903865935.1 Caldifarciminota bacterium
AAAGCCAAAGACCTGGTCAAACCCAATACACCCAATAATAAATAGTCTTTCCTGACTAATAAGCTAAGACAAGGAGTAAAACATGCATGCGTTATTATACGTATTATGTCCAAAAGATGGTCTGGCGGACAGCAAATCAGCCAGACGTCATGTATTTCATTGGTTATCGGATAACGGATTTACTGAAAACAAAGGTCTTTTTCAGCATTATTATGCTGACTGGTTTGTGATTGGAGGACGATGGTCCGGTGAGTTAACCGCAAATCAGCTGGATCAGGAGAAACTGACCGCTTTAAATAAGGAGTTTCATGATAAGTACGGCTTCTGGATCAGTAAAGATATCACCGAAGAGATGCGTCAAAAACAATACCGTGAAATAACCCAAAAGTATTTCCCTGACTATCAGGGAATACCCTGGGCTTTCCGGGACACTTACAAAGAAGAAGGTTATGAAGACGATGCGCAAATCGTAAACAAGCTGCTCTACGAGAGAATCATCAAAGAGCATCTATTAGACCAAATCAGCCAGGAAAAGCTCTGGAATGGCGGTGCGGTTATTGCCACTGATATGCATGAAAACAACCAACCAGTTAACTCCGATGCTTTTATTTGGAAATACTGGATCGTCGTAGTTGACTTTCATTATTAACAATAGGAGGAATATATGGAAATAGCAGTACAAGAAAAAACAAATACATTGCCAGCGCTCATTACTCAACCACCAGTTGAGCAAATTGAGCTGAAGCCACTAAATCTCATTGACCGGATCATTGATGCGATCAATAAGAAACAAAACTATCTGTCGTATCATTTAATGCGTAAACTGACAATCGAGGAATTTAAAACCTGCCGGATATATCGCTTCATCAGCAGTCCGGCGACTATGCCTGGGAAGTAAAACTCTCCAACTTAATCCTAGAACGTAATGTATTCACGTCAGGAATTGTCCGGGCGATGGATAGTAAGAACGAAGATCCAATACTATATGCATTTGAGGATAAACAGACCTATGTATTAGCACCTATTAAGAGCTATAAACCCATTGATATCATAAGAAACTTCTTCTATTCCAATGAACGTGACCACTGTAACTTTGGACGACCATATTCAGGCGGACATCAGGTAAAAGGATATGGCAGGCGTATCTGTTTTGAGCAAGATACACTATACTCATACGGACAAGATATCGTACACCGGGTTAAAAACGGCTTTGTAATAAACGGAGACGTATCAACACCCACGACTAATGGCGATATTAACTACTCATTTCACGTTGCTCCGCTTGGTACACCGATTGTGCCTTTCAGTGTATTACAACAAGCTGAAATCAAAGAATTCAACAAACTCGAATTAATCCAGGCATCATCAGACTGGTATGAAACGGTTAAAGACTCCAAAGGCGAGGATAAATACATTCACCACCTTGGAGAAACTCTGTTTAAATACGATAACCGTTATTTCTTAAGCACCCTTGAAGCAAGACAGTATCACCAACACCATTATCTGCTTGAATTAAAAGAAACGGCAACCACAATTGAACAAGCCAAGCAATCTGCCAGTGGTCTAGATGATTCTAATTGGAAACGATATCAGAACAATGAAATAAAGCGTCAGGGTGAATATTTCTTCATTCCGGTTAATATCAATGATTACATTGGAAAGACTCTATTCAAGACACAGGACTATATCAAAAAGAACAACTTCAAGATAATCAATCGTACCCCAGGACAATTCCCAATTCACAAGACCTTTTAAGAAGTGCTTGAACTGGGTAATATCTTCAAACAGCCGAACGGCAATCCCCATTATCCGAGAGATCTAATCCGTCTGAATGGCGATGTATTTGTCAGAGGGACAGTAAGACATCCACAGCATGGAATGCTGCGACTTGGAGCACAGTGGCATCTGGCGCAACTCAATTATATCAAGCGGGCATATCAACCGAATGGACGAGTTGATTGATATTGCATCACTAATTAACTCATTTTATATCGGGGAGATCCAAAGTCTCCCCGAATAAGTTTAGTTTGAATATTTATAATCCGCTAAAGATACGGAGCGAAACGAATCGTCATGAAAATAGCCGGAAATTAAGTGACACACAAAGCACAACTTGTTTGTTTTATCGAAGGCAATAAGCTAAATATTGTCGATAAAGGACTATCTAAAGCAAGGCTTGCAGTAATAGACAATAATATTATAGATACAATCAATGCCATCCGTAGTTATCGTTTTAAATGGGTTTGACTTTTTATTATGTAAGGTTATAATGTGCAAAATCGAATGAAGAAATTAATAATAATTGCGGCTGCTATCGGATTAATCAGCTCTGGTTGTAAACCATCACCTAAAAATAATAACCGCATTACGATTGCGGGTTCAACAACCGTCTTGCCAATCGCACAATTGGCAGCCGAAGTATTTATGGATAGTCATAGAGATATTACAATTTCAATCCGTGGCGGTGGTTCAGGAGTGGGTATCGCACAACTACTTTCCGGCAATATCGATATTGCCGATGCATCACGAGAGATAAAACCAGAAGAACTTCAAATTGCACGCCAAAAAGGTAAAAATATTATCGGGACAACAATCGCTTTAGATGGTATCGCGGTCGTCGTCAATAAGCAAAACCCATTATCGGAAATTGATGTGAATACATTGAAAAATATTTATACCGGTAAAATCAACAACTGGAAAATGGTCGGCGGTCTGGACCGACCGGTTGTGGTTATATCAAGGGATATTGCTTCAGGTACTTTTGAAGTGTTTAAATCCAAAGTTTTGCAAGGAGAAAAAACAACCCAAACTTCTCTTATGCTTGTTTCAAATAAGGAAATTGCAGGAACAGTTGCTCAAACCCCAGGCGCCATCGGCTATATTGGTATCGGTTTCTTGACCGATGAGATAAAAGCGTTGAAGATAGACAGTATCATGCCTAGCACAGAAACCGTAAAAAACGGCACATATAAATTAGCACGATCACTTTACATGTATACAAATAGCGAGCCAAAACAAGCAACTAAAACATTTATCGACTTCGTCTTATCAGCACAAGGACAGAAAATTGTGCAAGAGGCGGGTTATGTTCCGCTGTATTAAATGACCAAAGAGAGATTATTTAATTATCTCGTATTGTTCGCTGCGTTATGCTCAGTTATCTTTCTATTGGGTATTATCATTAGTATTTTTGTTCAGGGTTATCCGATATTCAAAGAAGTCGGTGTATTAAAGTTTTTATTCGGTAAAGCCTGGTATCCGACACAAGACCCGCCCGAGTTTGGTATTTTATCGTTAATCATCGGTTCGCTTATTGTTACAATCGGTGCCTTGATAATTGCGATTCCGTTAGGAATTGGTTCGGCAATTTACCTTTCAGAAATCGCAAAATCGAATACCAGAGAAATATTAAAACCGTTTATCGAACTGCTTGCCGGAATACCCTCGGTCATTTACGGCCTTTTTGGAATCGTGTTTATTGCACCGCTAACGATGCGGTTGTTTCATTTGTCAACCGGACTGAATGCTTTTACTGCCGCCATCATTTTAGGTGTTATGGTTATGCCGATAATTTCCAGCCTAACCGAAGATGCAATATCATCGGTTCCAAAAGACCTGCGTGAAGCTTCTTATGCATTGGGAGCAAATAAATGGGAAACAATATCAAAGGTAGTTCTGCCCGCAGCAAAATCAGGAGTTATTGCAAGTATAATTCTTGGTTTAGGCAGAGCGATTGGTGAGACGATGGTTGTATTAATGGTTGCGGGTGGCGCGGCAATCATTCCGAAATCAATTTTCCAGCCCGTTCGACCAATGACATCAGCAATTGCCGCAGAAATGGGCGAGTCAATTACGGGTAGTCAACACTTTCACGCACTTTTTGGTATTGCCATCGCCCTTTTTATATTGACTTTATTATTTAATCTAATAACCGAGTCAGTTCGACGAAAAATAAAACGATACTCATGACGAGAAAATTTAAACAGGGTTTCTGGCTAATAATGATGCGGCTGTCTATACTGGTTAGCGTCTTATTTCTGCTGGTTTTCTTATTTTTGATTTTTTCGAAAGGCAGTTCAGTTCTGTCGCTCTCATTCTTACTCGAAGCACCTAAGGCAGGCATGACCAAGGGCGGAATATTTCCGGCGATTATCGGTACACTATATCTGACAGGATTGACAATTCTCTTTTCATTTCCAATTGGTGTTTTAGCCGCAATTTATCTTACCGAATATGCCCGAGAAGGCATTCTGGTCAATACAATCAGAACTGCAATTAATACTTTAGCCGGTGTACCATCGATAGTTTTCGGTCTATTTGGACTGGCAGTTTTTGTAAATATGTTGCATTTTGGTGTATCCGTATTGTCGGGCGCGCTTACTCTGGCTATCCTGGTCTTACCAACAATTATTAATGCCAGCGAAGAAGCGATAAAGTCGGTGCCGAATAGTTTTCGGGAAGCGGCCTATGCATTAGGTGCAACCAAACGACAATCGATAATGAAAGTTGTGATACCAGCTGCCTTACCCAATATTCTTACCAGTGCAATAATAAGTATCGGACGTGCAGCCGGCGAAACCGCGCCAATTCTGTTTACGGCCGCAACCTTCTATACCCGAAAATTTCCAACTTCAATATTTGACGAGGTGATGGCTTTACCTTATCATATCTACGCATTAATGACCGAAGGTACATCACCGCAAACCCAGATGCCGATTGCTTATGGCAGCGCGGTTGTATTGTTATTATTAGTCTTGAGTATTGATTTAGTTGCAATTATTATAAGATATCGGATGAGAAGGGCAAAGACATGGTGAACGAAATATTGGTTAAAGATTTAAATTTATGGTTTGGTCAAAAACAGGTTCTAAAAAATATCGATATGGCAATTATACGGAATCAATTGACCGCAATTATCGGACCATCAGGTTGCGGCAAATCTACTCTTTTAAGATGTTTTAACCGGATGAATGATTTAATTAGTGAAGCAAAAATCACCGGCAATATTTTCATTGATGAAAAAAATATCTATGTTGATAATATTGATATTTATGCATTGCGAATGAAAGTTGGCATGGTGTTTCAGAAACCCAATCCATTTCCGAAATCAATTCTGGACAATGTTTTATTCGGATTACATATCAAGTCGGATAAGGATAAATCAGAAATGTTAAGTAAAGTTGAAAAGAGTTTAAAAGACGCCTGGCTCTGGGATGATGTTAAAGACCGTCTGCACCGTCCTGCATTTGAATTGTCCGGCGGGCAGCAGCAGCGATTATGTATTGCCCGCGCCTTAGCGACTGACCCGGAAATTATTCTTTTAGACGAACCGACTTCTGCCTTGGACCCTCAATCCACAGCTAAAATCGAAGAATTATTGGTTGAATTAAAAAACAAGGTTACAATTGTCCATGTTACTCACAATATCGCTCAGGCAGCACGGGTTGCCGATTATACCGCTTTTATGTACTTGGGAGAGTTAATTGAGTTTGGTCCAACCGACAAACTCTTTACCACGCCCAAAGATAAACGGACCGAAGCATATTTAACCGGTAAGTTTGGATGAGGAGAAATTATGATATTAGATGAAAAAATAAATGCACTTAAGAGCAAATTAATCGATTATGCGACACTGGTTGAACTTATGATCGATAAGAGCATGAAAGGAATTTTAAAAAAAGACCGAACACTTTTGACCGAAATTATCGAGCAGGATGAACCAAAAACCAATGACTTCGAAATCGAAATCGAAGAAGCCTGCACAACATTTATTGCGCAATATGAGCCAAAAGCAAAAGATCTAAGAGCGATACTGATGATTCTTAAAATTAATAATGATTTAGAGCGGATTGGTGACCATGCCGGAAATATTGCAGAAAGCGGATTGTTTTTGATAGAACGACCGGAAGTAAAACCATTAATCGATATTCCCAAGATGGCAGAAAATTCAATAAAAATGTTAAAGGACAGTGTTAATTCATTTATCAATGAAGATGCGCTATTGGCAAAGAATGTGTGTGAGCGTGATTCTGAGGTTGACCGATTATTAGAACAAATCATTAAAGAACTCATCACCTTCATGATACAAGACTCCTTAACAATTGAACGTTCAATGCAGCTGATAAGAGTTGCGCATAATTTTGAACGAATTGCGGATTTATCGACTAATATTTGTGAAGATGTGATATATATGGTCGAAGGCAGAGTAATTAAACACCACAAAGAAGAAACGCAATAATCAATTTGTTTTTTTGAGGTAAGGTTTTGGCTTGTCCTGTGATTCTTACCCGTCTTTGCAATGGTTCTCCACTATAATTGAATGTTATAGTTCTTTAATTGACAACTGTTAATAATGGCATATAATTTCGCAATGTCAGAAATGGAGGAATTATGTTTAAAAATAAAAAGTATTTGATATTAGCATTAATTCTTTGCGCCATTTTTTTAACGACAAGTTGTGCCCCTGGAAATTACCGTTGGGCTCCGAATATGCCGGGTTCAAAACCAGCTAATTTCTGGGCAGGACTCTGGCATGGCATCATAATCATTATCAACTTCGTCATAAGTCTATTTAATAAAAATGTAAAAATCTATGAGGTTAATAATTACGGCTGGCCCTATAATCTTGGGTTTATATTAGGGCTAATGATTTCGGTCGGCGGCGGTTTAAGATATACCAGAAAAAGGAGATAATAAATTAAGGATAAATTTTAACAGAGCCATGTAGTTGGCTCCGATATTTAATTTACAATGAATAAAGCTTAATCCAAAATGGTAAAAATCTTACCCGTGCTTGTTTTATTTATCGGTATTGGAATTACTATTCCTTGTATATATTATTTCATTTTTAGAAAACGTGCTCATCTTGATTTGATTCCAGCCTGGATTTGGGTAATAAATGGATTTGTTGCCTTTGTGTTATTCCCCGCCTTCCTTTTCCGCAAGCACTGGGAAGCGGTAATGGTTATGGCGAAAAATAAATTCTGGTTTGTTGCCGGCGTTATTCAGATGGACAATAATTTCTGGGAAACATTAGCAAAACTGCTGGCAATACTTGTATTCATTTATTTTACCCAACCGTACGGAAAAGAAATCCTGAAAGAGAAGGGCGGCTCGACTATCTATGGATATTGGCTTGGTCTTTGTTATGGCATCGGCGAAGCATTAACTTTGTCAATTATCGGATTTTTTCCAATACTCAATCGGATATTTGGTATTAACCTGTTTATGTATTTTACTACTTGGGAAGCGGTTTGGGAAAGAGCATATGCAATACAAGTTCATGCAATCATTGGCGCGCTTGTTGGTATCGGTCTTTATCACTGGTTTGGTCTTGGTAAACGCTGGTGGTTATTATTCTTTTTCTTTGTCGGCATGCTCTATCACGAACTGGTTGATGGTTCAGTGCTGGTAATGATGTATTATCCCAAACTCGTTCTTGCACAATTTATGGGCAATCATATGCTGACTATAACATTGCCCGTGCTGTTAGTAATTGGGTATCTGCTGCTTTTCGTCGTCTATCGAGCGAGTAAAAATATATTATTGCCAAATGTTTATAATTAAATTGAAAAATTGGAGGATTATATGAAGAGAACTTATTTATTAATATTTGCATTGGCACTGATAACAACTTTTTGTGCCAAAAAGAAAGAAGCGCCGAGTGTAAAATTGTCTCAGCCAAAATGGAGCGAGGTAAGCAAATACCAGATTGTCGTTGATACAACGCCGTCCGGCACTTATGTGCTGACTAATACATCGAGCCAGCTTGGTAAGGAAGCGATAATCGAGCTTGTAGCCGTTACGATGGTTAAAAACATTAATGGCGCAAGCCGCGATTCATCAGCCCTAATTTTACACAAAGATAACTTAAAGCCGATAAGGTCATCTAAGACAATCAGCTCTCGCGGAGCGGTTCTCAGTTCGGAGATTACCTATACTGATGATAAGGCAACCATCAAGGCAAAACTGCCCAGTGGTGAAAAGTCAATAACGATTCCAATCGGACCCAACAGCTTTGACAACGATGAAATTACCACACTCTTGAGCGCGATTGACCTTAAAGCGGGCGAGGAGAAAGAATTGAACGTGGTAGTCGGGTTAAGCGGTACGAGCATACCGGTCAAGATAAAATCCATCGGCGAAGAAAAAATCAAAGTTCCGGCGGGTGAATTTGATTGTAATAAATATGAGATGAACCTGGTCGGCAGAATTATCAATCTCTGGTATGAAAAAGCAGAGCCGAAACGGATGATAAAATACGCGGACACGCAGTCAAATATGACGATGATTCTTATGCCATAATTAGTTAACTAAAGGGTGTGTTATGATTAAATATCCCAATAAAACAATCGAGCTTTTACTTGAACGGGCGAGCTGTCGGGCGTTCACAAATAAGAAAATCCCCAAAGATGTTTTAGAATATATTCTCAAAACTGGGATTCATGCTGCAACTGGTGGAAATCTACAACCATATTCAATAATTAAAATTGAAAAGCAGGCGACTAAGAGAAGAATTGCAAAACTCGCTGGACAGGGATTTATTGCGGATGCACCGGTTAATCTTTTATTTTGTATTGACTGGCGTCGGTTAGAACGATGGGCAAAATTAGAAATGGCACCATTCACTGCCGCCAGTTCTTTTAGGCATTTCTGGATTTCATTTCAGGACACAATTATCACTGCTCAGAGTATCTGCACTGCTGCAGATGCGATGAGTTTAGGTTCAGTGTATATCGGTACGGTGATTGAGTTCTTCCTAATTTTAAAACGAATGTTAAAACTGCCAAGAGGTGTAATGCCGGTAGTTCTGCTCTGTATCGGCTACCCCAAGAAAAAAACAACCCCACATAGCAAGCTTGGCATAGATGCAATAGTTCATAATGAGACATATCAAGAGTTAAGCGACAAAGAACTTCTCAAAGCATTTAATCAGAAATATGCTGGAATAAAAATAGACATAACACCCAAGCGACTTAAGATGATTGAACAAGTATGTCGAGAAGTTGCGGGTGAAAAGTTCGCCAAACAGTGTATTGAGCGCATAAAGAAGCAAGGGTATATATCACGTGCTCAGATGTATTTTGGCTTACACTATATCGCCCACAAAATGCCATTGCAGAACGAAAAATACTTGAGAACATTTGAAAACTTCGGGTTTAACTGGTTTAAGAAGTACAAGCCATACAGAGTTAAAGATTGATATTCTTAAGGAATTTTATATTATTTAAGTAAATATGAAAACAAATTTATTAAGCAAAGGAGATACTTATGCCACGTATAGTACACTTTGATATGGCAGCAAAAGAACCAGCAAAGGCGATAGACTTTTACTCAAAAGTCTTTGGCTGGAAATTCAACAACTGGGGTGGTCCGATGGAATACTGGATGATTACGACCGGACCAAGCGATAAGCCTGGTATTGATGGCGGACTTTCAAAAGGCGATCCGTTGAGTAATTACGTGAATACAATTGATGTTGATTCAATCGATGCAACAATGAAAGATATCACGGCCAATGGCGGAAAGATTATCCAGTCCAAAGGACCAATACCTGGTATTGGTTGGTTTGCGGTCTTCCAAGGGCCGGACGGTAACGCGTTTGGTATAATGCAAGGTGACCCGAACGCAAAATAATAAAAACAGAATAGAGTCTAGCATTAGTTCGTTTACACAAAAAGTAGTTGAAATTATTAAGAATATCCCCAATGGTAAAGTTGCGACTTATGGTCAGATTGCCGACCTTGCAGGTAATAGATTTGCGGCTCGACAGGTTGTTTGGATATTAAATTCGCAATCCGACCGACACAAATTACCCTGGCAGCGTGTTATTAATAGTCAAGGGAAAATTGGATTAAAGGGTGAAGGATATAAAATACAGAAAAAACTTTTATTACAGGAAGGCGTTAAATTTGACGAAAGAGACAAAATTGACTTTCGAGGATTTTTATGGAAACCAAAGATAAAACAGTAGATTACTCAACGGTTATTAATCAATCGTTAAAAATTTTCTTTACGGATTTTGTTAAGGTCAGTCTTAAAAATCCATCACAGGCATTATTTTTCTATAAGACAGTCCGCTGGCAACAACAAGCAACAAAACTGAGAGCATCGTGGGAGACGCAAGGTGTGCATGTTCCGCCAATTGCGATATTCAGCATAACCAATCGATGCAATCTGAAATGCAAAGGTTGTTATCACTGGGAACTGCATAATGAATCTGGACCAGAGATGAACACGGATAAAATGAGAAGCGTAATCCAAGAAGCGAAAGGTTTAGGGATATCGTTTATGGTACTTGCGGGTGGCGAACCATTCGTACGTCAGGAGATTTTAGATATCACCAAAGACTTCCCGGAGATAATTTTTCTGATTTTTACTAATGGTTTGATGATTAATACGGATTTACTTAGAAAAATAAAGAAGCAGAAAAATGTTGTGCCGGTTATCAGCCTTGAAGGTTATCGTGAAGATACGGATATGCGGCGCGGCAAGGGTGTTTATGATAAACTTAAGGCAATTATTGATAGTTTAAAGAAGAATAATATCTTTTATAGCGTTTCGATTACTATCTCAAAACAGACCTTTGACGATGTTTTTAATGAAGAGTTTATCAAAAAACTTGTCGATTTAGGTTGCAAGTTATTTTTCTTTGTCGAATACACGCCGATTAAAGAAGGAACCGAAGATTGGATTATCACCAATGAACAGCGAAACAGAATTATGGATACCGTGAAGAAATTGCGTAAAAAATACAAGGCGCTTTTTATTGCAGTGCCGGGCGATGAAGAAGAGATTGGCGGGTGTATGTCGGCGGGGAAAGGCTTTATTCATATAAGCGCGGATGGTAATGTTGAACCCTGTCCATTCGCACCGTATTCAGATACTAACGTAAGAGAGATGTCATTAAAAGATGCTTTGCAATCAAGGTTTCTTAAAAGCATCCGCGATGACCACGAACACTTAAGCGAAATCGAAGGCGGTTGTGCCCTATGGATAAAACGGGAATGGGTACGGTCAATGTTAAAGCAAGAGACCACTAAAAAGTAAGGGAGAAAACGATGACGGAAAAGAAATTATTTGATGAGATAAGAAAGTTCTGCAAGAAAAATGCTGATGAGAAGATTGTGCAGAAGTATGCCAAATATTTTGTTGAGGGCTATGATGCGTATGGAGTTGATGGTAAGCTTAGCGAGGAACAAAGAAAAGTATGGTTTGAGAAATACAAAGACGATTTAGGATTTGATGGATTTCTTAAGCTCGGGGATTTATTAGTAAAAGACGACAAATACGAAGAGGTATTTTTTGCTATCTGGTTTGCCAACAAATTTCAAAAAGAATTTACTTCAAAAACATTAAATAGATTTTATCAATGGATTGATGTTGGCATAAAAAACTGGGCACACTCAGATGTTATGTCTGGTGAAATTTTGTCGCCATTCTTAACTAAGAACATTGTTTCTTTGGATAAATTTTCAGGTTGGAGAAAGTCAAAAAACAAATGGCATCGAAGAGCTGTGCCGGTTATGATGATAAAATATCTTAAGAACGAACCGGACATTAAGATACTCTTGGATTTTATTGACACATTAATGATGGACGAGGAGAAAGTTGTTCGACAAGGTTTGGGCTGGTTTTTACGTGAAGCGTGGAAAAAGAATCCCGAGCCAGTTGAAAAGTTTTTATTGAAATGGAAAAATAACTGCGGGCGGCTTATTATTCAGTATGCAACCGAGAAAATGAAACCTCAGGAAAAAGAAAGATTTAGAAAGTCTAAACAATAGGAGCTTATTTGACTTTATACTTACTCCGCCATGGTGAAAGTGTTGCAAATGTGACACATACTTTTGCCTCAAGAAAACTTGACCTGCCGTTAACTGAATTCGGATTTGAACAGGTGCGTCAGATTGCCGAGCCGATGAAAACAATCGGATTTACTAAAATCTACACCAGCCCGTTAATTCGTGCTCAGCAAACCGCAGATATTATTGGAAACAGCTGCGGTCTGAAACCGATAATCTTAGAAGCGTTACGCGAGGTCGATGTCGGCATTCTTGATGGCAAGTGTATTGAAGAACTGAATCGACAACTAATTTATGACGAAGTTATCGGTAAGTGGGATATAGGCCAAAACCACGTTGGTTTTCAGGACGGAGAAAACTTAAATGATGTAAAAGAGCGGATTGATAACTTTCTTGGCAGCATTGATAACGCCGACCAAAAAACATTATTAGTTGGACATGGATTATTCTTTATGGCGTTTATCTGGCTCTTTTGTGATAATCACGGTTCAAGTTATAATAAAGGTCGGATAAACCGATGTCATTACTCGGTTATCCAAAATACCAGCGGGCATTTTCATGTTATTGAGCACGACATTGCACCCGAGAACAGCAAAAAGGGCAGGTACTAAATATGTCACCTAATCTTTTATACAGAAGAGTTAAAATCTTTAATAGATAAATTAAAATGGATAAAATATGAAAAAAATAATTATTATAATAGCAATAATAACAGGATTTTTATTTGCCGAAACCATATCAAATAAGACTGTACAGAACTGGGCAAATAATTATACCGGCTTTGAAGAAAATTTAGGTCAGGTGACTGATTTGGAAAACAACCGGGTTTCTTCTGTGCTATTCAGACTTAAGCTTCCCGAATATAACATATTCTTATCAGGGAATGGCGCAAGCTTCGTACTTTGTCAAAACGAGAACGACCAAGTTCATTTTTCCCGTTTTGATATTGAACCGGTTGGTGGCAAAATTGATAAAGGCAGGATAGAATTGTCGGATGAAATTGCCGGATACAGCAACTATTATCTGTCGCATTGTCCGAATGGCATTCTGTTTGTTAAATCTTATCGATATATAAAGATAAAGGATTTATATCCTGGGATTGATTGGGTCTGGCGATGTGATGATAAAGTTCACAGCGAGTTTGTGGTAAAGCCAAATGCAGATGTAAGCCAGATAAAACTAAATGTTAAATGGGCTGATATTGAGATAAAAGACGGAAAAGAGTTAGTCTACTCAACACCGCTTGGGAAAATACACGAGGGAGAAATTTATGTTTATGAAAAAGATGGAGAAAAAGTATCGGCTTGTTATAAAAAGGACGAGCAAGGGTTTATAACATTTGATATAAAGGGACATGATAAGAATAAAACTTTAATTATCGATCCGCCATTGGAGCGGTTGTGGGCAACCTATTATGGCGGAAGCGGCCAGGATAATTGTGATGGTTCTCGTACAATGGGTGCGATTACCACCGACCTTTCCGGCAATATCTTCGTCACCGGATTTACTTCGTCAACCAATTTCCCCACTAATAATCCAGGTGGTAGCGCCTATTTTCAGGGAAGCAATGCCGGACAGACGGATGTTTTTATTTTAAAATTTTCCAATACCGGAGCAAGAGAGTGGACAACATATTATGGAGGAAGTAATGATGAAATGGGCATTTCCATTGCAATCGACGATTCACAAAATGTATTTGTGACTGGCAACACTTTTTCTACTAATTTTCCCACCTATAATCCAGGTGGTGGCGCTTATTATCAGACATCCGGAGGAAACGGCGATGTTTTCATTTTAAAATTTAGTAATGCCGGGATTAGAGAATGGGCAACCTGTTATGGTGGAAGCTCGAGTGACGTTGGTTATTCTATTGTAACCGACAATTCAGGAAATGTATTTGTAACCGGAAATACTTTTTCTTCAACCAATTTTCCCACATACGATGCAGGTGGAGGTGCCTATTATCAAGCGACCAATGTCGGTTCTTTCGATGCGTTCGTATTAAAATTCAGCAATAGCGGCGTAAGATTATGGGCAACCTATTATGGAGGAAGCGACGATGATATAGGCTATTCCATAGCGACCGATACTTCTGGCAATGTATTTTTAACCGGGATGACTCGGTCAACTAATTTCCCTATCTATGACGCAGGTGGCAGTGCCTATTATCAGACAAGCATACTTGGTTATCGTACTGTTTTCATTCTAAAATTTACCAATACCGGAGTAAGAACTTGGTCAACCTATTATGGTGGAAGTACGAATGATTATGGTTTGTCGATTGCGGTCGACCCTTCAGGCAATATATTTGTAACCGGGAATACTTCTTCAACCAATTTCCCAACCTATGACCTTGGTGGTGGCTCCTATTATCAGGCAAGTAATGCAGGAAGTGATGATGTCTTTATTTTAAGATTTTCCAATGCCGGGGCAAGAGAGTGGGCGACTTATTATGGAGGAACGGCTGTTGATGTTGGTAGATCGATTACAATAGACGATTCCGGCAATGTATTTGTCGCCGGAAATACTCTGTCAGCTAATCTTCCCACCTATAATCCAGGTGGTGGCGCCTATTATCAGGCGTCTCTTACCGGTGGTCACGAAGCTTTTATTTTAGGATTTTCCAATACTGGAGCAAGACAATGGGCGACTTATTACGGTGGAAGCAGCACAGATTATGGTATGTCAATTATAACTGATACTTCAGGCAATATATTTTTAACCGGGTTTACTCTGTCATCCAGTTTTCCAACCTTTAATCCGGGTGGTAGTACATATTTTCAGGGAACCAATGCCGGAAGTTATGATGCTTACATTTTAAAATTTGCTAGTACCACTTCAGGTATTGAAGAAAATCCCGCGATTCCCCAGAAACAAGAGTTTCAAGTTCTGTACAATACATTTTTTAATGACCGCATCGTTATAAAATTTATAGATTTTAAAGAACGAGCGGTTAAAATTTCTATTTTAAATGCTTTAGGATCTATACTGTATGAGAAAATATTGTCCTCATCTTCTTACTTAATTATTGACGGCGAAGAAATAAAGAATTTAAAATCCGGAGTTTATTTTTTGACAATTGAATCAAAAAATCAAATTTTAAGCGATATAAAAGTTATTAAAAGATAAAAGGAAAATATGAAAAAAATTACATTGAACAATGATTTTTATCTGCCGATGCCTGTAACTTTGGTCGGTATGAAAGTAAAAGGCAAACCAAATTTTTGCGCAGTTGGATGGATTACGCGGGTGAATTACAAACCAGCGATGATCGCTGTCGCGCTCTACAAAACACACTATTCGCCGGCGGGTATTAAAGAAAATAAGACTTTCAGCATATGTATTCCAGGCGCTGATTTAGTTAAACAAGCGGATTATTGCGGTATTGCATCCGGCAAAAGAGCGGATAAATCCAAGCTCTTTACAATATTTTACGGCAAGACCAAAACTGCACCAATGATTAAGGAGTGTCCGATAAATATCGAATGCAAACTTTATAAAACAGTTGATTTGCCGGACGATTATCTATTTATTGGAAAAGTTATCAGTATTTATGCTGACAGGAAATATCTAACTAATGGCAAGGTAGATTACAAAAAAATCAATTCATTTATTTATACAATACCTGAAGGTATCTATTCAAAACTGGGCAAAAAAATCGGTGATGCGTATTCAATTGGCAGGACGTTAGGCAAAAAGCAATGATGAATAATCTCGGAAAGACCAATATCCAAATCTCTCCGATTGGTTTGGGCACATGGGCGTGGGGTGAACGTTGGGTTTTTGGCGCTGGTTATAAAGAATCAGAATTGCAAGCGGTCTATGAGCAGAGCTTGAAATCTGGCATTAACTTTTTTGATACGGCAGAGGTTTATGGCATGGGCAAGTCAGAGCGGCTTCTTGGTCGATTTCTGCATAATAATAATTACGCGACACCAGTAATCGCGACCAAATTTAATCCCAGAATGAGATTCAGTAAAAACGCGCTGGGTAAGGCATTGAAGAATAGTCTCAAACGACTTGGTTTAGAAAAAGTCGATTTGTATCAGATACACAATCCGGGCAAGATAAATCAGTGGGTTAATGCGATTGGTGATGTTTTCGAGAGTGGTTTGGTTCGCTCAGTCGGTGTTTCCAATTATAATCCTGACCAGTTTCGCGAGGCTTATGAGATTTTAGATAAGCGAGGGATAAAACTCGCATCAAATCAGATGCATTACAGCCTGCTCTTTAGAAAACACGAGTTTGACGGACTCTTAAAGACGTGCAAGGATTTGAATGTAACTTTTATCGCTTATATGCCTTTGGCGCAGGGCGCGCTCACTGGCAAATACACGCCAGATAATCTACCCAAAGGATTATTGCGCAGAATAACTTATCGCAAAGGTTTATTAAAAAAAGTTCAGCCTTTGATAAGTCTGATGAGTGAAATCGGTCTGAAATACGGCAATAAAACTCCGTCGCAGATTGCGATTAATTGGGTTATTTGTAAAGGTGCATTGCCATTGGTCGGGGTAAATAATATAAGACAACTACAAGAGGTGCTCGGCGCGATTGATTGGCGATTGTCTGATGAAGACATGGCAAAACTCGATGATATAACTGAGCATCAATACAAAGATTTTTACTCCCGCACATTTTATCGGACAACCTGATGTCTTATTTAATATTTATGGAGGTGAAATATGTTATTTAATGTTGCGGAAACCGAGAAAATAAACACCAATGTTTATTCAGTAAAAAATCAGGGTGTAAATTTTTATTTGTTTCAGGAAGGCAATGATATTATTGCAGTAGACACGGGCAATAATAACGAAAAGACTTTACAAGAACTGAAACTAATAAATATTGACCCAAAGCAAGTAAAAGCGATATTTTTTACCCACAGTGATTATGACCATACCGGCGGAATTAAATTCTTTCCTAATGCGAAAATTTATGTCGGCGAGGCAGAAGAACAGATGTTGTTGGGCAAAACAAAACGGTTTTTATGGACTAAGACAAAAAACCTGCCACGCGAATATACTCTATTAAAAAATAACGAAATGATTACAATCGGTAATATAAAAGTTAAAACACTCAGCACACCCGGTCATACACCCGGCTCAACATCTTATCTGATAAATGACCGCTCGCTTTTTACCGGCGATACTTTACGATTGGCTAAGGGCAAGGTAAAACCATTTACTTGGTGGCTTAATTTAGACCGTAAGGCGATGAGAATATCAATTAGAAATCTGGCGCAATTACAAAACATCGAACTGCTCGCAACCGCACATACTGGCTATACAAAAGATTTTAAAAGAGCGATGAGCGAGTGGACACGATAACCGATGAGCAATCTGACGCTATATCTTTTACGGCACGGGCAGAGCGATGCCAATGCCAATCATATATTCGCATCGAGGAGTATTGATCCCGTATTGACTGATGTCGGGCATCAGCAGATACGCTCGCAAGCCCGATTCTTAAAACCGCTCGGCATATCAGAATTGCTTTGCAGTCCTTTGCTCAGAGCACGTCAAACCGCAGAAATTGTCGCTCAAACCTGCGGGCTCACGCCAAAGATTAACGAATCATTAATCGAAGTTGATGTCGGAACGCTTGACGGACGGAGCATTGATATTTACGATTATCGGGTTGTGTTCAGCCGGGTGATTGAGCAGTGGAATCTCGGACATAATGATATTGGCTTTCCGGGCGGCGAGGCTTTGGATGATGTTAAAAAACGGCTGCTTGATTTTATTAAGATTTTAGACATCGAAGAAAATAAAAATATTTTGGTTGTAGCTCACGATATAACATTTATGGCATTTATCTGGCTCTTTTGTGACAATCATACGCTCAGGTTCAATGACGATAACATCAGACCCGGCCATATTTCAATCGTCTCCAAGATTGATAGTAAATTTCACATCCTGAGACACAATATTGCACCAGAACTTTTGAATAGTAAATAGTAATCTAGGCTTGCCCCAATAAAAAAAGTAGCGGGTCGATTAGACCCGCTACTATTATTTGGTATTAACGAATTACCAGCGGCTTGGCCGACTTGGACGGTCGCTTCCGCTTCGGTTACCACCGAAGGAACGGTCACGTCTTGGCTCTTGCGGTCTTGCTGCATTGACCACGATTGCTCTGCCTTCAATCTGGGTGCCGTTTAATGCGGCAATTGCTTTTTGGGCTGATTCATCGGTATCCATTTCAACAAACGCGAAACCGCGCGGTCGATTCGTATATTTGTCAGTTACGATATTAACTGAAGTTACGTTGCCATGCTTGGCAAACATTGCGTTGAGGTCCGTATCCGTTGTTGTAAACGGAAGGTTGCCTACGTAGATTTTACTCATTTTTTATCTCCTACATCTATTTCATAGATGCTTTTCTTTCGAGTCAAATTTAATTTTACTTTTTCCACCGACTCGGATTTAAGTGAAAGAAGTTTTAAAGGGAAGTTAACCACACGGATTAACCTTAAAACACTAACGCTACTAACACTGCAGTACTAACTTTACTGTCGGGGAAAAATTGCTTCTCCTCTAAAACTTTCAGTAAGGCAGGCTGTCCTGTTAACTAGCAGAGTGCAATTTGTCCCTTTAGGCCACTATTGCACTAACAAATTATATTGTAAATATCGGGTTTTGTCAATGGTTTATCAAAATAACCACGGATTAAGCGGATTTCACAGATTTATTACTACAAAAACGATTAATTTCTATGAATAACTATAAATTTCTAATTGTTTCGGATATCGGTTTGAAATTATTTACACCCCAAGCATGGCATTTGGGACAGCCAACTGGTTCGCCGATTTCTGCATCGCCAAAGTTTTTGTCTTTTACCCACTTTGGCGGACCATCAATACACTCTGGTTCTTCTTCGTTAGAAGCCACACAATAATCATAATCATTAAATTGGAAAATAAATTTATTCCCTTTATACCCACATTCTAGGCATTTATATTTTTTCATTACTTATTATAAAAATTTCCAATTAAAAACTATCTCTTGAATTAAATGAAGGGTTTTTTGTTGTAATTTATTTAATTCAGCGTTAAAAGCATCAATTTCTGCCCCTTGTGGTGGCTTATCAATTTCTAATTTGCGACGAGTTAGTGCTCTGCAAAACGCATCGCCAACAAGTTCAGCCAATAATACCTTACCTGTTTCGTCAGAACCAATTCCTTCAAAACCACTTCGTATGTAATTTTTTACAGAAGGAAATATCACATTAATCCAAATAATACCAGTATTTCTATCATAGTAAGTACGTTCCTCTCTTAATCGAAGACCTGTTTCATCTGGCTTTATATCAGCAATAAATCCACCTTTTCTGAATTTTCTGTGTTTTCTTTTACCTGTTTCTTTAAGTGGTGCAACCTTTACTTTTGCACTTACTGATTCATGTCCCAATGTCACTGTTATAGTCCCTTCTGCATTATCAGTTTTACCTACCACTTTAAAATCTTGATAATATATCTTATCAGGGTCTTTAATATATGGTTTTAATTCTGCTACAGATGATAGGGGCTGAATATCAAACAAATTGCTTGTTTTTATGTGCGCAGTTAAATCGTTTTCCATTGCTAAAGAAATTGGCGCATAAATTCTGAATGTCCTTGGTTTTTCTTTTGGTAAATTGGCATATTCAGGTTTTAACTGTAAACATGTTAGTTCATCCTCAGGCTCTTCAATCTCAATATCTAAATCTTCGAGTTCCTTTTTTGCCACTCTGTTTAATAAATTACAAAGTTTACCAAGTAATTTTTTTGTTGATTCTTTTACTTCTTTTTCAGTTCCCCTTGAAAGCATTTTCCTTTTTTCAAATATGAAAGGTTCTAGTTCGTTTTCTATTATAATACGTAACTTTTCGCAATATTCGTGAAACCAATTAATACCGGCTCTATTAAAATCAATAATTGCTTCATCCATGTCGTAATCTATCTTCAATACCATCACAAATCGCACTACCAAAGAAATAAAGACCACAAGGATCACTGTCGAATTTAAATAATTGATTATCCAATGTTGCAGATTTTGTTTTAATCATTATGCCTGCTAATCCATAAGGATTATATCTAGGCGTATCTAATTGTATTGAACTTTCATAAATATCAAGTTGTAAAATTTCATTTAGTCCAGTGATTTCCACTTTCTTGCTTAATATTTTTTCCCCGTCCGGATAAGTAAATGTTACTGGTGATGTTCGTTTCATCGATTTAATATTGCTAATGCTTTCAAATGTTAATTGAACATTCCGATTAATAGTTGCAAGGATATCTCGTAATGCATAATGTTTTGATAACTGAGTTTTAAAGGTATCGAACTCAGGAATTGTAAATTTTGGATTAGTTATATTTATAGAAATTTCTGTGCCGTTCGATTTATTTGTTTTAAGCGGATTATTTAACATTTGATCGTCATATTGTGGACTTTTTGTTTTTAAATCGCACCATATTCTGGTTCTGCTTAAGATACCATCTTTAATAGTGTTAATTTCACCTTCACCCATAGCTATAATGGTTTCTTTTAATCCTCTTCCAAACAATCCCCGTACACTCTCGCCCGATAAAAAGCCACTTGTTTCTCCTGCAAACTCAATGGCTTCTTCCAACTTATCTTTCGTCATTCCTTGAGCATAATCTTTAATACAAAGCTTTTCGCAAATTCCACCTTTTTTTCGATTAACATAAATTTCAATTAATCCGTTTATTTTTACCCCCTTTTTTTCTAAATTTCGATAACTATCGTCACAGTTGGTTATTAATTCAACGATACCATCTATAACATTTTTAATAGTTGCATCTGATATTTGTTTTGTTAATCTTGGATTTGTTGGTAAATCTTTTGCCATCTTAGCTCCTATTTTATTAATAATTTTTTTTCACATAATTCTAAAAAATTTAATATTTGAACTTCACAATATGATTTAGCTACATTTTTATAATATATCAGATTTTGTTTTATTATTCTCTCAGGAGTTTCTAAAGTACAACGAAGTAAACTTCTAAATTCAGATTCTGTTATTATGAAATTACTTGGATCATTTTGATATTTTTTATATAGAATATTTTCTTTAAGGTATTTTAATGTTTTTTCGTCCATGCTACGAGGTCTCTCATCTGTTTTTCTTTTTAAATTTAAATTTGAACCAGACAAAAGTGTTTTCTCAATCGCTTTTGCTTTCCCTGTTCCAAAATCTGTAAGTTGAAATTCACCCGGTGAGTATGAACCACCGGCACCGCCAATTAAAAGTCCTTTTTGCCGTAATGTTCGGAGAGATCTGTCAAATTTCAATGAATCTGGCCATTGGGGATATCTTTTAAAAGAAAATGCTTTTGGAAATTTAGTAAAGCACTCTGCAACTAAGCGTTCAAAAGTACATGTTTCATTATTCCTTGAAATTGAATATATCGCAAAGGTAATTAGGTCGGCGTTAGGAAAATTTAAATATAGTTCCTTATTACTCATTTTATCGTTTGTCATAAATTAATCTAATTTAAATTCATTTTCTTTCGGAACGTGAAATTTTTTCCTTACTTCAGATAGCGTGGCGTCAATTGCACTAAAGATTTTCTTAATATCATCATCAGAGTATTCATATACATATCTATTTGCACAGTTGCCCAAAATGCGGAGGCGCTTGATTACTTCATTTGTCCTCGCGGTAGCAAGTCTTTTAAACCGCTCATTTTTTAATTCCGCGTTACTATTCATAGTGTCTCCTTTTCACTTTTCATTATGCAAATTATAACAAAATCTATTGTAATGTCAAGAGTAAATACGAAACTTATTAAATAGTATTAAACTTATTTAATAGGTCAATATTAAGGATATGTGATTTTTACATTTTATATTAGTGGTCTATTAGGAGAGTTTTGTATAATTACGTAGCGAACTTACTTAATTACTATTACTTAACGAAGCAATATGTCAAATATTATCTTTCGGCGCAAAGTGTTTGAGTATTATTTCTATTATTTTCCCCATTATTTCCGTATTAAGTCCGCTTTCGAGCCAGGCTTTGGTCGTATCATTGAATTGCTGTTTTAATAATAGCGGGTCTTTGTGATAGTATTTTTTGGCATGCTTAAAACAGATACGGGCAAAGTTCATATAGGAGTTATACAGCACGTGATTGCCAAGGTTATTTTCAAAAAAGAATTCTTGAAACTTCAATTTCAGTCGGCTGGAATTCGACCCGACTCCTTAAATATTTCACTGCCATGTCCTGCGCTTTTTCCAGTCTTAACGGTTTTTGCTTCTGGACTTTCTTCTCTTCGGCATTATAGATTTTTTGAACGATATTTACTATCCTGATTAAATAAGACTTTGATACTTCTGAGATATGATATTTTTCAATTAGCGATGGGTATTTGGAAGTATTAAGTACTTCATAAGCAAATGATAAGTAATGTGGGATAAGATTTTTATCTGCCTGTAAAGTACGTAAATATGCCTTGACTTTAAAGTCAATCTTTTGCTTTACTAAATCAATATCGACTTTGGTATAAAAGTTTTGCGGAGGTTTGATTTTTGTTTCATAGAGCATAGTATCGCGGTCAAGCTTGTTTTGTAATTTCGCATTGGAAGGCAATTATACTGCGACCTATAATGAGTGGACAGGGTAGATTAGGAATAAAGTAACTAAAAACTAAAAGTGAAAAGCTAAAAGTTCATGTAAAAAAATATATTTGATATTTTATCTGTATCTTTAATATTTTATATTTAATATTTGATTTTACTATGTTGTTACTTCCCGCACTTCGGGCATTGTGTCAGATACCACGACCGCTTGGCTCCGCAGGAACAAGTCCATCTTTTTTCCTGTTCTTTTAACCAGGCATCTTCACCAATCTCTTTTAATCTTTTCAGATTTGCTATAATATCAGCGTGATGCGTAGCTCCATCGTTGTTAAAGTCTTTTAAACGCTGGCATGGAAATTCTTTACATAATCCGCAATGTGCCACATTGTATTTTTCCGCACATTCTTTCAATCCGCGCCCGCATTGTTTCATTTGACGGCAGCCGGCACAGAATTGTAATGGTCGGTCAGCATAACGCTTGTATTGAGCCGGAATGCCTTCAAGATGCGCGCGGTTATTTTCGTCAAACCCGACCTTAAAACTACACGCACCGCAATACAACCCGCAATAAGCAATAAAATCATTAGTTTTAGCCATGCTTGAGTATATAAATTTGCAGTTTTAAGTCAAGAAGCTAATGTAAAGCCACGCAATCCTGTTGAATAATATTAATTATATAAAAAAAGAGCGGTCTTTTAAGACCGCTCTTTATATTAGTAAAGCTGTTAATAATTACAAATATGCCTGCTCGCCGTGTTGCGATTCGTCCAAACCCATATCTTCTTCGCTTTCGGAAACCCGGACCGATGTAAATTTGTTTATTAACCAGAGCACGACATAAGTGAATAAGAAAGCATATATGACGGCGCCGAGCACGGAAATCGTTTGTTTCGCAAAAAAACTGCCGCCGCCATAGATTAATCCATTTGTGCCATGCGGATTTACCGTAGCGCTGGCAAATAAGCCAAGGCAAATCGTGCCCAGGACACCACCAACGCCGTGAACACCCCAAACATCGAGCGCATCGTCCCATTTCATTCGGTTCTTGAATGTAATCGCAAGATAACAAACGATTGACGACAGAGAACCGATAAAGACTGCCCAGCCAGTTGAAACATAACCGGCACAGGGTGTGATTGTCGCAAGTCCGGCAACCGCGCCGGTCAAAAGCCCGACGAATTTAGGTTTCTTTTCAAAAATCCAGGCAAGGATTAACCAGACTACTGCGGCAAATGAAGCTGCAATATCGGTATTCAGGAATGCCAAGCCGGTTATTGCATCGACCCGCATTTCACTGCCGGCATTGAAACCATACCAGCCAAACCATAAAAGTCCGGTGCCAAGCGCAACCAAAGGAACGCTGTGCAATCCTTCCTTGATTTTACGCCGACCAATATAAATAACCGAAGCCAATGCGGCAAACCCGGCAATTGCATGCACGACAATCCCGCCGGCAAAATCGAGCACACCCCATTGGGCAAGAAGTCCGCCGCCCCAAACCATGTGGACAAATGGAAAATAGACGAATATCAACCATAATGTAAGGAAGATAAAATAAGCCGTGAAACGGACCCGGTTGGCAAACGCGCCGGTAATAAGAGCCGGTGTGATTATGGCAAACATCATCTGGTAAGCGGCAACAACCAGAATCGGCAGCATTACATTGGAAGAAAATGTCATGCTCGGAACAATGCCGCGGAAGAATGCATGGTCTAAATTACCGATTACAGAACCGACTCCTCCGCTAAAACACAACGAATAACCACATACCCACCAGAGCACGGTTGTCCAACCCATGGAAACAAAACTCTGAATCATAATCGCCAGAACATTTTTGCGGTTGACTAGTCCGCCGTAGAAAAACGCCAATCCCGGAGTCATCAGCATCACCAGGCTGGTTGCAATAAGCATAAAACCAGTATTCCCGGTATCAAAATTACCCATAATTTTACCTCGCTTCCTGTTTATTGTGGTAGATTATTAGGGAATATATATCGAGCTTTTTTCTGCGATTTGAGGTTCGTACATTACTGTATATACTTAACATTATAATAATCTCTACAAAAACAATTGATTATATGATAAAAAGATTTACTGTCAATAATTTATATGAAATTGACCGATTCATAAACTTGACAAGCGAGTGCTTTACAATATTATTATGCTAAATAAATGAATGTTAGTTGCCGGATGGAAAACCGAGAAGAATACTTTTTGTCAATTCAGTTAAAGATTCTTGTTGGAAACACTAGTTGCGGCAAGATATATTCCCGCACACAAAACAATCCCGCCGATGATTTCTTTTGGGGTTGGCGGTTGTTTTAAGATTAACCAGGATAAGATCGTTGTGCCAACTGGCTCGCCTAAAATTCCCATTGCAACAATCGGCGCGGTTAAATATTTCAAAGCCCAGTTAAAACTTGAATGTCCGATTAGTTGCGGACCAAGACCTAAAAGTATCATAAAAAGATAGGCTTGCGGAATATAACCGGATAAATGATGTTTGGTTGCCAATGTTACGGTGAGCAGAATTATCGCAGCAATTGTATACATTATATATATGTAAGAAATCAACGAGGTTTGGGGACGAATCTTGCGACCGACAATCAGATAACCGCCAGCACATGCCGCACCGCCTAAAGCTAAAAGGTTGCCCTTGGTAATTGCAAACGAACCAAAACCCTGACTGGCAATAATGCTGGCACCGATAACACCTAATATAACTGCTAATGTGATTTTTAAAGACAATTTTTCACGCAAGAGCAATGGCGATAAAATTGCCACAAAAATCGGGTCCATTGCTACAAGTACAACCGAACTCGGAACCGAAGTATGGCGTAAAGATTCAATCCATAGCGCAAAGTGTATTGCCAAGAATAGACCAGCCAAGACAATTAAACCCCATTTAACATTTTTCAGTTCAGAGCGAACACTTTTAAAACGCGACCAGAAAAACGGCGTTAAAACCAAAGATGCTGTACACATTCTTATTGTTGCGATAACCAAGCTTGGTGCGTCGGTCAATTTAATGAGAATTGAAGCAAAGGATAAGGTAATAACTCCAATACCTAAGATAGCAATAATCTTTTTGCGAGACATTGTTACAGATTATATTAGCGTTACGCTGAAGGTCAAGAAAACAATGTTTGGTTTTAAACGTTGCTTGACTTGACATGAGAAGACGATATATTATATTAAATTGAAAAAGATTATGAACAAATTTCCCAAACCAAATGTAGTTGTCAGTAAATGCCTTGGTTTTGCCAGGTGTCGATATGATGGTAAGATTGTGTTTGATACGATTGTTAGGCGATTGAGACCATTTGTCAATTTTATCCCGGTTTGTCCGGAAACAGAAATCGGGCTCGGAATTCCCCGCGACACGATAAGGATTATTTCATATAGAGGGAAATTACATTTATATCAACCTTCTACGGATAAGGATTTAACCCGACAAATGATACAATTCACCAAAAGATACCTTGCATCTTTAAAAGACGTTGACGGGTTTATCTTAAAATCTCGATCACCATCATGCGGGATTAATCATGTTAAGATTTATTACAGCTATCAACTGAATGCAAAACCAAAAATGGGCAAAGGTTTTTTTGCCAGTGCGGTTAAAAATAAATATCCTTATTTGGTAATTGTCGACGAAAGCGGCTTGAAGAATTTAGCACGCCGAGAGAACTTTTTTACAAAGATATTTTCCTTGGCTCGATTCCGGATGCTTGAAAGAGATATAAAAGAAAGCAAATATCCCTTGAGTAAAATTTTTCTCAATCCATTCCCTAAGGAATTAATAGAAATTTCTGATTTAAGAAAGAACAGAAATAAATAGTAACCAAAATAGGAAAAACATAACACGCCCCACCCAATTTTTACTAATTATTTAAACGAACGTTTGAACTAAATATATAACTTATTGATATTTAATCTATTATAAATTCAATTTAGATAAAAGTTTTGCTTGACAAAAGCACAAATTATCTCTATAATACAAACGTATGATTAAAACAAACGTTTGGTTGATTAAAAACCAGAATGGAGCAAGTATGAAAAACGATGAACAGAATTTAGACGCAAAAATGCGTATTTATAAGGCTGCGACAACTTTATTTGCACAAAGAGGATTCTATGCAGTTGGTGTACGGGAAATTGCCAAAGCAGCGAATGTAAACATATCAATGATTAATTATTACTACAATGGTAAAATCGGTATCCTTAAACAGATTATCACAGAAACCCTAAATAAATATTACGATTCAATGAAAATATCGGGTGATGATTCAATGGAGATGGAAGGGCGGGCTTTAATAATGATTAAAAACATGATTAAATTTTTCCGCGAGGACATTGAGCTGGCGATGGTGACTTTTAATTCAATGCCATTTGATATTCCTGAAATCGTTGAGCACAAAATAAATTTAAGCGAGAAAAATCGCGACCGAATGAAGTGGTTCTTTGAAAAGGTTGGTGGTAATTTTGACGACCCGGTTCAGATGGGCGTGCTTAGTGGATTCTTGAGCAATATAATTTTGGCTCACTTTGAAAACAAGTATGTCTGGGAGCAGGTTAAAAAGGCAGTGGGCGAATCAAGAAAGATTGAGGAGAAAACATTTGATGAGCAGGTAAAAATGTGTTGTGTAGACGAAGATGATTATTATAACAAATATGCTGAAACTTTGGCGAAAATTTATTTTCACGGTGTGCCCAGCGTAACAACTATAAGTAAAAACAAGGAGAAAAAATGACAAGTATCATTACATTATTTGCAATCATTACATCGCTGATGAATCCGGTCGATATAAAACCGGCTTATTATCAGGAATATAATCTGGTTGGTGAAACGCCGGACATATTAGTTTCATCTGCTGCAAGCGATGTAAGTATGGCTCCGGTAATAATGATGCCGGAAATTGTTGTTACACCTCTAAAATCAGCAGAAAAACCAGTAGATGTAGTTTTCCCGGGAATCATTGTTAGCGCCCCAAAGTACATTCCAACCGCCAATACCAAAGATGTTTATATGATGCCGGAAATTGTGGTGAAGGCGAAGCCAAATTTGGCTAGCAATGTTGATATTGTTCAGCAAAGACCGGGATTCGAAATTGATTATGGCAAATTGACCGTTAAAGAGTTTTCTATTTATGCAATGATTGCGGCTCTTGGTGTTCTGGTATTTGCCGGGACACGGATATTCTTCCCCCGACATATACCAAAACCGATTTTTGTAGCCGACGGTCGAAGACAAATAAAACGAAATAATTTTCCAAAAAAGTACGTTTAATAAACATAAGTGAATATAATGTATATAGAGGGGATACAATGATTTTTAAACTACTTTTCATTCCAATAGCCGGGTTAATTGGTTTAGGACTTATTGTGTTTGGCGCAAGCATTGTTACATTGCTGGTTGCAGTCGGTTTTATAGCATTTCTATTAAAACGAATTATCTAATAAAGGAGAATCAGTGAATATATTATTACTGATAGCTTTAATAACAAGTACCCAAAAATCAGTTGAGGTAAGGTTTACACAAAATCCGCCGAGAATTGATGGTTTTATTGAAGAGGTTTGGCAACAGGCTGACTCGGCTTTTGATTTTGTCCAATCTTCACCGTACGAAAAAGAAAAACCAACTGAAAGGACGTCGGTTTATCTGCTGCAAGACAAAAATAATCTTTATGTCGCTTTTCGTTGCTATGCGGATAAACACAAACCAACTGCTAATCTGACCAAAGACGAAGATTATATCTCATTCGCAATCGACCCATTTCAGAGTAAGACAACGGGTTATTATTTCTGGGTTTTTGGCAGTGGCATTATTTGGGACGGCTGGGTTCTTGATGACGGCCGTAATCACGATGACTCATGGGAAGGTGTATGGTATCGGGCAATCAAAATGTATGATGACCGGCTTGAAGCAGAATTTAAGATACCGTTCAAATCTATTCGATATAAAAAGGACCTCAAAGAATGGGGCATCCAATTTATGCGTTATATAGTTTACAATCAGGAAACCGATTATTGGAATGAAGTAGAACAGGCAACTGGTGATTTGGTTTCGAAATGGGGAAGTTTGACCGGCATCAATCCGCAGGCATCGGGTTACTATTTTGAATTATATCCTGAAGCATACACCCGCTTTGACCATCGCTGGTATGCGGATGCTTTTGGTATTAATCAAAGCGATAGTTCAAAAGTGAAGCCGAGTATTAGTATGAATGCAAAATGGGATGTAACATCTCAAACCACGCTCAACGCTACGTTATATCCAGATTTTGCCCAGATTGAAGCTGACCCATACACTTTGAATTTAGGTCGTTATCCAACTCGACTCAGTGAAAGAAGACCATTTTTTATTGAGGGCAGAGATATTTTCCGTATGTCAAATATGGGAGATGAGGGTGGGGCTTTTGACCCATTAGAGATTTTCTATTCGAGAACGATTGGCAAATCAATTGGTAATAATGCCGTGCCAATTATTGGCGGGCTGAAATTAACCAGTAAATCCGATGATTGGAACTTTGGATTATTTTCTGCCTATACCGATAAATATAAAATGAATAATGTAGTTGTTGAGCCGAATCGCGGATTTGGTGTCTTAAAAGTAAAAGGCAGGATTTTTGGTACTTCGGATATTGGTATTTTAGCGAGTGGTACGTATGCCGATACATCCAATTACAATTATGCGGTTGGTTTAGACGAAGTATTTCGTCAGGGTTCTAACCAGCTCATTGTACAAACAGCATTTAGTGACCGCAACCATAAGCAAGATGTTGCATTATCCACTGGTTATAGCGGATTAATTAAAAACTTCCTGACCATGATTGATGCGGAAGTTATTGGCGATTCATTTGATGTCAGTGATATTGGTTTTGTTCCCTGGGCAGGACGAAAGCGCGTGACTTTGGTAAGCGGACCATTTAAAACTTATCGTGATGGATTCTTGACTAATTTTTACTTAGCACCGTCGGTATATGTATCGCAGGAACCGGGCAGCAGAGACTGGTCAAAAGGAGTCGGCATTAACTTTTCTTCCAATTTCCGAACCCTTTGGGGTTTTAACACCGAAATATCAGGGGGACGTACTTATGAAGCGGACACCAATTATTTCAGCCGCAATTTTAGTTATTCGGTGTATGGACGGGTGCTTGCCCAGAATTTGAATTTTGGCGGTAATTATTCATATGGTTACAACTACGCGCGAGGATTTTTAGCTTATCAGGGTTACAACTGGTTTACATACAATTATTCGATAATCCAGCAGATGAGTGTTGGGCTAAGTGCCAATTGGTGGATTGAGTGGAACACGCTAAATAAGGTGCTCGCAACCACACCACTGCTTAGACCAAATATTAATATAAGATTCACTTCGAATATGGGATTAACAATCTTTAGCGAGCTGGTTATGCAGACACCGCAGGCAAAATTCGATTCAACCGATTTATATTCGGTCAGAACCGGGGCGCTCTTTTCCTGGAATTTCTTGCCAAAATCTTGGATATACGTCGCATTAAATGATTATCGCAGTGATGACGCATTAGGTAATTTGCAGCCGCGTTACCAGATTGGCGCAATAAAAGTAAAGTATTTATTTTATTTCTAAGAAGAAGATAAAATATAACTGGGCAATTTGACTGGTGTTAAATAAAATTAACAGGCAAACCCTTAACCTATCTATGTGCCTAATCCGTCGGTTGCCCAGTTTATTATTCAACGTCTAAATATTTTCTCTTGACAATTGAATTGATAAAGTTATAATCCGCATACTTACATGATGCCAACGGTGGAAACATCGCTCAGTTTACTCCTGCTACCGATTTTAATTCCACTTGTTGCGGGAGTTCTGAGTTTCTTAATACGCCGGCTACGCAATGAGATTGCGATTGCCGGTTCCCTTATAACATTTTATTTTGCGCTTCGTATATTTATACTCAGCCGTTACGGTATTCTTGTACATAATTATGCGAGTATCGGACCGGTTAATATTGGTCTGCACGTAGATGGATTATCGGCATTTGTACTGTTAGCCAGTGCATTTCTCGGTCTAATGGCAATAATATTTTCACGACGAGTGATGCGTGAAAGTCCGGGAGTCGGCGCCTATTATTTATTCATCATGTTTACAATTTCCTGCGCTCATGGCGTGTTTATGGCAAGCGATATGTTAATTGTGGTATTTTTCTGGGGATTTCTCGCTGCAACACTGTACGGAATGCTCTTCCTGAGTAAAAAAGATTCGGCGGCAGTGGCAATGAAAGGATTCTTCATTGCCGCGACGGCCGACCTATTATTAATGACCGGTATTGGCATATTACTTTTCAATCTTGGCGACTCGGGTATCGCGCCCGCGACACGAATTCCCTTAACCTCTGGTTTAGCAATTGCCTCTTTCTTTTTGCTTACGGCAGGTGCTCTGGCAAAAGCCGGTTCGATGCCGTTTCACACCTGGATTCCGGATGCAGCAGAGACTGCGCCCGCGACATTTCTTGGTTTTATTCCGGGCGCGATTGACAAATTACTTGGTATCTACCTGATGGTTCGAATCTCAACTTATATTTTTGACATCTCATCAAGCATGGCAGTCAGAAATGTGATTATGGGCGTCGGTGCCTTAACAATTATGGCAGCGGTAATGATGGCGTTAGTGCAAAAAGAAGCGTATCGTTTATTATCTTTCCATGCTATTTCACAAGTCGGTTATATGGTTCTTGGTATCGGAACCGGTAATCCAATTGGTATTGCGGGCGGTTTATTTCATATGGTAAACCACGCTATTTATAAATCAACACTTTTTTACTCGGTTGGTTCTGTTGAGTATCGAACCGGCGAGACCAGGCTTGATAAATTGGGCGGACTTGCCACGCGTATGCCATTAACAACCTTTTCATTTCTAATCGCGGCTTTGGCGATTTCCGGCATACCGCCATTGAATGGTTTTGTATCCAAGTGGATGGTTTATCAGGGTATTATTCAGCTCGGACAGGAAGGCAATAAAATTTATCCTCTATTTCTAATTGCTGCAATGCAGGGCAGTATTTTTACTCTGGCATCGTTTCTAAAACTTTTACATTCGATGTTTCTTGGCTCAGGTTCGTCATTGTCCGAAAAAGTGCGCGAAGTCGGATTTTCAATGTGGTTTCCGACTGTAACCCAAGCGGTGATGTGCATCGCATTCGGTGTATTTGCGATGCTCTGGCCAATTCCGATGTTTATTCTGCCCAGTTTACGCAATCTTGGTTTGGCACCAATAAGACTAGTCAATATTACAAGCGGATACTGGCAACCAACGCTTGCAACCGGTTTAATTATTGTTGCGCTTATTATCGGATTTATCGTGTATCTTGTCGGTACTTTATTCAAACCGCGCCGGGTTGAAACGTTTGTTGGTGGCGAAAAACTGTCAGTCGAAGAACAGATGATGCCGGGCACCGAGTTTTACAGTCCGATGAAAGAACTTGGTCCGATACATAAATTATACGCGACCGCCGAAAGCGGAGCTTACGATTTTTATAATATCGGAATTAAGACCGCACGCGGCATTTCAGAATTCGTATTTAATTATATTGACCGCTTGGTTGACCGATTCTATTCAGTCGCGAGTGAGATTATTGTCATGTTTGGTAAGGGTGCTCAGTCAGTTGCCGGGTGGTTTTTCTTATTGTTATTAATACCGGTTTTTATTTTTGCCGGTAGCCGCGACCTCAGGGCTTTGCAATATCTGGCGCTGGCATTGATGATTGGCGCAGCTTTAATGGCTTTGGTTGAAAATAGTTTTCGCCGGTTCTTCCTGCTGATTGGTTTGGCACAGCTCGGTCTGGTGATTCTTGCGTTCAGTCGCGGCGGGATCACTGGCGTGCTCGCAGGTATCTATCAGATTTATAACTCGGCAGTAGCTTATATTACGATATATTTGGCTTATCGCCTTATTATGCAAACCCGTGCCGAAGATCGGATACACGAATTTCACGGTGTATCGGATGGAATGCCGATTGCCGCACTCGCTTTTATTGTCGGCGGTCTGTCTTTAGCCGGTATGCCGCCTTCGGGCAATTTCTTCAGCAAATATTTATTGGCATCAATTTATTCAGAAAATATGATTTACATCATGATTATCATTTTTATTGCATTGCTTATGCTCGGAGTAATGCTCAGGGTTATCAGCCAGGTATTTTTTGGCAAGCCGAATATGGTTTATCAGGAGAAACATAACCGACTTTATTATGCAACGTTGGTTATTACGATTCTGGCGATTTTTAATGGCGTATTATCAAAACCATTAGTTGATTTATTGTCAATTATTTTCAGGATGAATTTACAATGAGAGGGAACGAATAGATGATTGCCGCAACGATGATTCCGATTTTGGGCGGTCTTCTAATTCCGCTTTTCCCAAAAGGGAGTGAAAAAGTCCGCAATATATACGCTGCGATTATTTCCTGCCTGCCGATTTTGTTCATAGTTCGGATGATACCAGGAGTTCTTGCAACACCATCTCAAGTCAGTATCTGGGAATTGCCAATGTTTCGCAGTCTCAACCTGCTATTCTTGGGTGATGCGCTCTCAGTCTTTGTCGCATTTGCCTCGTCTCTGGTTGGTGCATTGGTTGTTATCTACTCGATTGACTATGTTCGGGATTATCCGAATCAGAAAGAGTTCTTTACTTTAGTCTTGATTTTCCAGGGCTCGATGATGGGACTCGTTTTTTCGGGTAATCTGATCATAATGTATGTATTCTGGGAGCTGACTGCAATCTGTTCCTGGCGGTTAATCGGTTTTCACCGGCACGAGACAAAACCGATATTACACGCGGATAAAGCCCTGCTGGTTACAGTATTTGGTTCAGCGTGCATGCTTCTGGGGTTTAAGTTTATCTTCCACGAGTTCGGGACAATGAGTGTTTTGGAATTAAAAGGGCACGCGCTGCAAGCCTGGCCCTTATTTTTAGTTTTATTAGGTATGCTTGCCAAGTCAGCTCAATTTCCTCTGCAAACCTGGCTGCCTGATGCAGGTGTTGCACCTTCACCAGTAACCGCATTGCTCCATGCAGCCGCGTTGGTAAAAATCGGCGTGTATGCTTTTGCCCGTATCTTTTTGGCAACATTTATCATGCCCCGCTCGTCAATCGAGCTGATTATGATAATAACTGCATTGAGCGTATTTATCGCAGCCTGCTCGGCAACTTTAGAGAATGACATTAAGCGGGTTTTGGCATATTCAACCATTAGTCAGATTGCTTATATCTTTTTAGGTTTAGCAATCGGCACACCGCTTGCCGTGACCGGTGCACTCTTTTATATTTTAGCGCATGGCTTGGGTAAAGCCGGACTCTTTTTAGGCGCCGGAGTAGTTGAGCATTATACCCATGAAAAAGATATGCGGAAACTGGGCGGGATGAGAAAAGTGATGCCGATTACTTCATTCGGCTTTTTCTTAAACGCATTATCCGTAATGGGCATACCGCCATTTGGCGGGTTCTTTGCCAAACTTTTAATTATTCTGGCTGCAATCCAGACCGGCAATTATTTTGTCGCAGGGTTGATTGTCGGAACCGCAATTCTGACTTTGATATATTTAATGCGTTTGTGGACCAAGGTATTTAACGGTCCGGTAACTCACCCTGGTACACCCGAGAAACGCAAGTTAATGCCGGTGATTGTAGTTATCTTTGCAGTGTTGTCCCTGCTTTCTTTTCTTGTGCTCCTGCATCCGTTTAACTTAGTTGCCAAGGCGGTGGCGGTAACGCAAATTTTGGGAATAAACCGATAAGATTCATCAAGTCATAATAAAGATATTAAAACGATTTAGTTTATGTTAGTTATCATAGGAGGATTTTGTGAAATTGGTCAGAACAAACAGTTTGTCAGATACTCTGGATAATATCAACGAGGCATTTTTCTATAAACGACCATTGACAAAATCAGAAAGAGAAGAAGCGGCAAAATGGATTGCAGGCCGCCGCGGAAAACAAGGTTCTTATGCCAGTATGTTTGCGCCGACTGAGCGGGATTTTCAACAAGGCGCAAAACTTTTTACCGGTGAGAAAGTGAGTTCATATGCTGCGATTGGTCATATTCTGGGCGAAGAAGCAAGTCGGGCTTTAATCCTTTTAAAATCTAAGGATACTGAAGTTCAAGGTGCTTTAAAGTGTGCATCTGACGGAATGATGAAAGCGCTTAACTCGGCAGGAACAGAAACGCGGGGATTTTATTGCTGCGGAATATGTTCGGCATCGCTTTTACGGCATCTCGCGGTCGACGGTCTGGACCACAGCGAAAAAAGACTCTTAAATGGCATTAATATATTAAAGTCATACAGAAAAGGCAATGGTGAGTGGGGACGGTTCCCGTTTTATTATACGCTACTAGCATTAAGTGAAATCGATTTAAAACCGGCAATTACTGAGATGCGATACGCCGCGCCAATCTGTGAGCGATACATGAAAAGAGCTAAAACTAATAATAAATATATTGTTCGTCGGCGAGATTTGTGTGAAAGAATACTTACAAAATGCTAATTCCGTTTTAATTAAATTATTAGTTATAACTTGAATATGCGAAGATTGATTTTTATTCCGATATTATTCTTCTTAATCATTTTGTCGTGTTCTAAAGGAAATCTTGTTACCGGATTCGGGAAAATTGTTTATCTTGATTTCGAGGGCGGATTTTACGGAATCGAAGCAAGTAATGGAGAATGTTATGACCCAATTAATTTACCTCCAAATTATTATACAGATGGTTTACAAATCTATTTTCAAGGGGTAGTTAGAGATGACCCGGCAAGTTTTCATATGTGGGGAACTATAATAGAATTAACCGAGATTAATACATTAGAAAAGGAGTAAAATGATAAGGAAAATATTAATTGTAACTTTTATCGCAGTCGGCGTTTTTATTATCGTCGGTATTGCAATGATGATGAAAATGCGTCCGGTTTTACAGGAACAGAAGCAGGTGCGCAGAATGGAAATCAGCAATGTTGACCTTACCAAAGTCCTGGACGGCGTGTACCAGGGTGACTTTACTTATGGCGGGTTTACTTTTTTAGTTGAAGTTGGAGTAACAAATCATAAGATTGAAAATATCAAAATACTTAAGAATATGGAAACTTCACATGCCAAGCATGCCGAAGGGGTAATTGAACGTATCATCCAAAAACAATCGCCGAATGTCGATGCGATAACCGGTGCGACCACGACCAGCAAGGCATTAATGAAAGCGGTCGAGAACGCTTTGACAAAAGGACTTCAGAAATAATTTAACAGGACAAATGGCATTCCCGAAATAATCCTGTCAATGTAAATATTAAATGGAACTCGAACACGAATCAGACATAATCTTAAGGGCAGTCAAAGGCGATGAGCGCGCCTGTGAGGCATTGCTTAATTCCTACAAAGGCAGGATATTCAGTTATGTTTATCGGACAATCAGGAATTACCATGATGCCGAAGACGTCACGCTCGACACTTTTGTCAAATGCTTTAAGTCTTTAAAGACCTTTGACACTAAAAGACCTTTTGCAACCTGGCTATATACCATTGCCCACAATCTGACGATAGATTTCTTAAGAAAGAATAAAAAGCATTATGAACAGATTGACGAGCGACCAATCGAAGAGATTGAAATTGCCGACGAAAAATCGAGCCGTCCTGCTCAGAATTATGATATTCAACAGAAACTGAACAAGGTAGAACAGGCGCTTGGACAATTACCGCCAATCGACCGCGAAATTATCATATTATTCCACCGCGAAGAAAAATCCTATCAGGAAATCAGTGAGATATTAAATTTGCCAGAAACAACCATAAAAACCCGTTTGCACCGGGCAAGATTAAGGCTAAGAGAGCTGATTTGACTGGATTGGACGGGGTCTGTACCAGTCCCCAAAATTTTGTTTCATGTGGATAATCTCCTAAAGAGACTAGAAAAAGGTTTTCCAAAATATTATCTAAACAGTTCTATCAATTAAGCCTTGAAGAACTCTCACTTAATATCTTTAATATACGGGGTAAAATATACCATGATAATTATATTAAAATATATCGTGATTTAAGAAATGATAAATGGCTTAAAGAACTCCTTAAATAACCTATTAAATACTCTTCTTTATAATTCCAGACCCAATGGGGTGCTACCCTCTGCCTTCAGGATTTTAGATGTTAAATATTAGATTTCAGTAAGTTATAACAAAAAATTAGTTATTTTCTTATTATACTGTCAGTATAAATTGTACATAACAAAAATATATCAAAGAATTCAGTTATTGGATTTAAATCAAAGATTATGGCTAGGTAGTTGTTTTAATTTTCCCCTTGCTAAAGAGGCGAAGATACCACCAAAGCAAAGAATGGAAAAGACAATAAATGCGATTTTGGTGCTTTTGAGAAAGAGCCCATAATTGGATGGTTCAATCTGGACTCTACCCATAATTATTGATATGATTAACATCGCAATACCCATACTGAACATCTGTCCGATTAACCGCATTGTTGCAAGCGTGCCAGAAGCAACTCCATAATACTCTTTATCAACCGAACTCATAATCGCATTCATATTCGGTGACGAAAATATCGCAAATCCCAACCCAAGAATTAATAAATCAATAATAATATAGGATGTTGCAGTATTGGTTCTCAACGGAATTAATAGTAAAAGAGAAATAAAAGTTATTGCCATTCCAATCGAAGCGGTGATTCTTGCCTCAATTTTATCAGAGAGTCTTCCGGCAAACGGCGAGAAGATTGACATCATAACCGGCTGGGCAATTAAAATAACCCCAGTTCGGCTCGGACTTAATCCCTTTACATTCTGTAAAAAAAGACTTAATAAAAATCCGACCGCAGCAGTAGCGCTGTAATTTATCGAAGCGGCAAGATTAGAAAACCCAAAACCAATATTGCTTTGAAATAACCTAACATTCATAATCGGGTTCGTGATTTTTAATTCCCATAAAATAAAGATGAAAATCGCGATGAGTGAAATTATCACAAGCCCGACTCCTAAGGTTTTCGGTAAAATCGTAAGCCCATAGATTAATAATAAAAGCCCGATACCATAAATTCCCGAACCAAGAAAATCAATCTTTTCCCGTTTGCATTCAGTCCATTCGGTTTTCAGCATTATTAATGTTAATATTATTATAACCACACCTAATAATCCGTTAAATAAAAAGATACTGCGCCAGGTCAAATATTGAGTTAACAGACCACCTAAAAATGGTCCGGAAGAAAGTCCTAAGTATGTTACTGCAACATTAATTCCCAAAACCTTCCCGCGCTCTCCAATCGGAAATACGGATGTTAATATCGCAACTGATGTACCAAATATCATCGCACTGCCGAACCCCTGAACCACCCGAAACAGAATAAGTAAAAATGAAGTATTAGCCAGAGCGACTAATATCGAAGAGACCGTATATATTATCACGCCATACAAAAATACCTTTTTCCTGCCAAATATGTCCGCGATTTTACCAAAAGGAACTAAAAAGACCGCGGTTGCCAATAAATACGAAGTCGCAACCCAGCCTAACAATATCGCATTCATTGAAAACTCTTTGCCGATTATTGGCAACGAAACATTGGTCGCAGACGACATAAAAGGAGTGAGAAACGAAGCTAATGATGTAATGACTAAGACGGAAATTTTATTTATCTTATCACTCATTACATCACTTTACGAATTTATAAATAACAAGTTTTCGGAGAATGTCTGTTATTGGCAATTTTATGTCTTTAATTGCTGTGAGTTCAAAGTTATATCTATTTGCAACATTATTTGCACTTTCAATTTCTTTTTCGACCCCTTGAATTTTATAAAAGATAATCTTGCCTTTGTTTGATAATAAATTTGATGCTATGGACAAGACATCGGGAATTTTGCCGAATAGCCTGACTAATATTACATTAAATTTTATATCCTTAATAGTCTCCGCCCGCTGATTCAATACAATACTTTTTTTCAGTTCTAATTCTTTTATTGCTTCAGATAGAAAATACGCCTTCTTTTTTATTGATTCGATTAAATATAATGTTATATCGTTCCGGATAATTTTAATTGGTATGCCGGGTAACCCTGCGCCAGCCCCTAAATCACAAACGGTCGAGTTCAGTGGAATTTCCGGTATTGTTGATATCGAATCGATAAAATGATACGAAACTAATCTATCAATATCCTGTCGCGAGACGAGATTAACCCTTTGATTCCAACCTAATAATAGTTGATGAAAAATCTGGAAATCTTCTAATTTATCCGAAGATAATTTAACTCCGAATGTTTCTATCAAGTCAATCAGGATTTGCCAATCAATTTTCATTAAGAATTTTTTCTGCCTTATTCGGTGACAGGCGGTTTGATAAAAATTCTGGTTTCCAGAAACTGATGGTAATCACTCCATTTTACATCGCGGTTCTTATCAGTCTCATCGCGAAACATCATCATTCGCGCATCTAAATTGTCCAAATCGTGCACCATGAATGCTTCGGCAAACTTTGGGGTAATCGGCGAGCCATACTCACGCAGACCATGATGACTCAAAATAATATGTAATATCATTTCTTTTTTAGCGTTAGGGAAATCGGGAATTTTATTAATAACATTTTTAGCGATTTCATAACCGCGTACAATGTGTCCAATCAGATGTCCTTCATCAGTATGGTCAATAACTTTATCGTAAGTATAACTGGTAATTTTACCGATATCATGCAGGATTAATCCGGTTACGAGTAACGAATAGTCAATTTCCTCGTAAACATTCGGCACGGAACGTGAAAGCCTGAGCATAAACAAAGTGTGTTCTAAAAGACCACCCAGATAACCGTGATGAATACCAGTAGAAGCCGGTGCAGACTTGAATTTATTAACAAACTCAGCATTGGAAAACAGATTATCCAAGAGTTTTCGATAATCGCTATCCTTAACCATATCGAAATATCCAGCCAGTTCTTTGTACATATCTTCGATATTGAATCGACTAGTGGGGAGAAAATCTTTGCTGGATATTTCCTTATCCGAGACTTTGAAGATATGAGATACGGTAATCTGAGGGTCGCCCATATACTCGGTGACATCGCCTTCGACTTTAACAAAATTTCCCGGATTAGAATCAGAAAACAGGTCATTGACATTATCCCAGATTTTTCCTTCAATCGAACCGGTTTTATCCGAAAGGTCCAAGACGAGAAACTTACCGCCGTCCCGTTTTTCAAGTTGCCGGCGCGAGCGGACATAGAAAACATCGTTGACTTTATTGCGAATCGCTAAATCTTTAACAAATTGTTTTTTCATTAAGGAGATTTTACAAACCGAAGAAAACCGTGATATGATGGAGTCTTCCTAAATCACCCATCGGTGTAAAACTATAATCAACCTGATAGCGCGAATATTTTACACCCAAACCAAGCGAGAATCCGGACGTGATATCAGTTGTGCCGCCGGTTTTGTAATCTTTACCTAATGAGTTGTAGCCGCCGCGCAAAGCGACATATTTATTAACCCACGCTTCTACCCCAAGGTTGAAAAGTATTGTGTTATCAATTGGCTTGTGAATATCAAGAGCTAAATTAACATTATTGCTGATGCTATAACCTAATCCGATTCCGATATCAACCGGCAGCCTGTCCCTCACCGCATCGAACGTTTTTACCTGATAACCCAAATTTCTGACAACTGCACCAATCGTTAAACCTTGAATATCGGGTTTGAAGCGAAGACCCAGGTCAGTTGCGACGCCAAGTCCCATAAAACTATCAATCGAGCCATAAATGACTTTTACGGCCATTCCCGCGTGCAGTTTCTCATTCATTAACGCGACATTGCCGGCGGCGTCTAAGTCAAGATATGAAACCGAAAAGGTACCGAGTTCGCTGCCGTTAATATCAGTGCGTTTTATTACCCCGGAGTTAAGAAAAGAAACACCAATGCCGCCTGCCTTGAGAAATGAAAGCGGCGCTTGTTTTGTATAGCCGACACTGCCATAACTGATACCAGCCAAATAATTGAGATAACTCATACCGAATGCCGGTCGGGCAACGCTCGCAGCCGGATTAAACCAGAAGCCAAAACCGGATAAACTTGTTGTATTTTCTAGTCCGATTGTTGCATTTGCCATTGCTGCTTCTTTTGCCGACGGAATAATCTTAAGGAAATTAAATCCTGTGGTTCCGGCATTAAGATTGGCATTAACTATTAATAATGAAAGAATTAATGATAACATAGTATTTTAGTTTAATAACCTAATTATGTTCTGTCAATAGGTTTAAATCTTTCAATTTCCTTTCACCATTCGGATATTTTCTTCGGTCTTTTCAATCTCTCTTTTAGCTCCGATTTCTTTATAGATTGCCAAGGCTTGATTAAGACAATCAAGTGCTTTTTCTTTCTCTCTTCTTTTTTCGTAGATTTCAGCGATGTTGGCAAGTTGTATCGCAACACCTTTTTTACTCCCAATCTTTTCATAGAGTTTTTTGGCGTCTTCGTAATATTTCAGCGACTTATCCAAATCACCTTTATCCCAACAGATTACACCAATGTTACTAATTGTTACTGCCTCACCTTCTTTGTTGCCGAGTTCTTTGTGCAGTTTCTTAGCCTCTTCGAGATACTTCATTGCAGTATCTAAATCGCCTTTAGCGTGATAAACGAGGCCAATGTTACCAAGATTTATTGCGATGCCTTCTTTTCTTTCCAGCTCTTGATTAAGTTTCTTGGCATCTTCATAGTATCTTAGCGCGCTGTCTAAATCGCCCTTGTTCAAATAAATAAGCCCGATATTACCAAGATTCTTTGCGACCTCTTCTTTACTGCCAAGTTCTTCATTAAACGTTTTGGCCTCTTTAAAGTATTTTAAAGAGGCGTCTAAATCACCTTTAAGCTGATTGATTAAGCCGATATTACTGAGGTTTTTTGCAACCCCCTCTTTACTACCAAGTTCTTGGTTAATCATTTTAGCCGCTTCTAAATATTTCAGTGCTTTGTCTAAATCACCCTTAGTCTTATAGATTAATCCGAGACTATTTAGGTTCTTTGCAACACCCTCTTTTTTACCTAATTCTTCGTTAATTTTTTTGGCGTACTCATGAAAAGTTAATGCGACATCTAAATCGCCTTTAATCTGATAAACTAACCCAATATTACCAAGCTGTGTGGCAATACCTTCTTTATTGTCCAGTTCTTCGTGTAATTTTTTAGCATCTTCATAATATTTCAATGCTTTGTCTAAATCACCTTTAGTTTGATAGATTCTCCCGATATTATTAAGGGCATTGGCTTTTACTTCTTTATCGCCGATTTCTAAATGAAGTTTCAATGCTTCTTCGTTATATTTCAGTGCTTTGTCTAAATCCCCTTTAGTCAGGTAGATTCTCCCGATATTATTAAGAACCGTCGCTTTTCCTTTTTTATCATTTAAGTCTTCGGCGAGCCCAAGTGATTTTTCAAAGTTTTTCAAAGCATCATCAATCCGACCCGGGGTATAATGACATTGTCCAATAAAATTGTAAAGAGCAACTAGCTCAATTCCGGTCGCTTTTTCCAATGCCTTCTTAAAATGGCCAATCGCATCGTCCCACTTGTATTCTTTCATTGCCTTTAAACCATCGTCAAATGGATTTCGGACTTCTTTAACCGCATCGGTAAGTCCCCCAAGATATGCCTTTATATTCCCTCTGCGCTCAAGCTCAGCCACGATAATTTTTACATCATGTTCAGTGAGCACCGGTTTTCTTTTTTCTCGGAGAAAAAGGACGAGATGCCATACCGCAATCACAGTTCCAACAATTGTGGCAACTCCTAATATCCAAGCAATTATCACCCCGGTCATACTTTGTAAATCTAACTCAAAACCTTTTATCAGTCAAGCAGTAATAATTTAATCGTCCTATATTGTTTTCGGGTTTTATCTTGACATAAAATATTTTTCTAATATACTCCGATATCTAAAATACATAACAAATTGGAGGAAAAATGAAAAATATTGCTGGACTCTTAATTGTTTTATCAATCGCTTTCGTGTTGCCTGTAATTGCCGAGCCATGGACCAAATCCGTCGATGCGAATCTAACTTTAACCCAGAATGCTTACAGCAATAATTGGGCAGGTAGTGAAGTTGGTGTATTATCCTGGGCATTTAACTCTAATTCATTACTGGAAAAACAACTCAGTTCTAAAATGAACAATAAAAATACATTAAAACTTTTATTGGGGCAGACCACGAATCAGGACCAGGAAACAGATACATCAGAAAAAAAATGGGGAACCCCAATCAAATCTTCTGACCTCATAGACTTTGAATCGCTGTTACGTTTTACATTAGGGGTTTTAGTTGACCCATTTATTGACGGCAGAATAGAAACTCAATTTATTGATATGAGAGATACAATTAAGAACCATCCGATTAATCCGATTAAATTTACGGAAAGTTTTGGTATCGCAAGAACTTTAGCTAAAAAAGATAAGCTGGAATGGAATGCACGGTTTGGTGCGGGGCTTAGACAGAATTATGATCAACTCATGTTGCCCGGCAGTAAAACGACAAATGACGGTGGTCTTGAGTTTGTTGCTGATTTTAAAACACCGTTAGCCCAAGAACGAATTACTTATACGAGTAATTTTTCATTATTTCAAGCTTTGTTCCGTTCTGGTTCACCGGCGGATGATAAATGGAAATCCCCAGATATCAACTGGGAAAATATTCTTACAGCCGGGATTACCAAATACCTGATGGTAAATCTGTATACCCAAGTTCTCTATGACAAAGAAATACGTACCGATTTCAGACTGAAGGAAGCTTTGGCATTAGGTGTTACTTATAAATTAATTTAATTATCGATTTTTCTAAGTTCTAAAAGGCTTGACATTTGGGTAAATAGATATAGAATTTATCATAGAATTTCTTATAACTTGAGCAAAAGTTCTATATAAATGTATTTTTTTAGATTTCATAATTTATAAATAGGAGAGATTTATGTCAGGACATTCTAAATGGTCATCAATTAAACACAAGAAAGGTAAAGCCGATCTTGAGCGCGGCAAAATATTTTCTAAGTTAATTATGGAAATAACAAACGCGGCACGGATTGGCGGGGGTGATGTTAATGCGAATCCGCGATTACGAACATCAATCGAATCCGCACGAGCAGTCAATATGCCCGCCGATAATATCGAACGGGCAATTAAAAAAGGCACCGGTGAGCTGCCCGGCATCAGCTATGAAGAAATCGAGTATGAGGGTTATGGTCCGGGTGGAGTGGCGATGATTGTTAAAGCAATCACCGACAATAAAAACCGAACCACCGCTGAAATACGGCACACCTTTGCTAAATACGGTGGCAATCTGGGAAATGCCGGTTGTGTGGCTTGGCAATTCTTGCCAAAAGGTCTGATAATGATTCCCCGCGAAGGTAATGACGAAGATAAAATTTTCTCAATCGCTTTAGAGGGTGGTGCGGATGATGTTAAAACCGATGTTGATTCGTATCAGGTTATAACTCCGCCAGAGAACTTCGAAAAGATTAAAAAGCAGTTTGAAGCAGAAAAGATTAAATATAGCCATGCCGAATTAACCCGTGTCCCGCAGAACAGTGTTTCGCTTGACGAGAAAACCGCCGAGCGTGTTTTGAAGCTGTATGAACTCTTAGAAGAGCATATAGATGTACAACAGGTTTTCGGTAATTTTGATATCTCAGAAGAAATCATGGAAAAGTTGTCAGCTGAGGTAATGAATAAAGAATAAATACAATTCTTAGTAACCAGAACCGATTGAAATCATCCAGTAAAGCAAGTATAATTTTAGGTATTGACCCAGGATTAACCGCAACCGGGTACGGATTTACAGCAGGCGATAAATGTATTGATTTTGGTATAGTTCGTTCGGATAGTAAAATGGAATTGGGCGCACGTATCTCAAAGATTCTTACCGCACTTAAAAAGAAGATACGCGAACATTCGCCCAGCGTTTGTGTAATCGAGACTTTATTTTTCAGAAAAGAATCGGCACGCAGTGTAATCTATTCCGCGCACCTGCGCGGCGGAATATTTTTGCTCATGTTTCAAGAGAAAATCCCGATTATCGAAGTGACACCAGCAAAGGTTAAACAGACCTTGACTGGTAATGGCAGGGCTTCAAAACAGCAAGTCGGGTTTATGGTGCAAAGATTATATAACATCAAAGAGAAAGTTAACGAGCATGCCTGCGATGCCCTGGCAGTTGCGTACTCATTTGAATCTTTACAAAGGATGAGAAGAATCGGATTAACAAGATGATTGCTCAGCTTACCGGCAAAGTTACAAGTAAAAGTGCGACCAGTTTTGTAATTGACTGTAACGGCGTTGGGTTTACGGTAAATGTACCATTTACATATGCACAGACGATTTCGGTTAATTCAACAATCACGGTTCATGTACAAACCGTTTTTGGTCGGAACGATATGGAGCTATACGGTTTTGCATCAGAAAAAGACAAAGAGATATTTAATGTAATAACCAGCGTACGGGGTATCGGAGCACGGGCTGGCATTAGCATACTTTCGAGATTATCAGCCGACGAAGTAATGAAGGCGATTGACTTAAATCAGGTTGAGTTGTTTAAAACAATACCAGGAATCGGCAACAAGAAAGCAGAAACAATTGTGTTCAACTTAAGAAAATCAGCCGAAGAAACCGCTGCGATTCCTGATTCGCACAAAGAAATCATCTCGGCTTTGAGAAGTTTAGGTTTTTCGCATAAAGAAGCGATGCAAAAAATATCCGAAATTTCCGATTGGCAAAAAAAATCAGTTGCCGATGTTATCCATGAAGTTCTGAAAAAGACAAAATAAATGATATGACCAAGGACAATCAGCCACGAATAACTTCTCCGGATTCGTTGGAAGGCGAAGAAGTTTTTGATATTAAGTTAAGACCAGAGCATTTATCCGAATTTATCGGTCAGACTAAGATTAAAGAAAATCTATCGGTATTTGTCACTGCAGCAAAAGAACGCAAGGAACCATTAGAGCATGTACTTTTGTTCGGACCGTCTGGTTTAGGCAAAACGACTTTGGCTCATATTATCGCCAATGAAATGTCGACCAGTATCAAAACAACGACCGGTTCGGTTTTAGAACGACCAGCCGACTTATGCGGTATTTTAACTAACCTTGAAGATAAAGAAATCTTCTTTATTGACGAAGTCCACCGGACTAATAAATCGGTCGAAGAATATTTATATCCTGCATTAGATGATTTTTCGATTGATATAATGCTTGATAAAGGTCCGGGTGCAAGAACATGTAAGATTCCGATCAAAAACTTTACTCTAATCGGTGCCACGACTCGGTCCGGTTTATTAACCGCACCATTACGAGCGCGGTTTGGTATATCATTTCATCTTGATTACTATCCTCCTGAGGAACTATATTTAATTGTAAAACGTTCGGCAAGTATTATGGAGATTGATATCGATAATGATGGAGCGCTGGAGATTGCATCAAGAGCAAGAGGGACACCGCGGGTTGCAAACCGGTTATTAAGAAGAATCAGGGATTTTGCCCAGGTTGAAAAAAAGTCAATTATCGATAAATCGATTGCCGAATATGCATTGGAAAAGCTGGAAGTCGATAAAAACGGTTTGGACGAGATGGACAAACGGATAGTTTTGACTGTTATTGAAAAGTTCAGCGGTGGACCGGTTGGCATTAACACTCTGGCGGTTGCTTTGGGCGAAAATTCTGAGACAATCGAAGAAGTGTATGAGCCTTATCTGGTACAAAAAGGATTTCTGCACCGAACGCCCCGGGGCAGAGAAGCGACTGATATTGCTTATGAGCAATTTGGTAAAAAACCCAAATCTCAGGTCCGCATTGGATTTGACAAGTAACAACACCTTGAAAAATATCGCATTAATTCTCTTTGTTTTATTGGCTATTGTATATGCTAATAATATACAAGATAAACCCAGCACCAATTTTCAAGAGGTTGCAGTAGAAAACAAAAGCATTAGTGTTGAGCCAAATAATTCATATAAATTAGTGCGGGGTAAACAGGTAATTATTTGTTTTGACGACGGATATTATTCAGTCTATAAATACGCTTTCCCGGTACTTAATAAATATAAAATACCGATTACATTCGCTTTGATAACCGCATCACTGGAAAAAGGCAAAAAACCAAGGGAATATGCGAGCGGTTATTCATTTATGAATATGGGCGAAGTTAAAGAAATGATTGATTCTTTAGGCATTGAAGTTGCCAGCCATTCAGTTACCCATCGGGATATGACCAAACTGAGCACGGACGAGATAAAATATGAACTTGCGAAGTCAAAACGGGTTCTGGACTCTATTTTTGGACAGGAAGTAATAACTTTTGTTTATCCTTATGGCGCGGTTAATAGTCGCATTATTGAACTCACCAAAGCAGCTAATTATAAACTGGGACGCAGTATTATATGGGGAGAGCCCAATCTTTGGGTTGACCGTTATTTGATACCAATTAAAGAGGTTAGGATGTCAACTTCGGTTGCCGAGGTTATCAGCCATATAAAATACCATAAAACGACCGTTTTACTGTTTCATCGGATTGCGCCCCAGCCATCTTATTTTACCGAATGGGGAGATGACCAGTTCAAAGAGCTAATAGCAATCTTGAAATCCGATGAAAATATCAATTTTATTACACTAAAAGAATTATACAGGGAATGGTGGCAGGATATAACTGCGAAATATCTTGCAAAAAAAGGTTGGTTACCGGAAAAGAATCCGATTCTATTCCAAAAGGTAGATGTCGACCAGACTCGAGCTTTCAATACCAGCGTCGGTCAATAACTTAGTATTCTCTTTATACCCGACAAAGATATCAATCGAATTACCATTAATCATTGAACCGATATCATGAGCATAAACAATCCCATTATGCGGTCTTTCTTTCATAGTGGTTAATGCCGGGATATAAAGTTTTGAACCAGTTGCAATTACCGACGGGTCTACTGCGATTGATTTAAACGGGCTGATTGTATAACCATTTACCCCTAAAAATTCTCTGACAACCCCAACTCGGTTGACCCGCTTCATATAACTGATAAGTTTTCCGCCTTTTAGCTCGGCACATGCCTCTTTTTTAAAGGCCTGGACAAAGTCATAGTCGAAATCTCCAAGAAGCTTGCCGTTCTCAAGGTACAATGGGGTATCTTTTGGTCCATCATAATCGGATTCACGAATAATCCAGTAAAATGTAACCTTAAACTTACCCAAATATTTCATTGCACCAGCTGGCGACTGGGTAATAACCGTGTCTTTGAGTATCAGTTTTGATTCCTGGGCAATAATTTCATTCCTCGGGCTCTTCAATACAGTGCTCGAAATACAAGCCAGGTCAAAAATCAATATTAAAAACAAAAAGCGGATATTCCGCTTTAGGCTTAAATCAAACATAATGGATAATTGTACTCAAAATCCTTATCATGTCAAGCTATAATTTTATAAATTTATTTCAGATACATTAAGACAATGTGTTGATAATTAACGATTTATATAAAAATTACATTTAACATTTAATGTTTTTATATGTAATTCAATAAATTAGATAAGGGGTTACTGATTTTAGGGTTTAATTACATAATTTTTTACTAAAGTATGTCACATGGTTGCTTGACATAGATGGTAAAGGATATATAATCATAGTATGCAGGAGCAGGAAATGATAAAAAGCGTAATAGGGCAGAATATTCACGATTTGAAGTTGCGGATTAGCAATAGTTGCTTGAAAGTCGGGCGGTCAATAGATGAAATTACTCTGGTTGCGGTAACTAAAACAGTTCCGGTTGAGCGGATTCAGGCAGCAATAGATGTTGGAATAACTACTATCGGTGAAAATCGGGTTCAGGAAGCAGTAGAAAAGTTTTCTGTTATTGACAATAAGGTTCAATGGCATCTAATTGGACACTTACAGACCAATAAGGTAAAAAAAGCGATAGAAATGTTTACCATGATACAAAGTATTGATTCTCTTTATCTGGCAGTTGAAGTCGAAAAACGGTTTAATACGCAAAATAAAGAAATTCAAGTGCTTATTGAAGTTAATACATCAGGGGAGGATACAAAGTTTGGAGTTAAGCCAGGTGATTTATTCATGCTAATTAAAGATATGTTGCCGTTCAGTCATTTGAATATCTCAGGTTTGATGACAATCGGACCCGGATTGGCGATTGAGGATAAAGAGAAGTCAAGACCATGTTTCAGAGTACTTTATGAGCTTAGACAAAGAGCAGAAACTGAATTCGGGATTAAATTGCCCTATCTTTCAATGGGGATGAGCTCGGATTTTGAGGTAGGAATCGAAGAAGGGTCGAATATGATAAGAATCGGAACCGCTATTTTTGGACCTAGGTCAAATAATAATGGATAAGTCTATATTTGAAGAGTTTGTTACTGAGGCGGTAAAAGACTTACCTAAGTTTTTTAAGAAAAAGATGGAAAACATCAGTATTGTTATCGAAGACTTTCCGTCATTAGATATTCAAAATAAGATGCATCATGGTCCTTATGGGCTTTTGGGGTTATATCAGGGTGTACCATATACAAAACGGAACACCTGGTATGCTAATGTTATGCCAGATAAGATTATTATCTATCAAAAACCGATAGAAAATTTTGCCAAGACTGAACCCGAGATAAAAAAATTAGTCCGCAAGGTCGTTATGCACGAAATCGGGCATTATTATGGATTATCAGAGGAAGAATTAAGAAAAGCAGGTGTTTAATAGGATAAAGGAGTAAATATGAATAAATTTAAGTCGACTACAATAATTGGTTTAAGAAAAGGCACAATATGTGCTATCGCGAGTGATGGTCAGGTCACTTTAGGTGATACCATTGTCAAAGAAACGGCTAATAAAGTCAGAAAAGTGTATGATGATAAAATTTTAGTCGGTTTTGCCGGTTCCGCAGCCGATGCATTTACTCTTTTCGAGCGATTTGAGAATAAGTTACAGGAATTTCATGGTAATTTACCCCGTGCAGTGGTAGAACTGGCAAAAGACTGGCGGCAAGACCGGGTTTTAAGACGACTTGAAGCACTTTTGGCAATCTTAAATCAGGAACATTCTTTTATCGTATCTGGTTCGGGTGATGTAATCGAACCGGATGATGGAATCGTTGCAATCGGTTCAGGCGGGGCTTATGCTTTAGCAGCAGCGCGGGCAATGGTAAAATATACTGATTTAGAGCCAAAAGTTATTGTATCCGAAGCGATAAAAATCGCCGCCCAGATAAATATCCATACTAACCAGCAGATAGTTATTGAGACTTTAGAGTAAAAAGCAGAATAAAGTAGTCTTCGTCATTTCGTATTTTGAGTTTTCCAATCTTTTAATCTTTGAATTGTCTTGTGGGTACTTGACCTACTTGGGTTACATAGTAGGTCATCTAGTAGGTTGCCTAGAGGGGGCTACCTAGTGGGCCCTTGCCCCCTAGCTCACCTAGTAGGCCACCTTACTATATTACCTAACTCATTATTTAGTAGATAACTTACCAGATTATTTACTAGGTTATCTGGTAGGTTGCCAAGTAGGTAACCTAGGAGGTCTATCAGACTCATGACTTAGAAATTTTGGAGATTTTAAGAGAACTGCCCCGGTTAATTTAGATTAATTTATATATACTTATAATATCAATTCTTAGAACATATATTTAAATTGGATATTCCAGTTATTTAAGGAACCAAGGTTACCATAGTTGTAGGTGTCAACACTAAATTTATCACGGAAAATATAACCGATACCAAACGAATAGAATAAAGTTCCTTTGACATTTTCGATTTGACTGTGAGTTGTCAGACCACTTTTATCATATGAGAATTTGGGAGTAAAACCAGTTCGAATCGTAAGCGATGGCAATAGTCTAAATTCTAATCCCAAGGGTAAAGCGATACTAAAACTTTTACTTTTTATCAGTTGAGACCCGCTAATTCCAGCTGTATCAGTTATCGTATCAATCGTCGTAATTCCTATACCTAATTTAGATGATGTGTCAGTTGCTATTCCCAATATCGATTTTACACCGATAAAACCATTGAGTCTTCTATTCAAACGTGATTCATAACCAAATCCCAGAGTCAAATTGAGCGACTTGGCAGTTCCCTTAATATCGGATGAATCTTTATTTCCATTAATATATGTTGAGATGTTTATTTCAGTTGATTCTGGATAC
>CAIPLT010000039.1 GCA_903865935.1 Caldifarciminota bacterium
GTTGAACGAGAAAAGTATGAAAAAACAAACGGGGGTGACACTTGTAGAGTTATTGGTTGTTATATTTGTCATAGGAATATTTATTTCATTTTTTGCCCCGACAATCTATTCACGCACTTCCAACAGCGCTCGAATTACCGTAACAAAACAAAAGATGGTACAATTACGTAAGGCAATTGTTGGTGATCCGGACTTAATAAGTGGGGGAGAATACGTTGACGCTGGTTTTAAAGGAGATAATGGAAGATTACCGACAAATTTAATGGAACTGGTCAATAAACCAGCTGATGCCGATTCCTGGAACTCTTTTACAAAACACGGATGGAACGGACCCTATATCCGTAATGACGAATCACACAGCTTTTTATTTGATGCATGGGGAGATTCAATTAAATTCTTATTGAACAGTAATAACGATACAATCGGATTGAAAAGTACTGGTCCGGACGGAGAGTGGTATAATAATAATCCGGCGATATCAAATGATGATATACAACTATTGTTTTAGAGATTGATATGAGATATGCCCGAGAATCTTTGAATAAACAAAATGGCGTTATGCTAATGGAACTGTTAATAGTAATATTGATAATTGGATTGTTACTAGCTGGCGCGGTGAAGACCTGGGATGTCACCATTCAGCAGACGAAGTTTTCTCAAACTGTAAAAGAGATGGACCAACTGGTTTATGCTATTGCCGGTGACCCAGAACTATATTCGGAAGGGCGTCGGACTGATTTTGGTTACGTTGGTGATATGGGTAAATTACCTGATACATTATTAGATTTGGTGAGGGTTCCTGGAAATAATTCAAATTGGCACGGACCATATATCAAGTCCAACTTCGCGGAAAATGTCGATAATTATATAAAAGATGCATGGGGAAATAGTTATGTTTATAACAAAGACAGTATGATAATTACCAGTTACACGTCAGGAAGTTATCAGACTCCACAGACATGGATTCATCGCCGAATTGCAAAATCGACTAATTCGCTTTTATACGATACCGTATCGGGTCGAGTCTTTGACATAATCGGTAACCCACCGGGAACAAATTATATATATTTACACGTATTTATTACTTACCCGAACGGTGATAGTTTATGGGATTCTCCATCTGATACTGGTCCGACTGAAAACGGTTATTATGAATGTCGTAAAGTTCCAATCGGCAATCACAAAATAGTTGTTATCTATGAACCACCAGCATCATCCGTGGATACAATTGAAAAATTCGTATGTGTTTATCCGGGTATTGTTAATAGTATAGATTTTCGTTTAACCAGAGAATTCTAAAAATGAAAATTATAAATTCAACAGCTTATGGTGTTACGTTAATCGAAATGCTAATTGTAATACTAATACTTGGATTACTGGTTGCTGTCGGATACCGAACGATTGATGCGACAAACTACGAATCACGATTTAATAAAACGAACAAGCAGATGACAGAAATAGTCAAAGGTTTTGTCGGTAACCCGGATTTGGTATCAGATGGCAGAAGAATTAGTTTTGGATATGTTGGCGATATGGGCCAACTGCCAGCCGGTCTCTCGGCATTAATAACATCAGATGGACCGAATTGGAAAGGACCTTACTTACCAAGGCAGTTTGTCGAGGACACAATTAGTTTCAAATCAGATGGTTGGGGTAATACGTTTCAATATGACCAGCAGAGCGCATATATTAGAAGCACAGGTAATGGTAAACAAGTTATGACTATGAAAATAGTCGATACGATTACAGATTTATTTAATAATTCGATCAGCGGTATAATTACGGATATTAACAGTGCGCCACCCGCTGAATTTTCGCAAAAAGTCAATATTCGACTGACTATTCCAGAAAATGGTTATTCAGTTGATACTATTTGTGCGCCCCTTGCTGATGGTTATTTCGCATTTTCTTCAGTGCCGATTGGTTACCATCGGATGATTGTCACGAAACAATTTGGGACACGCGATAGTGTCATTCGATGGGTTTCGGTTTTGCCGCGTTCTAATATTATTGCGGACGTTCGATTCCCGTACAGTTTTCGTGGTAATCTAAAATATGTCGAAGGAAGTGGTGCAGTATACGGAACAAGCAATAACAATATCGGATTCAGTGTATTTAATAGTGGCGATACGGTAATGCTTGATTCAATGGTACTAATTCGTAGTGATAGTAATGCTTATTTCGAGGAAGTACGTATGAATGATAATATAATATGGCAATATTCGACAACACGTGCAGGAGTGGGGTATCTGGTCGAATTTACGACAATACCACCTCCTATTCCACCCAACAGTGTTGTAAGGTTTGATATTAGAAATTTTATGGATAACCCTACATCTGGTTCAGCACATTCAGTAAATATGAGCAACAGTCGTATTGCTATTCGATTCAGCGATAGGTCAATAATAGATTTTAGACCACAATGATTATGATAGATCAAAGAATAACTATGATTCAATCCGTAACCATGTCTTTATCGTTAGAGGATTGGGATTTGGTAACGGTTCATAATTTTGCGTGTAAAGGAGGCAGGGTTGAAAATATCTAGTTTATTTACATCAGCAGGTAAAAGTGCACTAGCAATCGATATTGGTTCAGCGGCAATTAAGTATGTTAAATTTGAAGGTGGACGAGTTGTTGATTATGGCGTAAAAGAAATTGCTGAAATATTCGATATTCCTTCAATTCTTAAGGATTTAACCAAAGATTACAGCCCTGGTCAAGTTTACAGTTTTGTTTCTGGTCCTGCAGTTAGTATCCGACAAGCCCCATTTCCGAGAATGGGTTCAAAAGAACTTAATGATGCAATATTGCTGCGTTTAGATAAATACTCACCCTTTACACTTGATGAATCAATCTTAGATTATACAGTTATTTCCGACATAAGAGAGGGCGGCAATGTTCGGGATAATGTAATGGTTGTGGCGGCACGCCGCGATGTGGTTTCTGAGCATATTGCGACATTTAAAAAAGCGGGTTTAGAGCCAACGGCAATTTCGGTTGTGCCATTTGCTCTAGCCGCATCGGCAAGAAGATACGCAAGACTAAAAGCAGATGAAGTAGTATGTCTGATTGATATTGGAGCACAATTCACAAATATCATTTTTATACGCAACCAAAAACTGGATTTAACCAGAACAATCACGATTGCTGGAAACGCTTTGACCGAAGCGATGACTGTAACGTTGACAACTCCAGAGGGTGAATTGGCTCTAAATATAACAGATGCCGAGGAAATAAAAAAACAATATGGATTATCGAAACCAGATTCAAATGAAAAACTACCAAATGGAATTAGTATTCGTCATTTAGCTGCATTACAGGAACCAATTCTGGCAAGAATGCTCGCAGAGATCAATCGAAGCATTGACTATTACCGCCGTGAATTTACGGTTGCACGTATTGACCGAATTTTACTTTGCGGCGGCGGGTCGCTATTGAAAAACCTTAAAGAATATATGGAAACCAATATCGGGATTACTACAGAAATATTCGATCCGTTTCGTTCTCATAATCTATATCGACGCGATCGTCCTTTCACTGAAGGTTTGGGTACGAGGCTAATCGGAGCATTAGGTTTACTGTATGATTCAGCGGCAGTAGATCTTTTACCAAAGGAGCTAAAATCATTGCGCGTCCGGAGATCTGACGGCAAACGAGTAGCGGTATTAGCTATCATTATCATACCAGTATTGATTATTATTAATGTGTTATTAGCATTACAAACAGGTATTAAGCGAAGAGATATTGACCGATACCAGAGGAGATTAAAGGCTTTGGAGCTTGTACACGCAGAGTATTATGATTTGCAGGATGATATCAGCAGTTTACAAGCTAAACAAAAATCTCTTCAAGGAGTGGTAGGAGCTCAGAGCAACACTACTACTTTACTTCGACAATTAAGCTTTATCGTACCTCCGAATATTCAAATAAAAACATTCTCATCAACTAAAGAAAAAGGGGTTAAAATCACTGGAATGGTCAACGACCAGCCATTTCTAGTAGATTTAGACCTTTCGCAATATATGATTAAGTTAGATGCCTCACCGTATTTTCGAAATATTCAATTAGTCAATAAAAATCAGACCGCATTTCAAGGTCAAACGGTTTTAGATTTTGAAATAAACTGTGAAGCAGAATAAAAAGGCGGGTGAATGGAATTACTAAAACGAAGAGTTTTGTTTGGCGGATTAATTGGAATATCAATTATTATTATTATTTTTGTTGTGCTTCTATATCGTCCCAAAATAATCCGCAGTGCTGCGGTGGATAAGGAAGTTACGAGTTTACGTAAACAGGTAAAGGAAAACGAAGCAATGGCAAGAGACTTAGGAAAAATGCGCGCTCAAGTCGCTGATTTAGAGGATGCCGAACGTTCGTTCATGTCAAAAGTTGCTCCACGGTCTGATATATTAACGATTGTTAGACAATTAATTATTTTAGGCCAACCGTATCATTTGGTTTTCACTGGAATTCAACCGCCGGGTCTGGATACATTAATGCAGTTAGATAAGACAGATCGTCCGTTATCACCAATACCGTTTATAATTACGGTTCAAGGTCGCTATTTAGATGTCGCACAATATATTGAATCATTAAGAGAATTCCCATATTTTTTACGTACTCCAGAAATCGAAATTACAAGTAAAGATGAAATTCGTCCCAATGTCGAGACCAGAATTCTAATAAATATATTTGCTTCCAGCTTAGTTTCGGTTAGTCAGCCATGAAACGGATTATTATCTTTGTAGTTATTGGTATCATAGTTATTTTCGGTTTGACTCGAGTATTTAGCAAAGGTAAGTCGAAAGGGACGAACAGAACTACGGGTAGTTTATCTAAGGCAGTAAAGGGTAAAAACACCGGTGCAGTAAAAGCAAAAAGTAAAGAAGAGACCGCAGCCGAACAAAGAAAAGCGCGTCAAGCGGAAAAAAAACGCTTAAGAGAATTGCGACGCCAACAAAGAAAAGAAGCGCACGCAAGGCGGTTAGCAGGATATTTAGGTCGTGGTTCTGGCAGCTATAATTACGGCAGGAGAACGGGTGTGCGCGGAATTCGTGGGCGAATGTCCGCATACAATAGTCGACGCGGTAAAACTACTTCAAATCAGCTCAAAGCAATTTTCATTGTCGGCGATCAATATTATGCGATGATCGAAGGTCGAAATTATTCAATTGGAGATGATGTGATGGGTAGAAAGATAGTCGAGATTCTAAGTGATCGTATTATTGTTGATGAGTCAGGACAAAGACGTGAAGTTAAAATTGGTGAATCAGTAGTACCCAATCTGATTACACCCAAAACAATGATAAGATGAGCAATACGAAAATTAAAAAAAGAAGGAAGTGAGTTAATTTGAGACAGAGAATATTAATAATTGTTTTAGGTATAGTAATATTATTGGCAATATATACTTTCTTTTTAAGACGAAAACCAGTGGCGGTAACCGATGTGAACAGGACAAAATCGAAAATTCAAGAAAAAGCCAGTACAATAAAAGCACAAGTGAAAACGGCGGCACCATTAAAAGAAGTGACACAAGCAGTTAAGGAACCAGTAAAGACAATCGTAAAAACAGTTGTTGCTAAACCGGATTCCGTATTAGTAGAAAGTCATACTGCTCAAGGTAAATGGGGAACCGACCCGTTTGTACGAAATTGGGTGATGACATCCGAAGTCAGTGACTTAAAACTAAAAGCGATTACTCAAAGCGGCACTAAGGCGTATGCTTTGATTAATGACCAAATTCTAGAAGCAGGCGAAATAATTGCGGGGAAAAAGATTGTTTCAATTGAAAAAGACAAAGTTGTATTAGAACAGGGTGATCGAACTTTTACGATCATATTAGGTCAATAATGAAAAATCAATTAGCCAAGAGGAGCTGAAATGATAAAGAAAATATTTATAATATTGAGTACTTTCGTACTATTATATTCAATAACAGCGCTTGCCCAAACGAGTACTTCTCAACCAGTAACAATAAAAAATATTAATTCTGCTTCACTATTAGATAAAGTTAGAATCACAATCGTAACTGATGTAACCCCTTCGATTTCAGTTTTTACGCAAGCTGACCCAGAACGAATTAGCGTAGATTTTGTTAACACGCGTTTAATAACCGATATTCGCGATGTCTCAGTAAATCTAAGTCCAGTTATCGCGGTCCATGCAACGCAATGGCAAGAGGAACCTCCTATTTCAAGAATCACAGTCGATTTAGACAGAAGAGCTGCGTATACCGTGAACCAAGAATTTGGCATGGTTATAATTGATATCGACACCAAACAATTAAGATTACCCGAAGAACCTGTTCAAGAACCAGAAAAAACATTATCAATGTATGTGAAAGACGCAGACATCGTTGACTTATTAAGGATGATTGCGACACAGTTCAACCTTAATATTATTATCACACCTGATGTTAAAGCACTAATTACAGTAAGATTATCTGACGTACCGTTAATGGGTGCGATTGATGCATTAGTCAGAGCAGCGGATTGTAATTATATCACTTACGAATCCGGAATCATTCTGGTTAAACCGAAAGGCAGAGAAATACCCGGTGAATTAGATTCACGTATTTTCGAATTAAACTATGCCGAAGCAGTTGATGTGCAGGCGGCAATTAAAAGAGTTCTTTCATCGCGGGGTGTTTCAGAAGTCGTTTACCGACGAGTCGGCACGGGAGGTGGTTCGAGTCGCGCATCAGCATTAATTGTAACGGATTATCCAGAAGTTCTTGATAAATTACAATCGGTAATTTCACAACTTGACCAGCCCGTAGCTCAGATTTCGATTGAAGCAAAATTTATCGAAACAACGATTAGTAATTCAGATATGTATGGCATCAATTGGTCATTAGGCGCGACCGCTACTCCAGTTGTACCTTCAACGGGTGAAATGGCATTCCCAATCAGGTTTGAAGAACTTATATTGGGTAAAATATCATTAGCTCAGTTAGGCGCTGAGTTAGAATTAATGCAAACACGTGGAAAGTCGAAACTACTCGCAAATCCCAGGACATTAACTCTGGACAATCAGACCGCACAAATTAATATGGGAGTTACAATTCCCTTGCGAACAGAAAGGGTCGACCCGCAAACACAAGAACGAATTTATTCTTGGACCGAGAAATTTATTCCGATTGGTCTAACCGTTACCCCCCATACAACCAGTGATGGTATGATAAATATGGAAGTGGAACCGACGGTTGAAGCTATTACCGGGTGGCAGGGAACAGCGGATGATTTGCGACCAGTCACAGAAAAACGCGAAGCAAAAACACAGGTGATTGTAAAAGATGGCGAGGTAGTCGTCATTGGCGGCTTAACAAAAGATGAAGAAACCAGAACACGTACTAAAGTTCCACTACTCGGTGATATCCCGATTTTGGGGAAATATCTATTTAGCCGAAATGTAATAACTCATGATAAAACCGAACTGATCGTATTTATAATACCGCACATTGTTAAACCGTAGGTAACTTAGAATAAACAATAAAGAACGTAGAGTAATCAGCTTTTTGAAAACTCTACGTTCTTTTTATTATGGAAAATGATATTAATATTTTTTGTCTTGGGTCTGATAATTGGCAGTTTCTTGAATGTCTGTATCTATCGTATACCGAGACATAAGTCAATAATAAATCCGAGTCGTTCATTTTGCCCAAGCTGTTTAAAACCGATAAAAGCATACGATAATATTCCAGTCCTGAGTTATATTTTATTGGGTGGCAAATGCCGTAATTGTAAAAAACCTATATCATGGCAATATCCTTTAGTCGAATTGGTAACCGGTATTTTATTCCTTTGTTTATACGTGAAATTTGATATGACATTACTTGTGTTAATAAATATCGTTTTTATTTCACTTCTAATCATAGCAGCATGCACTGATTTGACACATCGGATTATTCCAAATGTTATCTCCGTTCCCGGTATTCTTGTCGGATTAATTTTAAATTATCAAAATATCGTGAATATTCGTTCAGGCGACAATGTTATTACTGGTACACTGGTCAGCGCAGGAATTCTTTGGATTTTTCGTCAAATAGGATTATTAATTAAAAAACAAGAGATGATGGGATGGGGCGATATAAAATTAGCCGGGATGATTGGCGCATTTTTAGGACTTGGACACGGGGTTTTAGCTTTGTTTCTGGGTGTCTTTTTAGGAGTGGTAATCTGGACAATTCTTATTATATTAAAACTGAAAACCCGCAAAGAGTATATTCCATTTGGCGCATTTCTTGCCGCGGGTGCAATGATTACCGTGTTTTTCGGGACACATATAATCAATTGGTATTTGGGCTTATTTATTAAGTAGTTGTCCTGGATAAAAGTCGTTTTCGGAACGTGTTTTTATCATATCGAAAATCCAATCTACAAGTTAATATCTGTTTGAAACTTATGTGAATATTAATTTTACAGTACCGTTTGCAACCAATATTTTAAGTTATAGTCCTAATACACACCTGACAGATAATGGAGTAGGTTACCTGCTAGATTGTCTACCGGGTAACCGGGACGGTTTTTTTCAAACAGAGCTCTGAGACTGCGGGGAAAATAGGACTAAATTTTTACCGGCTTGATATGCTTCCGACAAAAGTTTATCTTTCCGATTATCTTTTCGCTCAGAGCGAATCATAATAAGCGTCTTAACGAGTTTTAAATTTACATCCAGACACCAAAACTTGATTGAAGCCAGAGCTGGTTTTACATTCGTCGAACAATCAGATACCCATATAAACACTCCCCTTTTCGGTTTCTTTATCCGACGCAAGAAATTTAATTTGCCGGTCTGATTCTTTTTTATTTTGGTCAAACAATTACAGCGGTCAATCATCAGTTTAGTCTGACTGGAGATTGTCTCGTAATATGCCGGTGTTCCTAAAATAATCCCGTCAACTGATTCGAATAACCGGTATAGTTTTGTCATGCCGTCATTGTATATACAATATTTAGGACTTGGATGTTTTATGCATGCCTGGCAGGGTTTAATTTTCAAGTCATTTAAGTAAATCTTGGTTGTTTTCGCACCAGCATCTTTAGCACCGTCCAGAGCAGACTGGACTAGCGAATCGGTATTTTTACCTTTTCGTGGACTACCAACAAGTCCCAGGATATAAATTTGCTTCATTACTTATAAGTATTTATAAATTTCATTGATTGATTCCAATAAAGGAATAATGTCGGGTAAAGCTTCTTGTTTTGTAAAGCGTTTATATGCAATTATCTTGCTCTGGAGTTCTTGGGCTGCATCATCAAAATCAATAAGCACATCAATCAATTCCTGATTGTCCGAACTTTGAATTACTCGGGGCATCAGGTCATGCTGAATTTGATTAATATACCATTTGATAGAGCTGAAATATTCAGCCGCACGTTCATTGTTTAATTTTCCTTGTTGTTGTAGTATTTTTATTTGTCCGATTAAATTGTTCACCGCTTCAGTTGGTTTGATATCGGGTTGGTCGCGATACACAAGAATTGTATCTGCGGAATAATGGTCTGGCATCGGGAAATAGTTAAAAAGTTCAAGTAGCACATTACTTAGATGATGGGATATAGAGCGATGGGTCAGATTGTGAACCTTGTGCCAGCGTTTTTCCCTTTGAATTTCGGTAAAGCGGTCGACCAGCAATAACGCAACAAGAATACTGATAATCAATCCGGCGATTTCTGATAAAATATTGCCAAGGTATCCTTTAAAGTCAATTGCAAAACCAATTGTGATAATTATCAGAACAATTAAAACACCCAATATTACAAAACTTTTCTGACTAAATTTCACTTACTTTTTCCTGAAAGCGATTCGATTTTTTTCGTAACTTTCGTGCCAAGGTCTGGCGAGTAACCGATATGTGCATCACGGATAATGCCTTTTTTATCAATGATAAATAGCGTTGGGAAGCCGGTAACTGCATATTGTTTGTCAATTCCCGATGCCTGCAAGCTGGGATAGACGAGTTTCAATTTGTCAGCAACAAACAATGCGTCATCTTTATTTTTATCGACATTCATTCCGAACACGACTACTGGTTGGTCTTTGAAATCTTCAGCGATTTGATTAATCATCGGCATTGCCCGGATGCACCACGGACATCCGCGGTACCAGAAATCCAGAATAACGATTTTCCCGCGATACTGCTTTAATGTATGGTTTTTCTCGCTTAAATCTTTCAGTTTCCATTCTACTGCTTTTTTATCGATTGTTTTGGTAAACCACAAAGAATCTTCGCTGAGGCTATTTTTAATTTGCTCGTGACTTGCTATGTCATCATTTAATAACGCTTGAACAGTTGAATCATTCGCCGACTTGAGCGCATCGTTTAAAATGTTTTCCGCACTCGCCATTAAAGAATTTACATCGGGTGAATTATATTCAACTTTATCCAGTATTTGATTATAAGTAGATTCAGTTTGAAAATATGCCAAAAGTTCATTAATAAATGGTTTGAATTTGAATGTATCAAGCGGTTTGATTGAATCCAAAAATGTCAGGGCAGTGGTTTTCCCAGCAGAATATCCATATCCTTGAAGGGCTTCGCTTTCTTTTCTGATTGGTAATCCTGTTTTAAGATTGATATAAACAATCGAATTGGATGATATTATATATATTGAGTCAAATGGAGTCTGTTTAGTTATGCGGACGGTCCAGATGCTGTCAGTAAGATTATTACTTATTAATTGGTAACGTGTGCGTTCCTGATTTGTCGAATCAAACTGCTCCCAGCCTTGTTTGGCAATGATAGTATCATCGGGCAAGGGAATAAAATATTGCGACGGGTTAAAGTTTTGAAGCGATATATTTTCCGTGATTCTTCCGTCAGGAAATAAATCACAATATGCCCAAGTGGTTTGCGGCTCTTCATCTTTACGTATTGTATCTTCCAAAATCCGATAATTCTTTGCGGTTCGGCATATGATTAAGCGTGAACTGCCATCCGGATTCTGCTTCCAAACCCAGAATTGCGTTTTAGTATTTGAGCCGGATGTGTAGTGAGTGCCTTTGAATTCGATGGTTGAATTGTATATTAAATTTTTCCTAATCGGCAACCTGTAAAAGGGGAGAGTCGGTTTTAGTTCTTTTGCCGAGACCAAACCGATTAAACAAATATAAATTATAAATAATTTTTTATTCACATAATCCTTCTGATAATACTATCAACGAGATTTCCCTTTTCGGATATTATCCAAAGTGTCTTTGGCTTTGGGAGCCATTTTGAAAAACGTCGCGAGTTTGTCGCAAGCGGCGTATTCAACACAGTAAGCGCAGTTATTAACCGATTTTTCTTTACCGCATTTTCGTATCGGACATTCATTACACCAGGAAAACACTTTCGTACTACTGGTTATGCAGCCATCGCAATTAATATCTTTAGCGGTGAGGTTGGGATTATATTGTTTTGCCCACATCTCAGCGACCTTTTTTCTCTCATTATCATCATTTGTTTGGGTGGCGATATATGCCGGACATTCACTGCAATTAATGCCACAATAAGCAATCATTGAACTCATATTATCTCCTTTCGAATAATCATATAGGCAAGATAAGATAATTTTATCCAGTTGTCAAGATTATTGAAAATGAAAACCTGATTATACTAAATAAACGCCGCCGACTACACAGATTAAAACCGCGATAAAAACATCCTTTTCTGAAGAAAACTCGGTTATCAAAGGCAATGCTGTTGCGTAGTACTCTTATTGAAATCCTTGACTTCTGAGTATAACAGAATAGAATAGAAAAATGCTAAAAGCAGGCGACTTGGTTTTATTTTATCACAACGAAAGAGCAAAATACCTTATTACTCTTCAGGAAAAAGGACACTTTTCGACTCATAAGGGTAATATAAGTTTTCCTGAAGTTTTACAAAAAGATTATGGTGATGTTGTAAATACACAGATAGGAACGCCTTTCTATATTCTTAAACCAACTTTGGCTGACTTGTCGATGAAAGTTCGGAGGACAACGACAATCGTGTATCCAAAAGATGCCGGTTTAATGGTACTTCAGAGTTTTGTATTTCCCGGGGCAAGGGTAATTGAGTGTGGTACTGGTAGTGGTGCTCTGACAATTATCTTATCAAACTTTGTCCGACCGAACGGCAAAATTTATTCCTATGAATCGCGACCGGAGTTTTCCGATAACGCAAAAGCCAATGTGACAAAAGTCGGTTTGTCGGATTATGTTGAGTTTTTTTGCGCGGATGTTGAAAAAGAAGGTTTCAAACAAACAGGTGTTGATGCGGTTTTTATTGACCTGCCCGAACCTTGGATAGCAATTAAACCAGCTTATGATGCCTTAAAAGGCGGATATTCGTATGTCTCGCTCAGTCCGAATACCGAACAGGTCAGAAAAACCAAGACCGTATTGGAATTAGAAGGTTTCGTCCGTATTAAAATCATTGAAATTTTGGAGCGCGAACTTTTGGTTCGTATCACCGGAACCAGACCGACTGAACGAATGATTTCTCACACCGCATATCTGGTGTTTGCACAAAAGGGACAGAAACCGACAACGAATAGTATTTCATAAGGAATAAAATTTGATAAGAAATCAAAGATTAAACATCAAAAATCAAAATGACAAACCAAAATTTAAAAAGTTTTCCATTCATTATATAAATTATGTTGTAATATTTGCATTTTGCATTGTCAATTTACTATCATGCGGGAAAAAAGTCGAGCCAGCGAAAACAAAACGCGTTATTTCATTGGTTCCAAGCATCACCGAAATAATCTATGCTCTGGGTAAAGATAGCCTTCTGGTTGGTAATACTATTTACTGTGATTATCCGGAAGCAGCAAAGCAAGTTTATAAGGTTGGTGATTTTTCTAATCCGTCATTAGAAAGGATATTAATAAAAAAACCATCATTAGTTTTTGCCACGCTTCCGGAGCAAAGAAATATTATTGAAGAACTAAAGATAAATAAAATTGACGTATTTACGAGTAAACCAAAGTCAGTTGATAGCTTGTTTCAGGAAATACTGGATATTGGTAAATCAATTGAAGCAACTGACCAGGCTAATATATTGGTCACAGCGCTAAAGAACAAATTGACTGAAATACAGGGCAAAAATCCTAATATCATCGACTCACCCAAAGTCTATATCGAAATCTCGGGAACACCGATTACTACGGTCGGCAATCTGTCTTATGTTAACGATTTAATCCATTATGCCGGCGCAGTAAATGTTTTTGCCGATATGAACCGAGAATATTTTGTTACGAACACGGAAGAGTTAATACAAAAAAATCCTGACATTATTATAATTCTTCATCCGCTTGTGACAAAAGCACAGGTAAAAAAACGCTTGGGCTGGTCGCAAATGACCGCGGTCAAAAAAGGTCGTATCTACTCTGATTTGAATCCCGATTATTTCTTCAGGCCCGGTCCGAGATTTATTTATGGCGTTGAAGATTTAGCTAATATTGTTCAAGGAGTGTGGACTAAGAAGAGATAGTGCGTAAAACACAATCATGGTTTGTGCTTCTAATATTATTGGTAATTGCGGTCATTCTATCATTTGGTTTAGGTCCAACCGGTTTCTCTTTGTCTGATTTAAGAATTCCGTTAGAAGTACGATTGCCCAGAATCATCTTGGGAATTTTTGCCGGCGGGATTTTAGGTTTGGTCGGCGCGTCACTACAGGGACTATTACAAAATCCGTTAGTTGATCCATACACATTAGGTATTGCCAGCGGCGCGAGTCTTGGTGCAGTAATCGGCTATCTATTTGGTCGAGTCGGAGTGTTAACCGTACCGGTCTTTTCCTTTATCGGCGCTTTAACAACCATGTTCCTTGTATATAATTTGGCCAGGGTTAGGGGTAAAATCACTAAAATCAGTTTAGTTTTAGCGGGTGTAATACTGAGTTTTCTGTTTTCCGGAATTGTAATGTTACTGATGGTATTAACCCGAAAACCGCTAACCGAAATTATTTACCTCTTAATGGGACGACTTAATATCGTATTCACCAATGAATCATTAATATCGTTCATTATAATATTTATTTTATCAATACCGGTGATGATTTATTTGTTTAGCAAGTGGCGTTCTTTAAATGTCCTGTCAATGAGCGACGAAGTTGCCGAAAGCCTGGGGGTCGAAACCCAGAAACTTACCAGAAATATTTTCGTCGCATCGTCGTTCTTAATAGCATTGACTGTTTCATTCACCGGCGCAATCAGTTTTATCGGGCTCTGTGTACCACATATAATACGATTAATTTACGGACCGGACCACTACAAGGTTTTACCATTTTCTTTTCTTCTCGGTGCGAGTCTTTTGATATTTACTGATTTAATTGCGCGGAGTATTGCGCCGATCGAGTTGCCATTGAGCGTAATTACTGCATTATTTGGTGTGCCATTTTTTATTTACTTGCTTAAAAAGAAACTATAATCATGTTCGCAGTCGAAGTTAACAATTTAAGCTTCAGTTATGGACCAAAAACAATACTGAGTAATTTGTCGGTTCGGGTTGATACTGGCGATTTTTTTGGGATTATCGGACCGAATGGCGCCGGCAAAACAACTTTATTAAAGCTAATCGCTGGTTTATTAAAAGTTACACAAGGTGACGTAAAAATATTCAATGAGTCAATAAATGCTATCAAGATGGATAAACGAGCGCGCTGGATGAGTTATGTTCCGCAGGAAAATTACTTCTATTTTGATTTTTCGGTAATAGACGTTGTTCTTTTCGGACGCCACCCTTATCTTAAAGAGATGGAGCGCCCTAAAAAGAGCGATATCGACAAAGCGATCGAAGCGTTAAAGTTTACCGATGCTTTAATGTTAAAAGACCGCAACATAATGGAGCTTTCATCGGGTGAACGCCAAAGAGTTGTATTGGCCCGAGCATTAGCATCTGAGCCGAAAATACTACTTTTAGACGAACCGACTTCTTATCTCGATATAACGCATCAAATCGATATTGCGAGAATATTAAAGAAGATGAACCGAGACGGAATAACGATTGTGCTGCTTTCTCATGATATTAATCTGACCAGCATGGTTTGTACAAGACTGTTATTGTTATCTGAAGGTAAGATGGTTGTGTGTGATAAACCTGAAAAAGTAATCAAAACTGAAGTAATTAACAATGTATACAAAATCACGCCGCATATTATTTTGCACCCCGAGACTAAAAAACCGCAACTTCTCTTACCGGAATAGTTTATTGACATTTGATCGCATTTGAATGAAAATAATTAAATGAAAATTAATATTTTAAAGGAGATGATATGTCCAAATATAAACTGATAGTAATGGTTTTACTTACGGTTACTGCACTAGTTTTTGCCCAGGGAAATCAGCTGCTAACAATAATGGAAAATGAATTGAACCGATCATTTCAGGGGCTCAAAAATACAGGCAAAGAACCGCTCTATTTTCTGCAATATGAGATTAACAGCGAGGATATAATAACAATATCAGCATCTTACGGCACAATCATTACCAATAGTCATAACGAGAACCGTTATCTTTCAGTCGATGCCAGGGTCGGCAGTTATAAATTAGATAATACCCACGAATTACGCGGCAGCTCTGGTTTTGGCGGGTTTGATTTCTACAATTCCTCATTTGAACGGATTCCAATTGATAACGACGAATTCGCTATTCGGGAAGTTCTGTGGAAAGCAACCGATGGCGAGTTCAAAAAAGCCCAGGAAAGAATTATGAAAGTCAGGTCAGAGAAAGAAACAAAGGTTGCGGAAGAGGACACATCAGCGGATTTTTCTAAATCTAACAAGGAAATCTATACCGGAACTGAAACTAAAGCAACCCTTGGTGATACCAATTGGACTAACCGGATTAAAGAGTTATCAAAAATCTTTAAAGCATATCCGTGGATTTATAATTCTTCTATTACGATAACCGCACGAGGTAATACTCAGTATCTGGTCAATACTGGCGGAACAAGAATCGTCGATGGCACCAATCGCTATCGGATAACGATCTATGCTGATACAAAATCGGATGATGGAATGAACTTATATTTATTCCGTCCGTTCTTTTCGTATACCGAAGACGGCTTGCCATCGGATGTAATGATAAGGCTTGCGATAGATAATTTAATTAATGATTTGTCCGCTTTACGAACCGCGCCTTTGGTTGATCCGTACAGCGGTCCTGCGATATTGGATAATCAGGCAGCAGCAGTCTATTTCCACGAAATATTCGGTCATCGGATTGAAGGTCATCGACAAAAACTGGAACGGGAAGGGCAGACTTTTAAAGATAAGGTTGGAAAACAAATCCTGCCCGATTTTTTATCAGTCTACGATGATGCGACAATGCAAAGTTTTAATGGCAGAGATCTGAATGGTTATTATAAATTTGATGATGAAGGCGTTAAGTCACAAAGAGTGACCGTGGTTGAAAACGGAATCTTGAAAAACTTCCTGATGACCCGCTCGCCAATCGAAGGTTTCTTGGCTTCTAATGGCCATGCCCGAAGGTCATATGGCAATAAAGTCGTGTCACGACAAGGCAACCTGATCGTTGAATCAAAAAATCAGGTCAGTTATGACAGTCTCAAGAAGCTATTAATTAGCGAATGTAAAAAGCAGAATAAACCTTACGGTTTGATATTTAAGGACATTGCTGGCGGATTTACCGCAACCGGGAGAGGCGGAACACAGGCGTTTAATGTCACGCCGTTATTGGTCCGAAGGATATATCAGGATGGTCACGAAGAAGTAGTGCGAGGTGTAAATGTTGTTGGAACACCATTGGTTTCGTTCTCGAAAATTCTTGTCACCGGTGATGATAATGCGATATTTAACGGAACATGCGGAGCCGAGTCAGGCATGGTGCCGGTTTCAGCGGTCGCACCGTCAATACTGACGGCTGAAATGGAAGTCGAGAAAAAGGTAAAAGAGCAGGAAAAATTACCAATCTTACCAAGTCCGTTAGGGGGTGCGAAATGAACATAAAATATCAAAAATCAAATATTAAAAATTTGGGAATTTTGTTCACATTATTTTGTCTGTTTTCAGTAAAACCGCTTTTATCCCAAGAATCGCCAATTTTTAAGGCGATGCAGGATGAAATGAAGAGAACAACTGGAAAACTTAAACTTCAGAAAGAAAAACCGCCATATTATATTTCCTACCGAATTGTTGACGAGCAAAATATATCGATGCGCGGTGAATTCGGTGCGATTGTTTCCGATAATGTTGACCATAATCGGTCTCTTTTCGTCGACCTGCGGGTCGGCAGTTATGATTTTGACAATACCAATTTCTATGAATCACCCGAATATTCATATAGCTTTGGTCAGCCGGGCGTAAGTGATAATTTACCGTTGGATGATGACTATGATGCGATACGACAGAAAATCTGGCTGGCAACGGACGAGCAATACAAAGCAGCGGTTGATTTGCTTGCAAAGAAAAAATCAGCAATTGAGCACAAACAGCTCAAAGATACAGTAGCGGATTTTTCTCGAGTAACGCCTGATTACTACATAGAAAGTCCGAAAAAAATATCAATGGATAGAAATGAGTGGGCAACGAACATCAAAACAATTTCCAATATTTTTAGGGCTTATCCCAAGATTCAAACATCCGGTGCAAATTTCAGTTTCCAGTTGGCCACTATTTACTTTCTGGATTCAGATGGTAATAAATACGTAAAAAATGACATCAACACAAATATCGAAGTATCAGCAAATACACAAACCAATGATGGTATCAATCTGACCGATAATGTTACTTTCTCTGGACATCTGCCATCAGACCTGCCTGCGTTAAGTGCAATGATTCAGAAAGCCAATGCGATGGCAGATACTTTAGCGCTTTTAACCGTCGCATCAGAAGAAAAAGATTATACCGGACCGGTAATGTTTACATCATTGGCGAGTTCGGAACTTTTCTTTGAGATTATCGGCAAGGGTTTGTCTGACGCCCGCAAGCCGATTTATGAGGATGACGAGATGGCGCAAATGATGCCAGAGCAGACCGGTTTTCTTGCCGATAAAATTAATAAAGAAGTACTGCCAAAAAGTTTTTCGGTTAGCGATAACCCGACATTGACATCTTATAACAAGATGTCTTTGTATGGTAATTATGCAGTCGATGACCAGGGCGTAAAACCCGAGAAGCTCGATTTAGTAAAAACAGGCAAACTGATAACACTGCCAATGAGCCGCACGCCTATCAAAGGGATTAAAAAATCGAATGGTCATGGCAGATTTATTGGCGGACAAATCAGAAACGCGATATCGAATTTAGTTGTGACCAGTGACCAAACAAGGGACGATTTCGAAACAGAGTTTATTAGTCTCTTAAAAGAAAAAGAGTTAGATTACGGTATCGTGATAACACAGCTCGCATTCCAGATACCAAAAGGGCGGGATGAGATGATGGCAATGTTCTTCGGCGGGTCAAGACCAGAAACACCGCTTATCTCCGAACCTTTAATAGCATATCGGCTATATCAGAACGGAAAAAAAGAGCTGATACGGGGATTGAAATTCGATGCGATCACGCCGATGATTCTAAAAGATATTGTAGCGGCGGGTAAAGATGAGACAGTTGATAATTTTATTTACAAAGAACCGTTCACAGATTCATATTTACCGCTTTCAGTAGTTGCGCCATCGGTCATAATCGAAAAGATGATTATGACAAGTAATGAAGCTAAAGCAAAGAAACTGCCATATCTGAAACATCCGTATTTCGGGAAGAAATAACTATCGCAGCGTAAATCAATAAATTTTAGAAAAAATCTGAGCGTGTAGGGAGCAGTAGGGGATATAGCCAAAACCAAGCCCTTGCCTAACAATAGCTAAAACAAATGTTACCCTATATGCGGATTAGAGATAGGCATAAGGGCTAGGTTAGTAGTTTGATTTTAACCCGTGTTTTGCCGAGTATTTATTTGCTTATATATATCAATATCTATCTTGACCTTATTAATATTAATATAAATCGTGTAAAAAGACCGGATAATATTTTAATTTAATTGCGGGTTATTTAGCGTATCGGAGAAACAGCGATTCGGATTCTGCCAAAATAGTTCTACTGATCACTTTTTTTCATCGGGATTTTTATATCGTGTTCTTTGGCGGTTTTGATGGCAAGTTCGTAACCTGCATCAGCGTGTCGTGCAACCCCAATGCCCGGGTCATTGGTCAGAACTCTTTCTATTCGTTTATCCATTTCAAGAGTGCCATCACAGACAACTACCTGACCCGCGTGAATTGAATAACCAATACCAACACCGCCACCCTGATGAACTGAAACCCATGATGCGCCGGATGCAACATTTAACATTGCATTTAAAATCGGCCAGTCAGCAATTGCATCTGAGCCATCCTGCATCTTTTCAGTCTCCCGATTTGGTGACGCGACCGAACCCGTATCCAGGTGGTCTCTTCCGATTACAATCGGAGCGGATATTTTACCTTTGCGCACCAGTTCATTTATTGCTAAACCCATTTTATCACGCTCGCCCATCCCTAACCAGCAGATTCTTGCTGGCAAACCCTGAAATGGTATTTTCTGTTGAGCTAAACCTATCCAGCGCTTTAAGGATTCGTTCTTCGGGAATAAATCCAATACCAGTTTATCGGTTGTATAGATATCCTGTTTATCACCGGATAATGCGGCCCAGCGGAATGGTCCTTTGCCCTCACAGAATAGTGGGCGGATATATTCTAAAACAAATCCCGGAATATTATAGACATTTTTTACTCCGACTTTAGCCGCTTGAGCACGGATATTATTGCCGTAATCAAATGCAGTTGCTCCTTGTCTTTGCATTTCGAGCATTGCCTCCATCTGCCGACCAATCGATTCATAAGAATGTTTGATATAATCATTAGGATTCTTCTTGCGCAGTTCCAAAGCTTTTTCTAATGACATTTTTCCCGGCACATAACCATTCAGTTCATCGTGGGCAGAAGTCTGGTCGGTTAATATATCCGGAATAATCCCGCGTCGCACCAATGTCGGATGGATATCTGCCGCATTGCCAACAAGTCCGATCGACAGCGGCTGTCGGCGTTTGATTGCATCATTAACCAGTGTTAGTGCTTGCTCCAAACTTGTGGTCATCGTGTCGCAAAATCCTTGGCTGATGCGCCGCTCAATTTTCTTCGGGTCTATTTCAACATCTAAAATAACACCATCGTTCATCGTTACCGACAAAGGCTGTGCGCCACTCATGCCACCCATGCCGGCGGTCAAAACCCAGCGCCCCCGTAAAGTTCCGCCAAAATACTTTCGGGCACACTCGGCAAAAGTTTCAAAAGTGCCCTGAATAATTCCCTGAGTACCAATATAAATCCACGAACCAGCCGTCATCTGACCATACATGATAAGACCTAAAGCCTCTAATTTCCGGAAGTAGTCCCAATTTGCCCAAGCTGGCACTAACAAAGAATTGGCAATTAAAACTCGGGGAGCCCACGGAAAAGTTTTGAATATACCGACTGGTTTGCCAGATTGTACTAAAAGGGTCTCGTCATTTTCTAAGTTTTTTAAGGATTCAATAATGGCATGATAACATTCCCAGTTACGAGCTGCTTTACCAGAGCCACCATAAACAATTAATTCTTCGGGTTTTTCAGCAACCTCAGCATCAAGATTATTCATGAGCATTCTCATTGCTGCTTCCTGATGCCAACTTTTACATGTGATTTCTTTTCCTCTCGGTGCGGTAATCATACTTACTAAAATGTTATTCTGAGTGAAACGAAGAGTTGCTCAAGTATACCTCAGAGTGATAAAATTTAAGTAGCGGGGGCTGGATTTGAACCAGCGACCTTGAGGTTATGAGCCTCACGAGCTTCCAGGCTGCTCCACCCCGCAATTATATCTTACTATAACGGAAACAAAGAAATTGTCAATAAAAATGTAAAAGCAGATGCTTAAGATAAAGGAAACGAGATAATAGACATTGGAAGTTTAAAATATAAGGCGAAGATTATGCCAAGAACAATCAGAAATAATGCTTTAGTCGCAGCATAGCGCATATCAATTGATTGTCAGCCGATGGAGTTAGTCTATTATTTATTGAAGTTTGAAATCATTATCTGATGTAAATTAGACCAACCCGAAACATCGTCATGTTCGTCTTTTGCCTGGGCTCGGATTATATAAAATCCGGCTTCAGTCCAGGTGTGATGCTTGGTAATATCAGAATCGGGTGCGCCAAAAAATCCCCAGGAGGACGTATCGCCATCGCCCCAGGCAAATCTAATCGCTACGCGGTCGCCGTCTATATCCGAAGCTGAGCTATTATAATTGTAATTGGTATTGATAAAACCCAGAGATTCGCCAATCGGAATTGATGGTGCATAAGGTGGGATATTTGTTTTTTTACAACTATAAAACATTACTAAAAATACGATGATAAATAAAAACGCCAATCTTCTCATTTTGCCTCCAATATTTATTTATACGTTAATTGAAAGTTATGACTTGTCAAGTAAAATCATTAATTTTCTATCACCCCGAACAGAATATCATATAGATTATTTAATAAATTTAGTAATATATTTCCTATTATACATACACACAAGCTATTTAAAGTATAATCAGATAAACAATGTTTTATACTGCCGGGTAAACTGTATTGGCGTGTTGGTTTTTCATTGTTTGAAAGTATATAATTACGGTAAATTAATAAGCAATTTGGGCTAACCTGTATGCGACCTCGTTAGCCGAGTACAGGGTAACAAATGGTTAGGATTGGCTAACAAAGAGCTGTCCCGGGTATAATACCCCTTTAGTTGTTAAGGATTAGTTTATTGTATGCTAAAGAGATAACCGCGATTAGCATGACATATGTCATTATAAGATGATTTGTATTAATATAGATGGAAAATATAGAATCTTTGTTTAATTATATATGCGTAAATAAAATTGCTTGGCTGGAGTCAGGGATTTCGTGTAATTATAAAATTACTGTTAATATAAAATATTTAAGGACTTTTAAATATTACGATGTCGTAATAAGCATCTTCTGATTTAAAATTTGCTAATTTTTTATAATTTAATTTGGATAATGTATCAAATGAAATATTATATTGTTTTGCCATATAGTTTGAATCCCAGATAATAATCGAACTGTCATGTTTTTCAATTGAATCAAGACTTGGATATGGATAATGATTAAAATCAAAACGGTCAAACCCAGCAATATAAAAGAAATATGGATAAGCACAGCTCACCGGCGCATCCGAATTTAAGTTTTTATAATATCGGTAAGCATCATTAATGATTAGATGGTCTGAATTAAGTTTTGACGGCTGAATTTTATAAATGGACGAAACTGATAATAATGCAAAGACAATCGAAAAAACCGATAATATAATCAGGGATTTTTTAATCTTAAATAAAGAGGCGAGAAAATTATATCCATAGAGTCCGACAATCGCGATGATTGGAGCCATACAGACAAAATATCTTGCGTAACCGCTGCTTTTAAATAATCCATACTTCCACAATAAGATGTGCAAGACAAAGAAGTATATAAAAATTACGATAAGAAGAAATTGCTTCCTGATTATAAGATATATAAACCCGATAAGGAAAAAGGGCAATAAAGATCCGGTGATTTTGGGAAATAGATTAACATAATTTAAGATACCACCAGAACCATAAAATCCTGGTTTGCCCAGCCAGGGGAAGTTATAGTAAAACCAAAGTGTATCACTACTTTGGATAAGACCTAAAATGTACCAAATGATTGTTCCTAATCCCAAATAAGGCAGCAGGCGCCATTTTTTAATGATGATTAATATTATTAACCAAAGGAACAAAAAGAAAAATCCTTCAGGACGCACTAACGGTAATAACGAGCAGATAATTGTTGAAGCCAGGTAATTTTTTCTTAAAAATAGCAACAGACTAACCACTAACATCGTTGCGAAGAATATCTCAGTCAAGGGATTCACTGACAATAAAAGGAAATAAGGTTGAAAGATAAGAAAAGGAATTACAAATTCCGCGTATTTTAGTTTGATTGTTTTGGCAGTTTTATAGGTAAGAAATCCGCACAACAAGCTGATAATAATTGTTAATATTTTTACTGGTATGATGCCAAAGGGTGCGGTAAGTGACAGAATTATTGTCGGAATCGGTCTTGCCCAAATATCGATAAACAACCGATGGTGTTTCCAGGCATATTTTGCAAGCAGATAATGTGCATAACTGTCTTCTTGATAAAGTTCTTTATAATGAAGACCTATTATAACAAGGATTATTAAACAAATAAAAAGTATTACAGAAAATGTAATATAGTCTGTTTTACGGTCGGATTTCTGATTTATTGTTATCGGGTGGCCAGCTAATTTATCCATCTTATTATGATTTTATTTTTGCGCATTTTTAACCAGCGTCTAAATACAAGCACTACTATACTATATTTAAATAGTTATTGTATTCTTGACTGACTTTTGATACGGTCTCGACAAGGGTTGTGAATGCAATCCAATGTATTCCTTCAACTTTTTTAAACCAGGTCATCTGGCGCTTGGCATACTGACGGGAAAGGGTTTTGGCGATGTGAATCGCTTCCATTAAAGACAGATCGTCATCCAAAAATCTTATAACCTCCTGATAACCGATGCCGTTCAACGCATTGTTTTCTTTGGTGTATCCCATTTTTAATAAGTGCTTCACTTCTTTAACCAGTCCGTCGTCTATCATTTTATCAAACCGCTGATTAATTTTCTCGCACAGCATTTTTCTCGGCATAGTTAAACCAACATAATATGGCGAAAATTCCGATTGCGGGTGTTTTTCTTTTAATTGTTCTGACATCGGCTTGCGGGTAGTCTGGTATAATTCCAAGGCACGGATAATTCTCTGTCGGTCCTGAGAATTAATACGCTTAGCTGAGATGGGGTCAACTATTTTTAGCTTGCCGTATAATTTTTCGACTGGTTCTTTTTCAAGACTTTTTCGAAGGTTTAAATCGCGTGGCGGGGCAATAAAAAAAGGTTTGAAGAGTGCTTTGAGATAAAGTCCGGAACCGCCAACTAAAACGAAGTTCCGATTTTTCTCAGATAACTCTCTGATGATCTTTTCACAGTCATGGGCAAAATCTGCGGCAGAATATAAAACATCGGGTGTTATTATATCGATGAGATGGAAACGGACTCCGCTAACCGTTAATTCCTGCCCGCTATCTGCTAATTTTGGTTTAGCTGTGCCGATGTCCATATACTTATAGATCTGGCGGGAATCAGCTGAGATTATATCTAAATCATATTTTTGGGCTAAATTAATCGCGACTTCAGTTTTACCAACACTGGTTGGGCCCACTAAACAAAATATTTTAGTCATAAAACAAGAAACATTTTATTATTTTCAGATTACAGGTTTTGCCACAGGAATTCATCTTCCAAACTTCTTATCTAACTCGTCTCGACCAATCTTGATAATAGTTGGACGGCCATGCGGACAGAAATACGGATCTTTGCAGGCAAAAAGTTTATTTATTAATGCTTCCATTTCAGGTTGTGATAATCGCTGATTTGCCTTGACTGCACCTTTACAGGCAATCTGCTTGGCAATCTCTTCTTTATAGGATAGTTTTTCCTTATCAATTTTGGACAGTTCCAAAAATAGTTCCTGAATATCGGTTTTGGTCATTGTGACGCTTGACGGAATTGTCTCGCAAACAACACTGCGTCCGCTGAATACCTTGGTTTCAATACCCAATGCCGACATCGTTTCTTTAATATCTTCATAGATACTGAACTCCTCAGGGGAGAGCTCAACAATGATTGGAAATAGCAATCCCTGGGTTGCAACCTTCTCATCTTTTTTCACAATATCCTCAAAGATAATTCGCTCGGCGGCTGCGTGCTGGTCGATAATACAATAACCGGTTTGGATTTGAGCAAAGATATATGAACTGTGCAATTGCCAGAACCCCTGTATTGCACCATCCATATCCAATAGACTGCGCTGAAACAGCGCGGTTTCTTCTAAAATCTCGGCCCGTTTCTGAACCCCGAGCGTTTTTCGCACCGCTTCAGAAACAAAATCATACAAGAACCGTTCATCCGCGAATTTAACCTCGTTTTTAGTCGGGTGAATATTGACATCAAGATTCTGCGGGGTCGTTTCCAGGAAGACAACAAAGTTCGGGTTATTACCACGCAGGGTACCAGAGTATCCTTCATAAATCGCTTTGACCACGGTGCGGTTGCGGACCGGTCGCAAGTTAAAGAAGATTTGCTGTAACTGGTAGAATGTTTTGGCGGTCTCGGGCGCTGAGATGACTCCCCAGAATGAAAGCATGGGATTAGTAAACCGAAACTCCTGCAAGTTCAGAAATACATTTTTCTCTAAGAATATTTTTAGACGTTCTTTAAATGAATCAGCTTTGGGAAGCACCAAAAGTTCTTTGCCATCGCTTGAGAGTGTGAAATGAATATTAGGATAGGCAATAGCATAAGCGGATATTGTTTCGGTGATCAGTTTTAATTCATAGCTGTCAGATTTGAGAAAACCACGGCGAACCGGCAAGTTGTAGAAAAGAGTCTGTACGGAAATGGTTGTTCCTTTTGCCCGCGCAATCTCCTTGATTTCTTTTATCTCACCAGCTTCCGCTGATAAAGACGTGCCGGTGTTTGAATCATCGTCATTGGTTTCAATCTTTAAGCGCGATACCGCGCTGATACTGGCTAATGCTTCGCCACGAAAACCATAAGTGGTTAATGATTCGAGACCATCAATCGAATTAAGTTTGCTGGTTGCATGTTCGTGCACGGATAACCGAACATCATCGCGCGACATACCGATACCATCATCGATTATTTTGATGAGGTTTTTGCCACCCTCTTTTAGTTCAATGATGATTTTCTGACTGCCGGCATCGATAGAATTTTCAATAAGTTCTTTAACAACCGAAGCGGGACGGTTGATTACCTCACCCGCGGCGATTTTACGAATCGTATCGTCGGGTAATAATTTTATTCTATTCATGTTTCAGGTATTTCAAATTTCATTCCATCTCTTGCCGCAATTACTGGTATGCCGGTTTCGTGTGTCAGTGCTTCAGCGAGTTCCCAAGGTTTAGCTTTGAGTACAGTCATCCCAAAATGGGTAAGAATTGCGGTCTTGGGCTTAACCTTCTGTATTATTGTCTTTACATCATCCACGCTGAGATGTTCTAATTCGGTTGGTTTAAGCCGAATCACATTAAAAATCATTATATCCGCTTTGTAGATATTGGCAAGTTCTGGGAAGTACTTGGTATCGACAATATACGAAATTTTTACTTTGCCGGTATTGAATACAAAACCAAACACATCACCGGGATGCTGTTGTTTTATCGGTGTCGCGAATTTAATGCCATTAAGATTATACTTACCGTCTTCTTCCAAGATATTAATTTCATCAACAAAATCCTTTAAGTATGGTAAAATGACCCGGTCATTGCCCTCTAAGGCATCCTTGGGGCAGAAAAGTTTACCGTGTTTGTTTGTACCACCCATCGTCATTGCTTCAATCATCGTGTTAATATCACCGGAATGGTCAAGATGCTTGTGGGATAATAAAATAGCATCAAGTCTGGTCGGGTCAAGATGGTGTTTGGATGAAGTTATTCTGACCAGCGAACCAGGACCAGGGTCAACTAAAAAATTAGTGTCGTTAATCGAAAACCACATGCCACCGGTTGCACGCAGTTGCTTAGCAACGACAATCCGCGCACCGCCAGTGCCTAAGAAGATAATGAAGTTTGTGTCTGACGTTTTAATTTCACTCATGCTAGACTTACTGCGGTTCAATGACTATCCCGATAAACAAAATTGTACCAGTTTTATTATCATCAATTACATAAAAGAATGGGTGGTCAACGGTCATGTTAAAGGTTTTCGTTGGTCCGCCTTTCAGTTCCATCTGAACTGAGGTTACAGCAGCGGCTTCAGTTCCCTGTTCGTTCACATCAATATAAGTTTTGTGTTTTACATCACCGATAAAGATGTTGCCTTTAATATTACTTGTTGCCATCTTGGTAAAGTCAGCTTTGGAGTCATCAAAAGCTAAATCCATACCCATAGTTATAAGCGGGTCTTTTAATGATTGGTTATACTCGATTTTGAAACGGGGGAGCGCAATCGTCCCTTCATTATTAGTAAAACCGGATGTCCAGTCAGACCAATTTTTGATATTAAAATTAGCAAGAAATTTCTCAAAACTTAAACTGGTGTCAGGGAGAAATATATACATTCCGATTTGACCTTTACCATAATTTAATCTTATTGCCTGGAACATATCATTTTTTAAGTAAAGATATTTACCGGATTGGGTCATCATTGGGTGTTGAATTTCTTTACCATCCAACCGATAAAATGGTCCCGGCTTAGTTTCGCTGGTATCAAAGGCAGTTTGCCATTTACCATTAAAGTATATCGCATTAATCAAATAAGCTATGACATCTTCACCGATTTTATCAATAATCTTTTTGATTTTGCCGTTAGTTTTTTTATTGACCCAGCGGTTAATAATATTCGGTGCATTGGCATCGGAAAAATTCAGCTTAGTAAGGTCGGCATTATAATATATCTTGTTATTTTTAATAAAATCAGACTTGAACTTAGTGCCATTATCTGCCCACAGCGAATTGGCGATGTTAATAGTTACCTTCGGGTCAGGTTTTTTAAGGGTATTTTTCAAAGTCTTATTCGCCTCATTTAATTGTTTAAGACCAAGTTCTTCGATTCCTAATGTCTTTGCCATTGTCTGTTTCGTGCTGCCATTAGCCCCATTATAGGTCATATCTAAAGCCATCGTAATACTTGCCGGTGATATTAAAATATTAGTCAGCTCGTAATTATTAAGAAGTTCGGAAAAAAGCCGAAAGCCAAAATCATTATTAGCAAATACCAACTTTGAGACGGATGTTGTATCTTGAGCAAAAAGTGCTGAACTGATAGTTAAAATTATAAGTGTTACTTTAAATATATTACTCATTTTATTCTTCTTTATTGGTTTGGTTCGGTTATTTCGCCCATAAATAGAATGGAGCCGGTCTCTTCGTTATGAATGGCACAGAAGAAAGGATGGTCGACAATCATTGTGAACGGTTCGGGTTCATTTGCGACTGCGGTTGCCACCATAACTGAAGTCACTGCCGCCGCTTCGGTGCCTTCTTCATTCACTTCGAGATAAGTTTTATGAAGGACACCGCTCACAAAACTCGGTTCTTTACTGATACCCGAAAAATCAGCATCACTAAAGAAATTTGTCAAACCGAGCTTTTCCAATGCTTCATTAAGAGTGATGCTATAATCTAATTTGAAACGCGGCAAAGATATGTCACCTTCCTTGAAACTAAATTTGTCTAACATTTGAGCCCAGGTTTCTTGATTGAGGCCAGCTAAAAAATCTTTAAGACCAAGCGGTTCTTTTGGCAAGAAAATATACATACTCATTTTCCCTTCACCATATGGCAGTCGGATTGCCTGCAGGTTATCATCTTCAAGGTAGAGATAGCGGTCCGACTGAGTCATCATCGGAACGGTTTTGGTTGTGCTATCTAAAAGGTAAAATGGCGCTTCGTGTGTTTCTTTCTTATCAAACTCAAGCGTCCACTTGCCTTTAAAATAGATGGCATTGACTAACATTAATATCATTGACGGGTCAAGCTCTTCAACAATTTTTGTTATTTTACCATTTGTTTTATCATTTACCCAATTATTAATTGTATTAGCTGAAGTCGGATCTTCAAAATTAAGCGTTGATATTTCAGCATCATAGAATTTCTTGTTGCGGTCAAGGAAGTCAGGTTTAAAACTAATTCCGGATTTTCCCCATAGCGAGTTTGAAATATTAAGAATGACTTTGGGATCGGTTTTTTTCAATGTTGTGCTGAGCGCCCTATTTGCCTGGTTAATTTGTTCCAGCTTCATATCCTGAATGCCGAGGATTTTTGCCATTGCATTCTTGGTCGCACCGGCTGCGCCGTTATAAACCATGTCCAAGGCAATCGTGATACTTGGTGCTGAGATAAATATGTTATCATGGGGGTCATTGCCAGTTAACTGGCGGAAGATGCGGAAGCTAAAATCGTTATTGGCGATCGCCAGTTTGTGCATCGCGGTCGTATCTTGCGCAGATACGATTGTAATACTTGCCAATAGGATTATTAACATTGCTTTATATATTTTATGCATTATATCCTCCAACATCATAGAAATCCCCGCTTTTTTCTTAAAAATAGCGTTGCACCAAAAAGTATGGTGATAATAATATAAATATAATAATTATTTCTGAAACTAAAACTTAAGGTTCTTTTATATCTAATAAGATTTGGGGTTATACCATCTTTGATAATTTGTTCAGCCGTGTAGTATTTACCGTTCGTGATATCGGACAATTTCATTAATAGACCGCTATTCAAACCGGTAATATCTTCGATACTCTGCTGGCCCACAGAAAAAGTTGTTTGTGTTTTACCAATAATTTTATTGTCTTTACTTACCGTCGCAATCGCATTGTAATCACCAGCTGTTAATGCTTCTGCATTTCCTTCATAGGTACCGGGGCTGGTTTCAAACAAAGGCTGTATGATTTTGTACTCAGGTATTTCTATTTTTACATCCAGGTCAGTCCAAGCTCGACCATCCGGAGTAGTTGCCGACAGGTCAAAGATTATATCATCACCAGTCAGGTAGTCTGGTTTATCGGTTACAAGTTTAAAAGCATCAAACTGATGAATCGCTAAAAACCGCAAAAGGTTCTTGGTAAACTGTTCAAACCGCAGTTTCTGATTATCCGGGTCAATCGAAGAAAATCCAAGTCGCCATAACGGAAAAGCAGTCATACATACAATCTTGCTGTTTTTATATTGTCGATAACCGATTAATGGTTTTTTATCATCTTTACTGTCAGCCCACAAAACCGCTTCTGGTTTAACACTTAAAACCTGATTTATACCCCAGAATGGGGGAGCATTATCCAGTAGATATGCACCAGTGGCATTGAAAAAAACCGGGGCTGCGATGCCGGTTTCGGTTAATTCGGTAAATATATCTTTTTTCTGGATACTTGATGTATTGAAATCAAATGGCAGTATATCTTTTACAAATGTCCGCGGTTTGAAATTATCGCCGGTCAGCACCAGGAATCCAGCGCCTTTATCCAATGCGTTTCTAAGTTGTGTGATAATATCGCTAGTCAGGTTATCTTCGTTGATGTTATCAAGAATTATAACGTCGGCATCCTGGAAAGCCTTGTTTATCGGAACGGCGTTGAGTGCTTGAAAATCTTTACCGGTAAAACTGACAATTGGAGTCACGACAAAATTATTTGATGTTTTTGTTTCCAAACTGCTCGAATTTTCGATTGTCGAAACAAGGAAACGGGTATTAAATGACGGCGTATTGGTCAGATAGACAATATGCCAACGGTTTTTCATGACTTCGACACTTAAATCTTTTTGGTTGTTACTATAACTTGCTTCAGCAGGCAGATTGTCGATTTTTATCGTATAGTTTAGCCGGCCGGTAGTTTCAGGCAAAACCGAGAAAGTTATTTCCTGAAGCGCATCCTTACCATTCAGGATTATATCCTGAGCGGAAATGACTTTGCCTTTGTGCAATAGATTGATTTTCGTTTTCTGGTTTTCGTATCCATAACTTTGAATGCGGCTTGTGATACTGATTGAATCGCCCAAAAAACTTTTTGCCGGTTTTCGGATTGACTGTATCAATACATCCTGTTTTTGTTCATCACCAATACCAATCGTATAAATTGGTGATGAAATTGACCGCGCAGTAATGGTCGGGTCGGTTCTGGTGTTTTGCTCGCCATCCGATATCAATATAATCGCACCAGGGCGTTTGGTTTGGGCAAAACTGAGTGCCTGTGAAATGTCGGTTCGTTTTCCCGTTGCTTTTTCATAATCAGCTAAAGGGCCAATAGAATCTGAAAAAGAGAAAAACTTGTTCTTGAGTTGTTCTTTTTCGATTTTATCAATTACCCGTTTAATCGTTGCGGTATTATTTCCAATATTTATGCTTTTTGATGCATCAACCAGGACTAACACAGGGACTTTCGGTGATTGATTATAACTGACACGGAAGATATTACCGATGGTTACTAATATAATGATTATAAGTATGACCAGGCGAATGATTGTCGGTGTTTTAAATCCCGGTGTATTTCGTTCCTTCCGGTAAAGGAGAACAAAAAGAGCAACGAGTGCAAGACTAACGAATATAGGAATCAATTTCTTTGCTTTCTAAAACCGGTTCAAGATTTAATTGCGGTTTAATAGTATCATCAGTGCTGAAGTTATTGTAATCAGCAAATAAATCAATGAGATTATCAAAGTTAGTATCAGCAATTGCAGTGATATTATAAATACCTTTGTCCAAACGGGTCGTGAATTTACCGAGATTATCAGAAACAGCCAGGGCACTGGTTTTTTCATTGGCGGAGAGGATGACAATACTATTCTTGTACGGCTTATTCTGATAATAAATATTGCCGGTAATCAATGACAGTGGCTGAATGGTTTCCGATGTAAAAAAGGTATATCCGGCTAAATCGAGTCGGTTTCCTTCTAAATCTTTTATTGTCGGTTGCAGGATAAAATAAACATTGGTTTTGGGTTCGAGCGAGTCGGGA
>CAIPLT010000040.1 GCA_903865935.1 Caldifarciminota bacterium
GCTGAAACAGAACACAATGCTGATAATAGTAATAATGATATTTATAAAAAACCTCCCCGGATGGGACGACGTTCGAACCTCTATAATCGAGTTAGAAAATCCACATGTATTCGAAATTGTCAAATCTTGGTAGTTTGAATGCTTTATACCTTTAATTGACACAATAACAATATAAAATTAATTAATTTCAAAGGTAAGTATATACTGCGACTGCTATATTAGCTAACATATCCTTTCTCAATAAGTTAAGAATCTGTATAATCATTACGAATAAAGCACTTGACAACGATATAAATTTGGCTCATATTTAATCAAGGCGTTTAATATATTAGACGCAAGGAGATGTTTTATGAAAAGGCTTGTTTTCATTATACTTACACTCCTCTGTGTATCAGGAATCTTAGCCGATGGTGCAAAGTATCTGATTATCGCACCTGACAGTTTTGTTCAAGCACTTCAACCATTAGCTGATTGGAAAACTAAAAAGGGCGTTTTAGCAAAGATTGTTCCACTTTCCGCATTTGCGGGCAATACCGCATCACAAATCAAGAATTATATCCTTAATGCTTATAATAACTGGACGATAAGACCAGAATATATATTGTTAGCAGGTCATGGAACAGTTCTTCCTTATTCTGGCAATTCTGATGACTATTTTGCTGATATGACTGGTAATTATCAGATTGAACTTAGTATTGGTCGTATTCCATGTGCAACGGTTAGCCAATGTCAAAACATAATTGCTAAAACAATATCATACGAACGAACACCTTATATAGACGATTCAACTTGGTTCAGGAAAGGAACAACTATTGTTAAAGAAACAGGAGGAAACCCACCAGATAGTGCTTTCTGGGGAGATATTCGATATATTCATAATTTTTGGCGACATGATTATTATATGCAGATTGATTCATTTTCACGACTTCGCGGTAATAATAGTATCGATGTTATGAATGCAATAAGTAATGGAAGAATATTTATTGTATACCGCGGTGAAGCGATATATAATTGGTGGTTACCATTTGATCTTGTGATTCCAGAAAGTCTTAATAATGGATATAAATTACCTGTTATAGTATCTGGATCCGATCAAATGATGTCAATGAATGACAATACTTATCTTGGAAATAAATTCTTAAATGCCGGTTCGTTTACAAATTCTAAAGGTGCTGTTGGTTTTTTTAGCACAACTGTTGGTGGCGTTACGATTGATGAGGTCATACGAGGAGAAGTGGTCAAAGGCTTCTTCAAAGCTATTATTGAAGAAAATACCTACAAAATGGGTGACGCTGCAAAAAGAGCGAAGTTTATTATTGATTCAATACAACCGCCTTTTTATACTACGACTCGATATCACGAATGGCAACTTTTCGGTGATCCTGAACTTAACCTGTGGACAGCAGTGCCGAAACCTTTGAGTGTTACTTATGATTCAGTAATCAATCCAACTCCAAGTAATGTTACGGTTACTGTTATGACTAATGGAATACCAGTTCGGAATGCTCTAGTCTGTCTTATGCAAGATACGACAATTTATCAATATGGGAATACGGATAGCAATGGGATAAAAGTTTTCTCAATTTCACCACAAGACACCGGCATAATTTCAATAACCGTCACAGCCCGAAATTGCCATCCGTTTGAAGGAGTAATCAGAGTGCTTCCTGAAGGAATAGAAGAACTCTCGACGCTTAATGTTACAAGCACAATGTTTGAAATATACCCCAATCCAGCAAAGTCGTTTTTTATTGCCCGTATTCCGTCATCCATTAAAAACCAAATGCTGAAAATGTTTGATACATCAGGAAAACTAGTAAAAGAAATTGATACGCCTTCGGCTCACAATGACAAGATTGCTGAAATCATAGTTTCGCTTAAAGGAATAAAGCCCGGGGTTTATTTTGTAAAAGTCGGGGATGAGATGGTAAAAGAAAAGCTGGTTGTAACAAGATAAAAAATCAAAACTCAAAATGGATGATATTTCTGACTTAGATTATAAAAAGATAACTCCCCGGATGGGACGATATTCGAACCTCTATAATGGAGTTAGTAGATGCACATGTATTCGAAATCGTCAAATCGTGGTAGGTTAACAGCCTTATTATCTAATATATAGCTTCTCAATAAGTTAAGAAGAAAGTGTTTTATCTTTATATAATCAGTATTATTAGGAGTGTTTTTCGCTCTAATAAGTCCTTGACATATTCAAGATTAGGGTTAATCTGAATTAGTTGAGGTTTTGAATATGTTGGCAGTTATATTGGCAATTAGCTTATTTTCTGTATCGCAAGACACAATCCAAGTAAAGGGCACCAGTAACATAAATTATCGGATATTCGTCAATGATAGTAATCTGTATTTTCAATGTAAAACTAATAAGAATTGGGCAGTCCCGATTGCAATTGATAAAGGCAATATATCCGAATACGCAATGACCGCTACATCTGTCGATTATATTCATATTATCTGGTGTAAAGATGGCAGAGTTTATTATAGAGCCAGTGACAAAATTAGTTCTGATGGCATAAAACGTGGTATTTCACCAAATTGGTTAGAATCATTCAATGTTTCATGTGCCGAGGGTTATCCAACGGAACCCGCTTCAAATATTAGTATTTATACAAGAGACAATTATATTTATGTAACATGGCAAGCTCTTTTAGAAGGCAACCCTTATCAAGTAGAAAAATGGCAAAGGGCAAGATGGCTTGAGAATGGTCATTTTGACTGGGAAACTCCACAAAATATAAGCTTGAGTACTACACCACCATTTGATATTCCACATAGTTCGTATAATCGAGACCCAATACAAATGAAGCAGATTGTTTTTTTACCATCAGGACTTGGGAGTCCTCGTAATATTCTTTGTGGAGATACCGATCATGATAGTTTAAATGAGTTGATTTTTTCGACTTGGCTTAATACTATCCCTAGCCATAGCGTATGGGAAATTTGGGAATATCGACCAATCAATCATTATGAATTAGTTTTTGCAGATACTGGACCTGCTTATTACCCGCCTGGCTTATATACAGGAAATTTTCAACCTGAAGATATTGGAGATATTGATGGTGATGGACTAACTGATTTATTGGGTCCAAACGATGAAAATGGAACGATTACTATGTATCCTAATATTACAACCCAAGAAAGTCCAAGTTTCAATTCATATCCTGAGAGCTTGTCATGGTGGTATAGACTGTCGGATGAATATTTTATAGGATACACTTATTATTTCACCAATGATCTTGACAGAGATGGTAGAAATGAGATATTAACATTTGAAGGCTGGGATAGTTTTCCAAATTTTCGACTAGTAATCATCGAAAATATTGGTAATAATCAAAATGTACCTGTATGGCGACAATTCACTTATGGCTCAGGTTTTGCTTTTGGAGATTTTGATAGAGATAGTTTACAGGAGTTCGTAACTGCAAATCCTGGTTCATCAGGACAAGTCTATATCTATGAAAATACAGGACCTGACCAGTATGAAAGAATCTGGGTTGATACGGTTCATATTCAAAATGGTACAGATGTGTTTTCAGGCAATGACGTTGATAGTGACGGGCAACCTGAGTTTTTTATCTGTTTTGCTCGTCTCGAAAGCGGAACATGGAATTCCTATCTGTATATGTGGGAAGCGACTGGCAATAATACATACCAACGGACTTTAGTCGACCGTCTTGCAGGTGGTGATTGGTTTGAGAAAAGAAGTAAATGCGGTGATATTGATGGTGATGGCATAGATGAAATTGTCTGGTCAAAGGGCAATCGAGTTATGGTATACAGGGCAACAGGCAACAATCAATTTCAAAGAGTATGGGAATGGATAGTTAATCATGGCGGAACAATGCCGACTGCAGTAGTTAATATATATGATATGAATAAAAATGGCTATAATGAGATTGTTGTAAGCGGTGACGACACAACTACAATCTTTGAAGTCGAAGCAGTTCGAGTTTTAAGTCCAAATGGTGGTGAGATTTTTCATGCGGATTCGCAACAACTGATTCGCTGGCAGACTTTTAATCCGCCAAGATGCGATTCAATGTCTTTGTTCTATTCAATTGATTATGGCAGAATATATCAACAGATAGTCCATGGTTTACCGTCCACAGACACCAGTTATTTATGGACAGTTCCAAATGTCAATTCCGATTCCTGCAAGATAAAAATCATCGCCTATGGACCAGGCTGGCAATATGACGAGTCGGATGGAATGTTTAGCATTACAACAACGGGTATAGAGGAAAGCCCTATGCTTAATGCTACAGGCACTACGCTTGCAATTTTTCCCAATCCAGCGAAAACATTCTTCATTGTCCATATTCCGTCATCCATTAAAAGTCAAGCACTGACAATTTATGACGTATCGGGGAAACTAGTAAAGGAGATTGATTCACCTTCAGTTCACAATGACAAGGGTGCTGAAATGAGAGTTTCGTTGAAAGAGATAAAGCCCGGTATTTATTTTATTAAAGTGGGGAATGAGATGGTGAAGGAGAAGCTAGTTGTAACAAGATAGAAAATCAAAAATCAAAACGGATGATATTTCTAACTTAGATTATAAAAAGAATAACTCCCCGGATGGGACGACATTCGAACCTCCATACTCGAGTTAGAAAATCCACACGTATTCGAAATTGTCAAATCCTGGTAGGTCGAATACCTTATTATCTAACATGTCGTTTCTCAATAAGTTAAGAATCTGTATAATCATTACGAATAAAGCACTTGACAAGGATATAAATTCAGCTCATATTAAATCAAGGCGTTTAATATATTAGACGTAAGGAGATGTTATGAAAAGGCTTGTGTTTTTATTATTTCTATTATGCACAATTGCTTTGGCCCATACTTTTCACGGTGCAGCAATTGCGCCAAATACACTTAAAGGTTGGATTGTGACAAGTGATACGGGTTTTATCTTTTATACGCCAGATTGTGGGTTAACATGGATTAATCAAAGTTTTTTTACATCGCGATATTTTTATGACATTTTCTTTTTTGATGAACAAAAAGGATGGATTGGAACTAACCAAGGATTCATATATTACACTCAAAATGGAGGAACAAACTGGGTCTCTCAAGCTATGGGATTATCATATTTCATATACAAAATTTTCTTTATTGATGATAGTTGTGGCTGGGCTGCATGTTATAGACCAATAATCGCACAAACAATTAATGGAGGCAATCTTTGGCAACAGATTATTTTACCATGTCCACCTTTTGTTTATGATTCAATTGATATTCGTAGTATCTCTTTTGTTGATAGACAGAAAGGTTGGATTTGTGCTGGTCAATATATTCGAGACGATTTTCCTTATGATACGTGTTTCGGTGGACAAGGGTATATTGCCAAATCAAGCGATGGCGGTTTAAATTGGCAACTATTATTAAGAGATACAATATACGACTTCTTTGATATTAAGATGTTAGATACTTTAAATGGTTTTGTTGTTGGCGGTAATGACCGACCAATGTCTGCAGTTGTAATGAGAACTTTTGATGGTGGAAACACTTGGCAAAATGTAACAATTCCTGCTCAAGCTAAATATTTACGCTCGCTAAAATTTGTCGGTAATCATGCATGGGCAGTCGGTCACAACGGCACAATCATTCATTCTTCTAATGGCGGCAATACCTGGTCAATGCAAACAAGCAATGTTAATGCAACTCTTTATGATGTTGATTTTAGTGATACTTTACATGGACTTGTTGCTGGTGATAGTTATGTCCTTTATACCCACGATGGCGGAAATACTTGGCATATTGCGAATCTTGGAATTGAAGAAGAATCGTGGATTACCCCACCTTCGGTTCACAGTAGCTTTAGTATCTATCCCAATCCAGCAAGATCGTTTTTCGTTGTCCGTATTCCGTCATCCATTAATAGCCAAATGCTGAAAATATTTGATGTTTCGGGAAAACTAGTAAAGGAGATTGATTCGCCTTCGGCTCACAATGGCCAGGTTGCTGATAAAAGAGTTTCGCTTAAAGGAATAAAGCCTGGGGTTTATTTTGTGCAAGTGGGGAATGCATTGGTAAAAGCAAAACTGGTTGTAACAAGATAAATATGATTATACTTATGAATGCGGCTCCTAAGAGTTAAATTTAAATGTGCTTGACAGGTGATAATGTTATTATATATTTAATGCGTAGAATTCATTGTGCTATAAGATAAAATGAAACACTGTCGTATTCTCGTATTTTGTTTGTTAAGTTTAGTGCTATTTGCTTATGGGCAAAAGTCGATCATTCCTATTCAATTACATCGACATAGTAAAGAAATAATTAATCGAGGGCGTATAATTAAGTCGGAAAAAATACCTTTTGATTCTCTTAACTGTCGATTTGTAGGGAATTGGCCATTTGGACCTGATTGTTGGGCAGTCGCTTATAATCCTACAAGATCACATGTCTTTTGTAGTGCTGGTGGAGGAGTTTATATCCTTGATGTCTCAAATCATTCTGCTCCAATAAAAATCTCTGAAGCAATTCATACAAGAGGAATCGTCAGTAGTTTATTTTACCGAACGAATATTCTCTATATCGCTTGTATATATGCAGGACTTGAAATTTGGGATGTAAATAATCCATCTAATCCTATAAAATTAGGTTTTCTTTATGAACCTGGTTGGGTTAATGATATCTATGTATCAGGTTCATATGCTTATTTGGTAGATGATGATTTTGGGCTTCACATTATAGATATTTCTAATCCTTCGAATCCTGTTGAAGTTGGCAGTTATTATATGCCGGGTTCACTTGGCATATTTGTTTCTGGTCTTTTTGCCTACGTGGCAAATAGCGATTCCGGTCTTCGAATAATTAACGTTTCAAATCCAACAAATCCATATCAAATAGGACATTATATTTCTACGAGCTGGGTTCAAGATGTTTATGTTTCTGGTTTATATGCATATGTTGCTACTAATAGCGGTCTTCGCATTATAAATATCGGTAATCCATCAAATCCTGTCTTAGTTGGTTCCGAAACTTCAAATTCTGCATTTAATGTCTTTGTATCGGGTTCATATGTTTATATAGCTGGTGGTGATGCAGGTCTTCGTATTGTAAATATAAGCGATCCTTCAAATCCTTATGTAGTTGGAAGTTGTAATACTCCAGATTGGGCTACTGATATTTGTGTTTCGGGTTCGTTCAGTTTTGTTGCAGACGAATGGGGAGGGCTTCGTATTATTGACATCTCTTATCCACCAAATCCTTTTGAGACCGGTCATTATGATACACCTGGATGGGCTTATTATGTTTTTGTTACAAATTCATATGCGTATTTGGCAGATGGAAGAGCTGGACTTCGCATTATAAACATTTCTAATCCTTCGAATCCTGTTGAAGTTGGCAGTTGCAATGGCCTTAGTTCTGCTTATTGTGTTTCTGTATCTGGTTCTTACGCCTATTTAATAAGTGGGGGTGATCTTCACATCATAAACATTTCTAATCCTTCGAATCCTGTTGAAGTTGGTATTTATAATACACCAGGCTCTGCTCGTGGTATTTCTGTATTTGGTTCTTACGCTTATATTGCTGATGGGAATGAGGGTCTTCGTATTATCAATGTATCAAATCCATCAAATCCTATTGAGATTGGATATTGTGATACGCCTGCAAGTGCTGACAATGTGTATATTTTGGGCTCTTATGCTTATATTGCAGATGATACAAGTGGTCTACGCATTATAAATATTTCGAACCCTTTAAATCTCTTTGAAGTTGGTTATTATGATACACCAGGAGTTACTTTTGGTGTTTTTGTTTATGATGTTTATGCATACTTAGCAAATGGGAGTTCGTTTCGTATTGTAAATGTTGCGAATCCTTCAAGCCCTGTTGAAGTTGGTCAATGCGATATGCAATGTGCCTGTGATGTTTCTGTTTTTGGATCGTATGCCTATGTTGCAGATTGGTCTTTTGGACTTCGTATTATAAATATTTCAAATCCATCTAGTCCATATGAAGTAGGTTACTATAATTCACCTGGTCATCCGTGGAGTGTTTATCTTTTAAATTCATATGCCTATGTAGCGGATGATTGGGTCGGACTTCAGATTTATCAGGGACCGGTAAGTGGAATAGAGGAACGCACAACACTTGATGCTACACGCAATATGCTGGAAGTATATCCCAATCCAGCAAAATCGTTTTTCAGTATCCGTTTTCCATTCAATATTCAAAGCCCTATGTTGCGACTATATGATGTGTCGGGGAAAATGGTTAAAGAATCAAGGAGTTGTGGAGTTCAAGAAATGAGAGTTTCGCTTAAAGGAATAAAGCCTGGGGTTTATTTTATGCAAGTGGGGAATGAGATGGTAAAGGAAAAACTAGTTGTAACAAGATAAATCAAAACTCAAAACGGATGATATTTCTGACTTAGATTATAAAAAGATAACTCCAGCGGCAAGACTCGAACTTGCAACCCTCCGGTTAACAGCCGGATGCTCCACCATTGAGCTACGCTGGAAGTTATATATCATAATAATTTAAACTACGGTTTTGTCAAGATTTAACGTAGCACCGCAAACTTTTTTAAGTCTTGACTAAAACTGGTTTTTAGGACCGCAAAATACAGACCCGAACCAACTTTTTTCCCTGATTCGTTTTCCCCGTTCCATATTGCACCGATATTTTCCAATTCATTGATAGCACCATTTGTTCCATATCTACCAGGAGAAGGTAAAAACTGAGTATTGAGTTCGATAATTTTTACTAAATCACCGTTGATTGTATAAATTCTAATTTTAGCGACTGACGGTTTATTCATAAGAAATAATGGAAAATAGATTTTTGACTGACTCTGGATTGGATATGGGTTTGGATAAGGGTCTCCAAGCTGGTCGGAATAATATTCTTGTCGGGTTGGAGGATATACTTTCAATGCAGAGTCGATATTAGGAACACCCCATCCCAATGTACAATTTTGGACACTGAGACTCGCAGTGGTAAAGAGAGCCTTTTTTACAGAGTCTGCATTCCACTCAGGATGCGCTTCATACAAAACTGCGCAACAGCCCGCAATTAGAGCTGTAGCACAAGAAGTTCCAATACTTCCTTCGTATGAATCGGTTGAGTCAGGAGCAACAACTATTGCGGTGTCAGATAGTGCCGAAAGTTCGGGTTTGATTCTGCCATCATAGGTTGGTCCAATACCAGTGCCGCGCCAAGGAGTTAATGATTTTGTGACACCACCGGCAGCGATAATATTATATGCATCAGCCGGTGCGACAATATAAGGTGTTGGCCAAGGGAAAGCAGTCGAATCCCGATTGCCCATCGCATTTACAACGATAACTCCTCTTTTGGCAGCAAGACCAGCCGCAATCGACATCGGTATTGTTCGACCATCAAAATCTTTGTCGGTATACCAACTGCGATAACCTAATGAACTGGAAATAACTGAAGCGCCTTCACGTTCTGCCCATTCCAATCCCTGAACCCAAATATCTTCTTCAGTCGTTGTTTCATAAGTATAACCACTGCGTGCCTTAAACAGTTCGGTTTTAGCAATCAGAAAATCGACTCCTGGAGCAGTACCAATCATCTGGAATTTTTGATATGCTCCGATAATTGACGCCATACGAGTCCCATGGTCTGGTTGTTCTAAGAAATCTTTGCCTTCTTCATAATCGGTATTATTATCACCGCGTTGTAACCAGACAATTGTTGATTGGTTATTTAATACCGTTATATTAGGACTATATACAAAATCTTGGGCAATTGTTATTGGTTCGGACCAGGTATTACCATAATCAGTGGATTTCACTAAATAAATATTGTCCTGCAATTCATATGTAGCAAATATTGTATCTTTTACGGCACAAGAAAAATCACCAATCGTCAGCAGTTCATTAGTGACTGATTTCTTATCACTCCACGTACTTCCGCCATCAAATGATTTTTTCATCGCAAGTTTAACATGTGGTGTATTTGAACAGTCCTTATAAAATAGATAGATTGTGTTTCCGACAATATATCCTTTTAAAGCAGTTGCTGCATTATCAATAACTGATTGGGATTGGAATGTTATTCCATCATCATTTGATTTATAGTGGTATATGGTTTGTGAATGAAGACCTACTGCAAATAATTCAATTTCTCCGATAGAATCAGCAAGAACAACAGGATTTATAATAGGTTCGTTAAAAGTCCCGACCATAACACGGGGTAAAAGTAAAGGAGTGATATAACTTATGTCTGCTTTACGGAAATATAAAACTGAATCATTTATCGTATAGGCAGATAATAATTCATTTCCCTCAATAAAAATATTAGGGTTTTTACCTGAATCAATTGATGGACCTTGATGCCATGTAGTTTGAGTGAAATAGCCAAGATAAATATTGGGTTTTGGTTGATTTGGTGCTTGTGGCAGCAAATCTTGCCATGATAAATAAATAATGGAATCTTTACCTGTGACCGATGCTGATGGTATTGACATATTATAGGTAACGGTTAAAAATATTGATTGGGGATTAGACCAGGTTTGTCCCTGATTATTACTATAACTATAATACAATCCACGATAAACTGGACTTGATGGATTTAGTAAAGTATCAGCAGAATAGATAAGAAATAAACGGTTAGATTGAGTTTTATAAAGTAGGGGGGTGTTGGTCATACTGGTATTTATTATATTCGGAATTGACTCGATATCCCCATTTCGACTGATAAAGAAATTATCACCGCCGAGAAAATCATGTTCCTTAAAAATCTTAAGATTTTTTAGTGCATTATGTATTCGTTTTAAACCAGTATCCAAAAGACCAAGCTTGACACGTGAACCGGTATATCCTTTGTTAAAAACCTGTGGAATGCCAAGCATTTTATTCTGTTCATAAGAGAGTCCATATATTCTTCTCAACTCAGCAGTATCTGGTTTATTACCGCTTTTATCGGTATTTCGATTAATTGTTAATGCATCGGTTATTTCCTGTTGATGAACAATTACAGGGGTCAGGTTATATACATAAGGTAAATTATAAATTCTTTCAATTAAACCCGGAGAAATATTGAAACTTGCCGCGTCAAGCCAATTTGATTCGGTACGTAGTTGCGCACCGAGTGATACGATTTCATCAATATATTTTTGATAAACGGGTAAGTCGTCATAATCGTATACAATACCTGAATAACCAACTCTTCTCTGGATAGCATCATTACTTAAATTTGGATTGAAATCTTTTGTAATTTTTTCATATTCGGATTTGGTTCTAAATCCTTTATCCGTGAAGTATACCCAGACGGTATTATTATCGAGTTTAGGTAGGACTTGTTTGATTGGTTCTCGGTAAAAAGGTGTATTTAAAAATACAAGTACTGATAAAACTAAGTTCATTATTTACTCCTCCTATAATTTAAATTAGATTTAAATTTACATAAATATAATCTGTTACTCCAATTATATTGGTATTTGAGCTCATATGCTGTATGGGATCATTTTTGTTATGGCGCTGCCTAGAGCTATAATAAGAACAACGATTATCGCGACTAAAGCAAGATTTATAATACCCAAAATTAAACAGGTTTTGCCAATCTTTTTTCCTTGTTCAGAAAGACTTCCCTGTAATAGGATTATTCCAAAGATAATACCAAATAGGGGATAAATAATTGAGAATGTGTAGAGCCAGGTCGTATTAGCAAGATAAAGAATGTCTATTAATGCCTGCATACGCCCAGCCTGGGTTTGCATCATTTGATTTAACCAGGGATGATTATCGAGCATATTATTCTCGTTCATTTATCCTCCCAATAGTGGAACCAACGAATAAAAATTATATACATATAAATATTATCTTTATCAAGAAAATCACATTTAGTACCCCGCAGAGGAATTGAACCTCTAGCCCACGGATTAAGAATCCGTTGCTCTACCAGGTTGAGCTAGCGGGGCAAGTGCGCCCGGCGCGACTCGAACGCGCAGCCTACGGGTTCGAAGCCCGGCGCTCTATCCAATTGAGCTACGGGCGCAAATTTTTTAGGGTGAGTGAGGGGACTTGAACCCCCAACATCTTGAGCCACAGTCAAGTGCTCTAACCAAGTTGAGCTACACTCACCATTTGACAAAATTACTACGAATGAGACAAATAAAATTAATTACACGAATTTTGTAATTATAACACTCATTCGCACTATTCAACACTTATTATTTTTCGTGTTCTTATTTTTTAGCGCGCCTGAAGGGATTCGAACCCCTGACCATCGGATTAGAAATCCGATGCTCTATCCAACTGAGCTACAGGCGCATTTATAAATCGGGGAGACTGGATTTGAACCAGCGGCCCCCACGTCCCAAGCGTGGTGCGCTAACCGGGCTGCGCTACTCCCCGTGAATTAAACTATTTAATATAACCTTATCTTATAGAGATGTCAAGAACATTTTGATTTTTAGGAATGCTTCGTTCTTGGTTGCAACTATTGCTTCACCCAATTGGTCAATACGATTATTGGATTCTGAAGTAAATCATATTGTATACCTAATTTATTATGCGATTGATTACGATACTCGTACACTAAACCACTTCCTCTTGTAATCCCTGAGGCAACCCAAGTTTTATTCACGGATTTATTGGTAAATTCCATCCGTGGCAAATAGGTCTATATACCTATGATTTTATGTCCTATTTCATTATCTGATTAATTATCTAATCAGACTTCTCATCCCTTTCCGGACCAATTCGCAGTTCCATAGGGGGAATTCTACCCCTGTCTCAGGGAGATACTGAACTAAGAATATAGAATATAGAATATAGAATATAGAATGTTAGACGAAAATTTGGGTTAATAATTAGTCTACTTATAAGTATACATTTATTAACCCATCAGGAGTCGATATGACCATCAAAATAGAGGAATAGATAGATATAATTACAATTTCCTCAAAACCAAATAACGGCTGAGTGTCTTGACTAGCGTATCTTGACTGAATGGTTTTGTTATGTAATCATTCATTCCTTTAATCATTGCATATCGTTCATCGCCTTCCATCGCAAAAGCAGTTAATCCGACGATGATTAAATCTTTGTATTTAGGATTTTTCCTTATCGCTTCGGTAACCGCATAACCATCCATTATTGGCATCTGAATATCCAGCAGGACTAAATCATAGATTCGGTTTTCGGCTAATCGCTCCAGTAATTCCTTGCCGTTATTTACGATGGATAAATTAATATCGAATTTTTTTAGAAATTCTCGTACCAGTCTCTGATGGAGTGCGTTGTCTTCCGCTAAAATGACATTATAATTTCCTTCTTTCTTAGTACCCGCAGTCATATTACGCTTGCTCCTTTCTTTTCTTATCGTTTACAATTTCGACTGGAATCTGAACAATAAATTTTGTTCCTTTGGCAAGTTTGCTTTTAAATGAGATATTACCGTGCATTAGCTCGACTAATTCTTTTACGATTGGCAACCCCAAGCCGGCACCACCATATTTTTTAGAAATATAATGCTCGCCCAGGACAAATTTTTCAAATATCTGCGCTTTGTGTTCATCCGCAACTCCAATACCAGTATCTTGGACATGGAATTCTAATATATTTTCGCTTGGTTTTGCTGGTGTTTTCAATCCGATATAGAGTTCGATTTTTCCTTGCTCGGTAAATTTAAAAGCATTATCTAGTAGGTTAGAAATTATCTGAATGATTTTTGTGCGGTCGGTTATAATGAATTCGGGCAGATTCTTATTGATATTTAATATAAAATCAATTCCTTTGTTTCTGGCTAAAGGCCCGAAACTCTTATGGATTTCTTGGACCGCGTCGAAAATATTACATTCCGTTTTCTCAAGCATCATTTTACCAGCTTCGATTCTTGACAAGTCTAACAAGTCGTTGATAATTTTTAAGAGATGACTGCTTGAATTTTTTACGATTTCCAGCATCTCTTCTTGTTCTCGATTTTTCTCTCTATCAAGCAGTAAATCGGTAAATCCAAGGATGGCAGTCATCGGGGTTCTCAGTTCGTGGCTCATGTTGTGCAGGAACGAAGTTTTTGCTTTATTGGCATTCTCGGCTGTTTCTTTAGCTTGTCGTAATGCATTCTCATACTGTTTTCTTTCAGTGATATCACGGATAATCGCCAGGTCACCCCAAACTTCGCCATCCGGGTATCGCAGCAAAGTTGCATTTATTTCAACTGTTTTGGGTGTACCTTTAATCGGGTGTAATTCAACTTCGTACGGACCAACCTTTTTTCCGGCAAATCGTGCCGCCATGTTTTCTTTAATTATTTCCAGACTGTTTTGCGGGAAGATGGGATAGGTACTGATGTGAGAACCAAGTTCTTTTTCAGCTATGCCAGTTAATTCGAACAGCCGTTGATTTCCTGAAATAGCATTGCCAGCAGTATCGAAGATACAAATGGCATCGTTAGCGGTTTCGAATATTGTTCGGTACCGTTCTTCGCTATCACGTAATGCTTGTTCGGCTTTTTTACGTTCGGTCAGGTCACGAATGAAGACAAGGTCAGCAAGCTTGTTCTGAAACATTATCGTACCGGCATTTAATTCAACGGGTATTTTATTGCCGTCTTTTAGTTTGAGAGCTGTCTCATAGACCGATGGTACATATCTCCCTGCCATTCGTTTTTTGTAGTTATCAGCAATTTGATTAAGCTCATCCGGGTGAATGAAATTAGTAAATGGTTTGCCGATGATCTTACCAAGACCGATTTTTAAAATATCTGCGACATGGCGATTGGCAAATCGGATGATACGGTCGGTAATAATCACAATACCATCATTTGCACGTTCAACTACATTACGGTATTTCTCTTCACTTTCGTACCGTGCTTGTTCAGCTTTTTTATGTTCGGTTATATCTTCAATAACGCCGTCAATCCAGTCAATTCTGCCGTTTTTATCTTTATGGGCATATGCGGTATCCGACGCGATAATTGGCGTGCCATCTTTTTTCCTGAGTCTGAGTTCATCAGTTTTTATGAAACCGTCTTTCATCAGTTTGTTGATAAAACCTTTTCGCTCTTCAGGATTCTGAAAAAGGTCAGTAACTATAGTTCCCTTTAATTTCTCAGCAGATTTAAACCCGAGCAGTTTTGCCAAAGCGGAATTGGCTTCAAGGATTTTACCCGACGGACCAACCGAAGTGCGGTAAATACCGACCGTAACATTCTCGACTAAACTGCGGTATTTCTCTTCGCTTTCGCTCAATATTTCTTCAGCTCGTTTACGCTCGGTTACATCTTCGATAACACCGTCAATCCAGTCAACTTTGCCTTCGTTATTTTTATGGACGCGAGAGAATAGACGAACAATAATTGGCGAGCCGTCTTTTTTCTTTAGTCTAATTTCTTCACCTGTGACAAAACCATCCCGGTTGAACTTTTTCAGGAGATTTTTCCGGTCTTGAGGATTTTGATACAAATCAGATACCGAAACCTGCATCATTTCCTCAGGTGATTTATAACCAAACATCTTTACCATCGCCGGATTGACTTCGAGGAACCGACCTTTTGTATCAGGTGTATTTCGATAAACTCCAATTGTAACATTTTCAACCAGACTGCGATATTTTTCTTCGTTAACTTTCAATATCTCTTCTACTCGGTTGCGTTCTACAGATTCTAATGTTAGCGAAACCATATCGGCAATCGAAGTAGCAAAATTCTGCTCCTCGATTGTCCATTTTCTCATTATTCCAATATGTTCATGACAAATAACACCAACAACTTTTCCCTGAAGCCGAATCGGCACATCCATCATTGAAGTAATCCCGAAAGGTTTTAAATAACTCTCGGCAAATTCACTGGTGCACGTATCATTGCAGGCATCGTTGGCAGCAATGACTCTGCCTTTTTTCAATACCTGGAAATAGCGTGGGAAGTTGTTAATTTGAAGCTTTAGTCCTTTTGTATGAAAATCTTTACTTTTCAAATAAAGGTCTTCGCAGACGAGTTCTGAATAGTCTATGCTAAATAACCAGAAACTGACTCTTTCAACATTTAGCGTTTTGGCATCAGTCTCAGTTATCTTTTTAATCGAAGTATCTAAGCTGACTATATCTAGTTTTGCCAATTTTAGTAGGTTATTTTGAAAGAAGATAGTTTGTTCTACTTTTTTTCTCTGTTCTTCTTCTGCTCGTTTACGCTCGGTGATATCACTTGCTACAATCATCACCGCTAGTTTATTATGATAGATAAATGGTTTTGCAAGAACTTCTACATCTACATATGAGCCATCAAGACAGACAAACTTTTCCTCAGTAGCAGGTTCTTCTTTACCGGTTTTCAGCATTCTCATAACCCGTTCTTTGACGAGCTTGCGATACTCAGGATGCACTATTTCAATAACTGGTTTGCCGATTATTTCTTCCGGATTTTTAGCTTTCAAAAGATGCACCCCGGCAGGATTGATAAAAATGACTTTTCCTTCAGAGTGCGTAGCAATAGCATATGGAGACATTTCGATAAGAGTACGGTATCTCAGTTCACCATCTCGAAGCGCTTGCTCAGCCTGTTTTCTATTAGTAATATCCATTGCCGTTGATAATACTCCGGTAACTTTTCCTTGCGAGTCTTTAAGGGTTCGACACCACCAAGCTAAAAGACGCTTTTTTCCATCTTTTCTTCTTTGCCAGCTTTCAAGGTAAATCAAATTCTCGCTTCCGTTAAATAGTGACCGGACTATTTCGTAAGTTTTTTGTTCTCCCTCAAAATAAAAAGATGCTTCTTTTCCAATGACATCATTACCAAAGAAATCATACCCTGTTTGATTAGCCCAGGTGTAAACTTTATTGTTATCAACTTCCATGATAATATCTGGAACAGCACTTAATAATGCTTGATTTCTCGAAGAAAGAGATTTCAATGCGTCTTCAGTTTTCTTACGTTCAGTGATGTCTTCAACCACACCATCAATCCAGTTGATCTTGTCTTTTTCGTCTCGATGGATGCGTGCCGTTACTGAGACCATAAATATTACGCCGTTTTTCTTTTTAAATTTCAGTTCTTCAGCAGCAATAAAACCACGTTTCTTTAATTTATTCAAATAGTCAGCGCGGTCAATTGGGTTCATATACAGGTCGGACGGTGAAAGATGCATTAGCTCTTTTTCAGAAGTATAACCCAGCATATGCACCAAAGCAGGATTGACTTCAATAAATCGACCAGTACCTATTGGTTCAGTTCGGAAAATACCGATATTGACATTTTTTACCAGGCTGCGGTATTTTTCTTCGCTTTCCTTAAGTATTTCTTCTGATTGTTTACGCTCCGTGATGTCTCTTATCAGTTCAATAACCTTAACTTCTCCATCTATATCTGTAAAAGGAGATGAAGTCACTTCGTAATTTCTACCATCAGCACCAACAAGTTCAACTCTTGTTGTTTGACCCGTCCTAATTGCTTCATGCATCATACAGATATCGCAAGGTTCTTTTAATCCCATATAGGTAATATAACACTTTTCCCCTCGTTTATCGCCAAAACGCTCTTTTAAGAGTTTATTCTGAAACTCTATAATATAGTCTTTATTAACAATGTCTACTCCTTGTTTCATTGCTGAAAGCATTCCTTGAAACTTATCGTATTCGGAACGTAGTTTTTGCTCATCTCTTTTGCGTTCTGTAATGTCTTCGATGACCCCATCAAACCAATCAATCCTGCCTTTTATATTGCGATGAGCGCTTGCGGTTATAGATGCGATAATTAGTGTGCCATCTTTTTTCTTTAACCGTAGTTCCTCATTCTTTACAACTCCTTTTTTCTTAATTTTATCCAAAAAGGTTTTTCTGTCCTGAGGATTTTCGTATAAATCAGCTACTGAGTGTTGCAGTAGTTCCTCAGATGATTTGTAATCTAATATACGGATCATTGCAGGATTGGCTTCAAGAAAACGTCCTTGCGAATCAGCTGTATTCCGGTAAACACCAACATTGACATTTTCGATAAGAGTACGATATTTTTCTTCGCGCACTGTTAATTGTTCTTCATATCGTTTTCGCTCAATTATCCGACCGAGTCGTTCCGTAATTACATCAATTAATTTTTGCTTTTCAATAAAGAATGATCCGATGGCGAAGTTGGGACAGGGTTTTAAATAATAAACTTCCAAAACGCCGGCAGTTTTTTTGTGTAGTCGGATTTTACCAGCAAGTTTCCAGATTGTTTTCCTGAAGTTTTTTGTTTTGTACTTCTGATTACCCATTACAAGTCGAACGCAGGTTATGGAAGGATATTGCATTGCCGGCGGTATCAATTTTATAACGCTATTACATATTTCATCAATGCTCAGTTCCCCTTTTTGAATCAGCGAAGCAATTCCGTATAAGCAGGTTAATTCCTTGACTCGTTCATTTAGGATATATTCACGCTCTTGTAATGATTTTTCGGCTTGCTTGCGGTGTGAAATATCGATAAGTAAAACAAGAAAAGTCCATTTTTCTAATGGCAATACCTGAACGCGTAGCCAGATATTTACAGATTCGATGTACTGTTCAATAATTTCATTTGTGGGGGACAGAGCAATTTTCTGCAAAAACTTGATAAGGGGTAATTTATGTTTTTCGATTGAAGCAAGGACCCGGCTAAATTTTTTGCCGATAATATCTTTTCTTTTTATACCGGTCAGTTCTTCAAATCGTGGATTGGCGGTGGTGAATTCAAAATCAATTGGCTTGCCTTTTTTATTCGTTACAGTCTTATAGCAAATACAACTGATACTCAAATTTTGAACAATATATTGATAGCTCAATTGTAGCTTGGTCTTTTCAGTACTTTTCATAATTTTATTTTACGAGACCTGAATAATATAGATACATTCATACAATGCCCTCTTCCCCTAATATCCAAAATTAATTGTAAGCCTTATCTGTATGATGTCAAGGGGTATGTTTATCAAGTCCTTTAAATCCGCTCTCTTGATTACGCGGATTGGTAGGATGTTTCACAAACATGGGTTCTAATTTGATAAATTGTAAATTGATTGATAATTGATCATTGAAAATTGATAATTCTGACTAATGGCTCGGTTTGGCATTCTATGTTATCCGATAGGTGGTCTAAAATGCGGTGATTTAGATAAACCTCGGGGCAAGCCAGTGGGGGTAACCCACCAGTAAGCCCGGGGCATGCCCCAGGGCTTGATTTTATGGGTGTCCTGGTCATTTGCCGAGTATTTTGACTACTCATCAAGCTACTATATGACCACGAAGGTTAACATCTGTATTGGATACTATGTCGATTAGGTCTGTGGTCTTAAAAATTAATATCGGATAGGATAAAGGTTGACCAAATTAATATTTTATAATACAATTGGACAATGAAAAGTAGTTTACGGATTGGTTTTGGTTTTGATGCACATAGGTTGACAAAAAACCGCAAACTGATTTTGGGTGGGGTAGAAGTACCATATTCAAAAGGGTTATCAGGACATTCAGACGCAGATGTTTTGTCACATTCGATTGCGGATGCTTTATTAGGTGCAGCAGGTTTAAATGACATCGGTTATTATTTTCCAGATACTAATTCGAAACTGAAAGGAATATCCTCATTAAAGATTCTTTCTAAAATACTGCAAGTGATTTCAAAAAAAGGGCTCGATATTGTAAATATCGATTCAGTCGTTGTTTGTCAGGAACCGAAACTAAATCCATATTTCCAAAGGATGAAAGAAAAACTCGCCAAGGTACTGAAAATAGATAAATCTTTAATAAGTCTGAAAGCTAAAACAACCGAAGGAATGGGGTTTATGGGACGAGGTGAAGGTATTGCATCTTACTCAATAGCATTACTGCAGAGAATTCCTAATAACTAATTCCTAATGACAAATGAAATATCCAATTTCAAATTTCTAAAACAATTATTTAGTAATTCATTAGAAATTTGTAATTAGGATTTAGGAATTTTATTTTATGCTTCCTTTACGCGATGATATTCCATCCCGAAAAAGACCGGTAGTAACTTATATACTTGTTGCAATAAATGTTATCGTTTTTTTGTATGAGATGTCGTTGGGCAAGGGGCTGCAAAGTTTTGTTATTTTGTATGGTGTAACACCAGAACATATTGTTTCGGGAAATAGTCTTTATACTTTGATAACTTCAATGTTTATTCATGGAGACTTCTGGCATATTCTAGGCAATATGCTTTTCCTGTGGATTTTTGGTGATAATGTTGAAGATGCTTTAGGAAAATTCTGGTTTGTAGTTATGTATTTTCTAGCGGGGATTGGTGGGAGTGTTGCACATATTTTAGTTTCACAAAATTCCGTTGTCCCAACCATCGGCGCTTCTGGCGCAATATCGGGTGTGCTTGGTGCTTATCTGATTCTTTACCCGAGAACAAGGGTTTTAGCGGTCGTGCCGATAATATTCTTTATCCGATTTATTATGCTACCAGTATATGCCTTTCTTGGCATCTGGATTTTTCTGCAGTTTATTTTGGGGGTTGGCAGCACTGCAGGCGGTGCAGGTGTTGCGTATTTCGCTCATATTGGTGGTTTTATTATCGGTATTATATTCGGATTATTATTCAAAAGAAAACAGCAGGGCTTTAGTTACAAAGTCTATTAGATATTTCGTTCAGATAAAAAAATCCCCTCCCATGCAAGAGAGGGGATTTTGATAGCAAAGTAATTTTTACTTTTGCTCAGTCATTTTTTCTTGTTTATAGCCTTTCGGCACTTCAAATGTAGCCGGGGTTAAATCCTGCTGTTTAATTTCATTGATTTCGTATTTGTTGGTTGGTTTGTCTTTCTCGTAATTTATGGTTTGAATCGGGAAGCCAACATACATATTTTCAGCTTTCTCGTCCGTACCAATTTTATAAAAGAAGCTCATATTTTTCATCATTGATTTGAAGAATTCGCCGAATTGATCAAGACCTTTAAGGTCTTCTTCGTTCAGTCCGAGTTTTTTCCATTCGGTTGTCCAGACTTCTGCGACTTTTTGTCCGTCACTTACGCCCTCATATTTATCGCATCCCCACTGATTGACTTTCTCGCCACTGGCAACTTTTTTATAAACGATTTCAGATTTTTTAGCCTCTTGAGACGGCATCATATTTTTCATCTTTTCCTGAAGTGCGGGCGGCATGTTTTTTAAGGCTTCCTGCATTTTAGCAGTAGCTTCTTCTGCAGTCTTCTGCAGCTTTTCTAAATCTTCTTTGGTCATTACGGTGTAGGATTTTTTGCTGTTGTTAATCATCAAAAAGGTCTGCTTGTCGCCAAGGAAAATTGTTGACATGTCAGTCTTGTCGCCTTTCATATCCATCCGAATATTGGTTTTTTCTAAATACATACTCTGATTCATCGGCTGTGCTTTTTCGTTTTTCAAATCCTGAAATTGCGAGGTCATAATGATTCCTGCCATTGAAACCGAGACGAGAACCAGTATGCCAAGTGTTATGGTTGTTATTTGTTTCATTTGTCCTCCAGAATTATTATATTACATTTCATAACATATTTTAATCCTTTATAAATAAGTGTCAATAGATGGTTATTTATATATGACAAGTTTATGACTGATTGATAATTTATCGGTATTTTGTTTTAAGAAATATATACCGTTAACAAGGTTTGAAGGTAGACTCAATTTGTGTTTACCTGACTCGAGATGTCCATAAAAGATATTTTTTACCAATGCGCCAGTTTTATCATAAAGGTCAAGTTTTATATATCCTGCTTGGTTTAGTGTAAAGTATAAATTTGCTCCTGGACGCACAGGATTAGGAGTTAAAATAGATTGCACAAAAGCCTGATGAATTTGAGATTCTTCAATTCCAGATTGAAATGGCTGATAAAGCCCAGTACGCGCCATATCATAATGGTAGGTAGGCCATTCCCAGCTCGCACGATTGAATGGAACGCCTGCTTTCCAGATAGATACCTGCATTGTTGAACCTTCAGCAGAAACTGCTACTATATCCATTGAATCATCACCATCAACATCAGCAACCGTGGCACCGTTCATATAAGTATAACCATGAGTTCTTAAAGGCCAACCCGTGACAAATGAACCGTCATGATGAACCGCATAAAGATATCCTAAGCTGTCAGCACTCGTCATTAGGTTACTGGTAAAAACGATTTCCATGTCGCCGTTTCCATCAATATCTGCAACCGTAATACTTCCTTCGGCGGCATCGCCACTTTGCTGGTTTACTGGAAATCCAGGTAAAACTCCAGCATATCGATCATACGCATATAAAGCATCAATTGGTATTCCTGAACCGCTTACGCCACAAATAATTTTAATATCACCATTTCGATAAAGATCAGCAACCGAAGGTGGACAGTATGTCCATCGCGACAAATTATAAGGCCAGCCCGATAATAACGTTCCATTATATCGCCAAGCATAAACTCCACCACCGTTCTGATGCATTGCGGAAATAATTTCTAAGGTATCATCGTTATTAATATCGGCTAAAGCCGGTGATTGATATGAAAAAGAACGACCGTTGGGATTGATTTGAGGCCATCCGGAAAGTAAACTCCCGTCAGGTCGGAAAACATATATCGAACTGTATGAACAATAAACGATTTCTTTGATACCATCATGATTAATGTCAGCAACGGCTGGTGTAACCGCTGGCACATGGTTGAGTGAGCAACTTCTTATGACTGTTCCATCATATTTAAGTATAAATAGATGACCGATGGGATAATTTCGTTCCGCAGTGATAATTTCTAATGTATCATCTCCATTAATATCAGCGAGGCACGGACTACCAGCAAAATTACCATTATGAGGGCCAGTAAAAGGCCATCCTGGTTTATTGTTTCCATTCTCATCAAAAAGATACACTTTTCCGCCAGTGGTAAGACCACGAGTTACAACACAAATTTCATAATTTCCATCAAGGTCAACATCAGCAACTGCAGGTGCTTCCTGACCACCATTATTCAGAGTCTTGGGCCAACCCGGATATAAAGTGCCGTCGTATTTCCAGACATAGAGTTGACCTGTAGTAGTAGATCTGATTATTTCAAGTTTTCCATCGCCGTTAAAATCAGCCAGAGCTACTCCCCGAACCGGACTAAACTGCGGATTGTTTGATGTTCTCACAGGCCAACCTGGTAAATATTGTAAATCTCTTGTTCCCGCATTCGGTTCTTTGATATTTAGTTTTTCTATTTGATTTATTTGCCCGATTTTGCTACTGACATCAGTTGTCGTTATTCGTTCAATCTGCCCAAAGATAATATTTAAAATTAATAAAAATAAAACGAATGATTGTTTCATTTTGCCTCCAAATAAATCAATATATTTATATATCAAGATAAAATAAAGTCAAGTGAAATTAATGGATGAATAACTTGACATCGAGTATAAATTAAGTAGTATAATTTTTAGTGAAAGATTTTTATAAATTGACTGATTTAACTGATTTTAATTACGAAACAAATCTTTCTGACCCAGGAAAATATCCTTTTACCCGAGGTATCTATTCCAATATGTATAAAGGTCGACTCTGGACAATGCGACAGTATGCCGGTTTTGGTGATGCGAAAAAAACTAACGAGCGGTTTCGCTATTTATTGAAACAGGGACAGACCGGACTTTCAGTTGCATTTGACTTGCCGACCCAGCTTGGCTATGATTCAGATAGTCAAAGAGCATTAGGCGAGGAAGGGAAAGTCGGTGTCGCTATCAGTACAGTATCGGATATGGCACGACTATTTGACAAGATACCATTAGATAAAGTATCAACTTCAATGACAATCAATGCGACTGCTTCAATGATATTAGCAATGTATTTTGTAAATGCACAGGATAAAGGTGTGGCACAGGAGAATCTGTCAGGGACAGTGCAAAATGATATTTTAAAAGAATATATTGCGAGGGGTAATTATATTTTCCCGGTTAAACCATCAATGCGATTGACGATTGATTTATGCGAGTACTGCTCGAAATATGTCCCTAAATGGTATTTTATTTCTATTTCCGGTTATCATATCCGGGAAGCTGGTGCAACCGCAGTTGAAGAATTAGCTTTTACAATCGCGAATGGTATCGCTTATGTTGATGCAGCTTTAAAACGTGGTCTTAATATAGACGATTTTGGACCAAGACTTTCATTCTTTTTCGGCGCCCATAATAATTTACTTGAAGAAATTGCTAAGTTTCGTGCCGGGCGAAGAATCTGGGCAAGAATTATGAAAGAACACTTTCATGCACAAGACCCAAAATCGTGGATGCTAAGATTTCATACTCAAACCTGTGGTTCAACTTTAACTGCCCAGGAACCAGAGAACAATATTGTCCGTGTCACAATTCAAGCTCTGGCAGCGGTATTAGGCGGAACACAGAGTTTGCATACAAATTCATTTGATGAAGCACTTGCGTTACCTAGTGAAAAAGCGGTTACAATTGCGCTTCGAACTCAACAACTATTGAGTTATGAATCATCGGTATCTGAGGTTGCTGATCCGTTAGGCGGTGCTTATTACTTAGAGAAATTGACGGATGAGGTAGAAGAATCAGCATTGTCGTTACTAAAAGAGATCGATAGCTTAGGTGGTGCAGTAAAATGTATTGAATCGGGATACATGCAACGTAAAATAGAGGAATCAGCATATCGTTATCAGAAAGCGATTGAGGATAATCAAAAAAAGGTTATTGGTATCAATGTTTTCACGGATAAAACAAAGAAATCACAACCAATAAAGACATTAAAAGTATCACCGCAATTAGCTGTGCAACGAAAAAGGAAACTGAAATTTTTCAGAAATAAAAGAAAAGAAATTAAAGTTAAGGAAATCCTGTTAAAATTAGAGAATATTGCTAGTAGTAATGAAAATCTTATGCCACCGATAATTGAATGTTGTAGAAACCGGGCGACACTTGAAGAAATATGCAATGTTTTAAGAAACATATTTGGGGAGTATGATGTTAAAAAATCTTAATCATATCGGTATTGCAGTTAAATCAATCGATGAATCAGTAAAAATCTACCGTGATGTTTTACATTTAGGTGAACCGGAAATTGTCGAAATGCAGGAACTGAAGCTGAAAATAGCAGTCTTCAAATTAGAATCATATAAAATTGAACTACTCGAGCCATTGAGTGCAGAGACACCGATTGCTAAATTTTTAGAAAAACGAGGGCAAGGAATACATCATTTGTGTTTTAATGTAAATAATATCGAAGACGAATTAGAAACGTTAAAAACAAATGGTGTCGCATTAATTGACGAAAAAGCGAGAATCGGTGCAATGGGACATAAGATTGCATTTATTTCACCTAAAAGCACTAATGGAGTTTTAATAGAACTATCAGAATAGAAAGGGATTAAAATGAAAAAGAAGAAACCAAAAATGCGAAGAAATATCGCAACCGATGTTGTTCATGGTAAACAGATACTAACTGACCTCAAGACACGCGCTTTATCGGTTCCTATTTATCAGAGCGCGGTTTTTACTTTTGAAAGTGCTGAAGCTGGTGCAGCGATCTTTGCAAAAGAAAAAAAAGGATACTTCTATACAAGATTAGGCAATCCTACTATTGAAGCATTTGAAGATAAAATGGTGTATCTTGAAGGCGGTGAAGCTGCCTGTGCTTTTGCATCCGGGATGGCAGCAATATCAGGAACGGTTCTTTCAATCTGCAATTCTGGCGACGAAATAATTGCAGTTTATCCTATATATGGTTGTTCGTATTCTTTTATGGTTGATATTTTACCGCGCTGGGGGATAAAAGTCATATGGGCAAAATCCGACAACTTTCTTACCAATGTCCGAAAATCACTAACGAAGAAAACGAAACTAATTGTCATCGAAACGCCAGTAAATCCAACAATTGATATTATTGACATAAAAGCAACCGCAGAACTTGTTCATAAAAATAAAGCCTTACTCGCGGTCGATAATACTTTTGCATCGTTTTACAATCAGAAACCATTAGATTTAGGTGCGGATATTGTTATGTATAGTGCGACAAAATACATAAGCGGACATGGTGATACGGTCGGCGGTGTGGTAATTGGAAAACAAGATTTCATTAATTACGTCAAAGACTATACGATACGAGACCTGGGAGCAATTATTAGTCCGTTTAATGCTTGGCTTTTGTTGCGTGGTTTAAGGACAATGGCGGTCAGAATGGAAGCGCACAATCGAAATGGTTTAGAAGTGGCAAGGTTTTTAGAGCATCACCCTAAAGTTTCTCGTGTTAGGTATCCAGGACTCACCTCACACCCCCAATATCAAATTGCTAAAAAACAGATGTTGAATTTCAGTTCGATGATTGCATTTGAACTTAGAGGCGGAAGAGAAGCGGGCCGGAAATTAATGAATAGCGTCAAATTATGTGTCTGTGCGGTCAGTCTTGGTGATGCTGCAACTTTAATCGAACATCCGGCATCAATGACCCATTCAAGTTATTCAAAACAAGCGTTAAAAGAATCTGGCATTTCAGAAGGTCTGGTTAGAATATCAGTAGGGATTGAAGATGTACACGATATTATCGCTGATTTAGAGCAAGCATTAAAACACTGCTGAACCTGATTAGAAAATATAAATTTTCAATTAATGTGATTATTGATTCAATAGATGGTTGACCCAATTAATGAAATTCTAAGTAAAGATTCCCGATATAAATCAGAAGCGTACGGTTTTGTTCTGGCATCTTTGGAAGTTGCCCGAGTCCAAACTGGTAAAACCAAGCACGTTACCGGTTTTGACCTATTACAAGGTTTAAAAACATTAGCGATAAAAGATTATGGTATAATGGCAAAGACAGTTTTAGAATCCTGGGGCATTAAAACAACCGATGATATTGGTGAAATAGTGTTCAATTTGATTGATACCGAACTGCTGAGCAAAACCAGTGAAGATCAGAAAGAAGACTTTCACAATATATTCGATTTTGATACCGTCTTTATGAAAGAATATCCATTTATTGAAAATACGAATCAAAATGATTCCCAATAACTAATAATCGTGCTAATTGAAAAAGTCGTAGGGCAGGTTTTTTCTTCGCCGAGTCAGTTGTCATCGATTATCGATAATTTCGAAGAGCGAACCGAACAGCGGGATATGGCAATTGCGGTGTATCAGGCACTAAAAAATAAAGAAAAACTTTTTGTTGAAGCCGGAACTGGGGTCGGCAAGAGTTTAGCATATTTGTTACCAGCCGCGCTTTGGGCACAAGAGAAGAAAGAAAAAGTGCTCATTTCGACATATACAAAAATACTTCAAAATCAGCTGATAAAAAAGGATATACCGATAATCAAGGAAATTCTTCATCTTACTCAGAATGACAAAATCAATGAGATAAACTGTGCGGTTATTTTTGGTCAGGAGAATTATATATGTCGCCGCCGGATGAGCGGAGTCTTAAATTATGGTCTATTTGATTCGCCATATGAATTTGCCGAACTGGAGAAATTGCAGGGGTGGTTGGATAATGGCGGTTCGGGAATTATTCCAGAATATCCGCATATGCTGGGGCGATTAGTAGAAAAAATCGGACGCAATGGCGATAACTGTAAATATAAAAAATGTCCGCATTACGACAATTGTTATTATTTCCGAGCCCGCAACGAATGGTTTAAAGCGGATATCCTGATAACCAACCATTTCCTATTTTTTGCTAATGTCGAAGCCGGATATATGATATTACCAAAATTCGAAGCGGTAATATTTGATGAAGCTCACCGTCTCGAAGAAGTCGCGGCTAACTTTTTCGGTCTGGAGATTTCTAACTTTGGAATACATCGGCTACTAAATTCAATTCATAACCCGAACACAAATGCCGGCTTACTTACTCATATCGAAATATCCAATGCGCTGAAGCGGGATATTGACAAACTGATATCAGAGGCTCATCAGATAGTTGATGGGATGTTCTTGCAATTTCAAAATTTAATTCCGATGTATGACAGTAAAATTAGAACCAAACATCCGCCGCCAGTCGAAAACAGCATAGACAAAATGTTCGCATCGTTAGCGACTAGCTTATTAGAATCAAAAAAAGACAATTTAGACGACGATTTGGACCTGGAATTAAAAAGCCTGATAAAGCGACTGGACATTTATCGACAGAGTATTTCAGATTTTTTGGCAAGTGATGATAAAAATTCCGTATATTGGATAGAAACGAACACTCAAATCAATAAACGCACGCCGCTAATTTTTCTCGAAAGCGCATTGATTGATGTTTCGCAGTTATTTAAGAAAAAGGTTGCGGAAAAAATACCATCAATGATTTTTACATCCGCAACTCTGACCGTCAATAAGGATTTTAGTTTTATCAAGAGCCGGCTAGGAATGGATAATGTTAAAACCCTGCTTCTGCATTCACCGTTCGATTTTAACAAACAAGCATTACTGGTTATTCCTACTGATTTGCCGATGCCGACTGAAGATAATAAGTTTTTTCAGAGTATTGCAGCCGCGATTGATAATATTCTGACTCTGACCAAAGGACGGGCATTAGTGCTCTTTACGAGCTTTGATTCATTGCAGAAGACTTACGATTTGGTTGAAAAAAGCAAGTTTGAATTTCTTATTCAAGGCAAGGAATCGACATTTGAATTACTCGATAAATTTAAGAATGATATTTCTTCAGTGCTTTTTGCCACGCAGTCGTTCTGGCAGGGGATAGATGTGCCAGGTGAAGCATTGAGTTGTCTTGTAATTGTGCGCTTGCCATTCGATGTACCCGATGACCCGAGATTACAGGGGATATGCGAACAATTAAGAAAAAACCAATTCGAACCATTTTCAACATTTCAGTTGCCAAATGCAGTGTTAAAATTCCGGCAGGGTTTCGGCCGCTTGATTCGGAATAAAAACGACCGCGGAGTTGTCTGTGTTCTGGACAAGAGAATTGTGCTTCGTGATTACGGTAAGTCTTTTATTTACTCTTTACCGAAAAATATACCTTTAACTTTTTCAATCGATGCGATAAAAGATTTCTTTGCCAAGGAATAATATATTACGTTTTTAATTTTCTTATGGACTCATGTATTTCCTAATTAACCCCATAATAGATTCCAAGTTCAATGACCTGAAATACCCTCTGTTTTATTTCAGAAAATAATTCGTGATAGATTTGCTCCTGGATAGAGAAATAACATCTGTAATAGATGGTTTAATTTCTTCTGTAGTATATACTGAAATAAATAGGCTAATCAATACCAAAAACAAACGTGTAACTACTTTCCTTTATGAATTCATACCCTATGGGGGGGTGTAAGTGTTCAGGTTTCAGAAATGATGTCTGGTATTCATCTAATGGTATAAACTGGACACAAGCAACTGCTAATGCTGGATGGCCAGCAAGGGAAGGCCACACTTCGGTTGTGTTTGATAATAAGATGTGGGTGATGGGTGGAGCTGATGCGTCCGCTTATAAAAACGATGTCTGGTATTCAAGGGGTATTACGTTGCTGTCACCTAATGGCGGTGAAAGTTGGTCAAGCGGAAGCAATCAGATTATTAAATGGCGGACATTCGGTTCTGGCTTTGCACGGTATAGATTGCTGCTTTCAAGAAACAGCGGTTCTACTTGGACTGATACAATTAGCCATAATGTTGCAACGACTGAATCAACATATAACTGGCTTGTGCCAGTAATTAATTCTGCCACATGTCGAATTACGGTGCAGGCTTTGAATTCAACCGGCCCAGTAATTATTCAGGACGCAAGTGATGCTGATTTTATAATTCGAACTACTGATGTGTCAGTAGATTCGATTATTCAGCCCGCAGACAGCGTAGTTAATCGCACCTTATTTTACCCGATAATTTTGGTTGGCAATAATAGTTTCCCAACCACGATTGAAACTTGCACACTATCAGTGAAAATATGGCGCTTTCGTGTAAAATATGATAGTTTCTGCAATATATCGGTCAACCCGCTTGATTCAGTCATAGTCTACGACACCTTCAAAGTTATCACGATTAATCCTGGTCAAACCCGGGAAAGTATGCCCGCATGGCGTCCGGTTTACGGTGATTTATTTTGGCTCAGTGCACCAACCTATCATACGATTCGTGCTTCGGTCAGAATGGCGGGTGATATGATTCCGTCTAATGATTCGAAATGGAAGAAATTTATTGTCAAGCCGCGCAAGTATGACTTACAGGTGAACTACGTTGCTTTATTAAGAGGTAGAGTGCTGGCTCCGGAAACGATATCGGTTGGTATTGCTTATAATACAGCGGCAGTTATCTCGAATTCACCTGCCGGTCCGGCCGCGGGTTTCCGTCTATGGTGCAAGGTTATTAAAGCAAGGACCAATATAACTGGATACTCTCAATACGTAGACCGCACATTGAACCCAAGATCTTACGTTTGTCTATCCACGTCTTCGGGTTGGGTGCCAACTGATACAGGGTTGTATAGATTTTATTGTTACATTGAGATGCGACCGGGCGTTGATTCGACACCAGAAAACAATTCACTTGAACGATTCTACTATGTCCGTCATCAGCCACTAACTCCTCCTCAAGGTGCAGTTAGCGCATTGCCACAAGTTTTCGGGTTAATGCAGAATAATCCTAACCCATTCCATGGTGTGACCTCAATTCGCTGGCAGATACCAGTAGAATCCCGCGTCACAATCTCGATTTATGATGCAACTGGTCGAATCATTAAAACACTTGTGAATGACAAATTCAATATCGGATATTACAATACAACTTGGGATTGTACTAACGACAACAATCAGAAAGTTGTAGCGGGCGTCTACTTCTTACGCTATACTGACAACACGAATCAGAAGGAAATAAAATTGATTGTGCAATAATTGCCGATAATTAAAAACGGGTCCGATTTGATAAGTCAAGTCGGACCCATATTTTTGTAATGATTATTTATATCTTTCATTTTTGTAATGTTGCAGTTCTCTTTACTTACATTATTAACACTTGATTTTTATTATATAGAATATATAATTTCATGATATGGATTATAGAAAGGAGTTAATATGGACGAACAATGTAAGAGAAGACGCGGGGCAGGACTTTTCATACCAGGTTTTATGTTTATTGGATTGGGCATAGGCATTTTATTTAAAAATGCTGGCGCTGGAGTTCTGCTTGGGCTCGGTGTTGGATTTATTATTTGGGGAATATTCCGCATCATAGACAGATAGTAAGATAGCTTAGTTTTTTGTTCATAATTAAATAATCTTGACTAAGTAATAATTTTCTATTATAGTTTTGTTTGTGCCGACATAGCTCAGTCGGTAGAGCAGTGGTTTTGTAAACCTCAGGTCGGGGGTTCGAATCCCTCTGTCGGCTTGTAAAATAATTGTTCGGACAGGTACCCAAGCGGCCAACGGGGGCAGACTGTAAATCTGCTGTCAATTGACTTCGGAGGTTCGAATCCCCCCCTGTCCAGTTATTGTATAATGTGCGGAGATAGCTCAATGGTAGAGCTTCTGCCTTCCAAGCAGAAGGCTGCGGGTTCGAGTCCCGTTCTCCGCTGTTAAAACTTTACCACGAAAACACGAAACGTGGGTAAAAAGAAAAAATCGTCTTTTTTCGTGTTTACTGAGATAGAGAAAATACGTCTCAAATTGTTATTTTAAAAACTGAGCATTTATTAAAATAATTATTGACAAATAATTAAAAATCTATATAATTATAGATTATTATAATTCTGCCCATGTAGCTCAGTCGGTAGAGCACTTCCTTGGTAAGGAAGAGGTCGTCGGTTCAATTCCGACCGTGGGCTTGTAAAAGTAAATTGAAAAGAAAAATAAAATGAGAAAATTATATATTTGTGGGAGGCGATAATGGCGAAAGCTAAATATGCACGAACAAAGCCCCATATCAACGTTGGTACAATTGGACACGTTGATCATGGCAAGACAGCGTTAACTTCAGCAATCACTAAAGTTTTAGCGACAAAAGGATTGGCACAGTTTAAAACCTACGACGAAATAGCAAAAGCAAGTATCTCACAGGGACGACGCGATGAAACTAAAATTTTAACTATTGCCGTCTCCCATGTTGAATACGAAAGTGAAAAGAGACATTATGCTCATATCGACTGTCCGGGACACGCTGATTATATTAAAAATATGATTACCGGTGCCGCACAGATGGACGGAGCAATTCTGGTTGTCTCGGCTGCTGACGGTCCGATGCCACAAACAAAAGAACACGTATTATTAGCCAGACAGGTTAATGTGCCGGCAATTGTTGTGTTTCTTAATAAGATTGATTTGGTCACCGATACGGAATTAGTTGACTTAGTCGATTTAGAAATCCGTGATATTCTTAATAAATATGAGTTCCCTGGCGATAAAACACCGATTATCCGCGGCAGCGCAATGAAAGCATTGGCATGTGCATGTGGCAAAGAAGATTGTCCAGACTGCAAACCAATATTAGATTTAATAAAAGCACTTGATGACTTTATTCCACAACCAGTACGTGAAACTGATAAACCATTCCTTATGCCGATTGAAGACATTTTCTCGATCACCGGTCGTGGAACGGTCGTTACCGGTAAAGTGGAGCGAGGTAAATTATTACCCGGCACAGAAATTGAAATTATCGGTTTTGATAAACAGTGGAAATCGGTTGCAACCAGCTTAGAAATGTTCCGCAAAACTCTTGATGAAGTTCTTGCTGGTGATAATGTCGGTATTCTATTACGAGGTGTTGAAAAAGACGAAGTGATGCGTGGTATGGTTGTAGCAACCCCGGGAACAATTCATCCACATAAAAAGTTCATGGCGGAAGTCTACGTATTAACCAAAGATGAAGGCGGTAGACATTCACCATTCTTCCAGGGTTACCGTCCGCAGTTCTATGTCCGTACAACCGACGTGACTGGTTCGGTTAAATTACAATCGGGTATTGAAATGATTATGCCTGGCGATAACGCCAATCTCGAAGTTGAACTCATTACAACCATTGCATTGGAAGTTGGTTCCCGTTTCGCAATTCGTGAAGGCGGTAAAACCGTCGGTGCTGGCGTTGTAACCAAAGTCATTGAATAATGAGACCGATTATTACACTAGCTTGCAAAGAATGCAAGAATCGAAACTATACGACAACGAAAAACAAAAAGAGTCAGGAACGCGCTGAATTTAATAAATACTGTCCCTTTTGTCGGAAACATACAGGACACAGGGAAGTGAAATAGGCGTGTAGCTCCAACGGCTAGAGCACTGGACTCCAAATCCGGGGGTTGGGGGTTCAAATCCCTCCACGCCTGTAATGAATGTGAATATATTTAAGAGAATAAGACAATACATTAAAAATGTAATAAGCGAGATGAAAAAGGTCAGCTGGTCAAAGCCCCGCGACCTGTTTCAGACAACGGTTGTTGTGATAGTGCTCTCGGTTATAATGGCTGCGTTTATTATGCTTTGTGACCTGATATTTCGTCAATTATTACATCTGGTTTTAAGATGAAATATTTCGTCGTTCATACGTATACAAAGCAGGAAAAAAAGGTGAGAGATATTTTAGTGAAAACTATTGACAAAGAGAATTTAGGTCATCTATTTGGTAAAACAAAAATAGATGAAAAAGAAGAATACAATGTCATCGTTCCAACTGAACATATTACCAAATTTAAGAAAGGTAAATCTGCACCAGATCAGGAAGAACGACGAATGTATCCGGGATACATCATTGTTGAAATGGAACCCGGCGAAGAAAGCTTTAATCTGGTAAACTCGATACCGGGTGTGACTCATGTATTAGGTACAAAAAAGCAACCAACACCTTTAGATGAGAAAGAGGTTGCTGCAATTTTAGAACAGATTAAATCAGGCAGCGACAAATCACGACCAGAAGTGCCATATAAACAAGGTGAACCGATTAAAGTTACTAATGGTCCGTTTATGGGATTTTCTGGCACAGTGGAAGAGATTTATCCAGACCGTCGCAGAATCAAGGTAATTGTAACAATTTTCGGTCGTCCAACACCGATTGATTTAGATTTCTTTGAAGTGCAGGCAATATGATGAAAATAACAAGCTATAAGCTTATAGCTAATAGCTCTTTTTAGGAGAGTAATTATGGCGAAAAAAATAACGGCGATAGTACGGCTTCAAGTTCCAGCTGGTCAAGCAACACCGGCACCACCGGTTGGTCCGGCGTTAGGTCAGCATGGCGTTAATATTATGGAATTCTGTAAGCAGTTTAATGCGCAGACTAAAAATCAACCGCCAGGAATTATCATTCCGGCAGTATTGACTGTCTATCAAGATCGAACATTTACATTTATCACCAAGACACCACCAGCGGCAATACTATTAAAACAGGCGGCAGGATTGGCTAAGGGCTCGGGAGAACCAAATCGGAATAAAGTCGGTAAAGTTTCAAGACAGGCAGTTAAGGATATTGCTACTAAAAAGATGACAGACTTGAATGCGAATACGGTTGAAGCAGCGATGAAAATTGTCGAAGGTACAGCAAACGCGATGGGATTAGTGGTGGAGGACTAATATGACAAAACGGAGTAAACGCTATCGTGGTTTAGAAACAAAAATTGAAAAGAAACCCGCTTATACGTTGACTGAGGCAGTGCAAAGAGTTAAAGCAACCGCCAATGTAAAGTTTGATGAAACCGTAGATTTAGCGATTAATCTTGGTATCGACCCGAAAAAACAGGACCAAACAGTCCGTGGAATAGTATCTTTGCCATTCGGTAGTGGTAAGGCTGTTCGAATACTTGTTATCACCCGTGGTGAAAAAGATAAAGAAGCAAAAGATGCCGGTGCCGATTTTGTCGGTTTTGACGAGTATATTAATAAAATCAAAGAAGGATGGTTAGATTTTGATATGGTGGTTGCAACACCGGATGTAATGTCAGAAGTCGGAAAATTGGGAAAAATTCTAGGCACCAAGGGAATGATGCCATCACCGAAAACTGGAACAGTAACTTTTGATGTTGGCACTACGGTTAAAAGTCTCAAAGCAGGCAGAATTCAGTTTAAAACCGATAAAACCGGAAATGTGCATGCGATAGTTGGTAAAGCTTCTTTCGCACAGGATAAATTAGAAAAGAATATTCTGGCGGTTATTTCTGAGATACAAAAGATAAAACCAGCATCGGTCAAAGGGCAATTTTTGCGGACGATAACATTATCTTCAACAATGGGTCCTGGGTATTTATTAGACCATAAAGAAATAACAGAATTAGCACGGAAGGAAACCTAATTATGGCAGCACAAGAAAAACAGATGAAACTGGAAGAAATAAAAAAGATGGTTGGCGATGCCAAAGCGATTTATTTTGCTGACTGCAGTAAAATAAAAGCGATTGATATAACCGGACTACGGCATAAGATGGGTAATATGGGTGTTAAAGTCAAAGTAGTCAAGAACCGCATAACCAAGAAAGCCCTGAACGAATCCGGTATTGATGGAATTGAAAGTTTCTTGACTGGTCCAACTGCTTTATTTTTGTCGTATGAAGACGCGATTACACCGGCCAAAACTTTAAAGGAATTCTCGAAAAAAAATGCGGACCTTAAAATAAAAGGCGCTTATTTAGAAAAATCAGTCTACAGCTCATCACAATTCGATTTTCTGGCACAACTGCCAAGCAAGCCAGAACTGATGGCAGAATTGGTCGGTTGTTTATCGCAACCAGTAGCCGAATTGGTATTTGTATTAGAAGCTTTAATCAGACAACTTGTTTCTGGGTTAGAAGAACTAAAAGATATCCGCTCAAAGGAAAACCCAAGTAGTTGATAATTTGGTAAAGATAGTTAGTGAAAGAATTCGTCGAAATGGGAAATATTTTTATATCATATGAACTTTAAAATAAATAAAAAAATTAAAAATAATATATTAGAAATTCCTAGGAGGAAAAATGACAGAAAAGAAAGAATCAGTTGAAAAAATATTAACTTCAATTGAAGTATTAACCGTAACAGAATTGGCAGCATTAGTGTCTGCCTTAAAAGAGAAGTTTGGAATCACCGCTGCTGCATTTGCACCAGCCGCAGCTCAAAGTGTCGGTGGTGCTCAAGCCGGAGTCGCGGCTCCAGCCGAAGAAGCACAGAGTGAATTTAATGTAACTTTAGTATCAGTTGGTGATAAAAAGATTCAGGTTCTAAAAGAATTACGCGCTTTGACCAATCTCGGTTTAAAAGAAGCAAAAGACGTTATTGATAAAACACCATCGATGATTAAAGAGGGTGCAACCAAAGAAGAAGCCGATAAAATTAAGGCAAAATTAGAGGAGGTTGGCGCAAAAGTGGAGGTTAAGTAAGCATGGAAGTAAAAGACTTTTCTAAGACAAAATCATACTTAGAAATACCTGATTTACTTGCCATTCAGCTGGAATCGTTCAGTTCACTGCTGCAAACAGGTGTGCTGCCAGAAGAGCGCAAGAACATTGGACTGGAAGCTTTATTTAGCGAAGCACTGAATATTGAAGATACCAGGAAGAATTTCCAGTTGGAATATATAGGTTATATTCTTGGTAATCCTAAATATACACCAGAAGAAGCCATTGAGAAAATGGTTTCTTACACCGTTCCGTTAAAGATAACTCTTCGGCTCAGAAAAAAGGAACCGGATAGTGATAAGACAAAAGATATTATTGAAGAAGAGGTATTTCTATGTGAAATTCCTTATATGACTGATGGCGGTACATTTATTATTAACGGGATCGAACGGGTTGTAATTAGTCAGCTACACCGTTCACCTGGTCTCTATTTTGTGCGTGAAGGGGAAGAATATTCAGCATTATTAATACCCTATCGAGGCGCGTGGGCAGAGTTTGTTATTGATAAAAACAATATTTTATCAGTTATTTTAGACCGTCGCCGAAGAATTAATGCTGCAACTTTTTTCCAGGCAATGGGGTATTCATACGAAGGTGCTTTTAAAACACTGTTCCCGGTGGCAGAACGACCATTAGAGATTGGACAAGTCATTGCTAGGTCAATTTATGGTGAAAATAAAGAGGTGCACGCGGATACCGGTGATGTAATTACTGAAGAACTGATCGAGTTACTTGAATCTAAGAATATTAAAAAGGCATATTCATCCGAAGCCGGTGAAATTGGGTTATCGACCATGATTAAAACATTTCATGCTGATAAAAGAATGCCGTTTGATGAGGCAATAAAGAAAATTTATATACGGCTTCGCAACATTGTGCCGCATTCAACAGATATTGCAAAGAGTGTTATTCTCGGTATGTTATTTGATGGTCGAAGGTTTGATTTAGGCAAAGTTGGTCGATATAAGTTATCACGAAGAATTGATACCGATTCTAATTTGTCTAATACATCGTTAACCGAAAAAGATTTCTTTTTAGTTATCAAAAAGCTGCTTGAATTTAAAGAAAAGCGTTATGCTGCTGATGACATCGACCATCTGGCAAATCGTAGAGTACGGCGAGTTGGTGAACTTTTGGAAAACCAGTTCCGTAATGCATTACTGCAGCTTGTGCAAAATATAAAAGAACGAGTCACTTATCTTGACCTGAGTAAAGCGACACCTAATGATTTAGTCAACAGCCGTATTGTTGCTAATGCTGTAACAAAGTTCTTCACCCAAAACCAATTGTCTCAGTTTATGGAACAGATAAATCCTCTAACTGAATTAACGCATAAACGAAGAATTTCTGCGTTAGGACCAGGTGGTCTGACAAAAGAAACTGCGGGATTCGAAGTGCGCGATGTTCATTATTCACATTATGGTCGGGTTTGCCCGATTGAGACACCCGAAGGTCCAAATATCGGGTTAATTGCTACCCTTGCCACATATGCTAATATTGACCAGTTTGGTTTTATTACTAGTCCTTATTGGAAAGTTAAAGATGGCGTCGTGACGAAAAAAATAGAATATCTGAATCCCGAAGAAGAAGAAGCATTTTGTATTGCTCAAGCTAACACAATATTAGATGATGATAGAAAATTTGCTAGTAGAGATATTGTGTGTCGCAAGAAGGGCGATGTAATAACCATAACACCTGATAAAGTTGATTACATGGATATCACACCAAAGCAATTATTTGCTCCAACAACTATCATGATACCGTTCTTAGAGCATGATGACGCTGACCGTGCATTAATGGGAGCAAATATGCAAAGACAAGCAGTACCGCTTATGCTGCCAGAAAAACCATTAGTCGGAACCGGCGTTGAAGGAAAGTTTGCATTTGCTTCCGGTACGGTATTAAGTGCATCGGATAACGGTACAGTAATAAAAGTTGATGCTTCAAATATTGTCTTAAGCACCGAAAGCGGATTGAAAGAGTATAAACTTAAAAAGTTCTTGAAATCTAATCAATATACCTGCTTGTCGCAGAAACCAGTTGTGGAACCAGGACAGAAAGTTAAAAGGGGAGATTTGTTAGCAGATGGTCCGGGTACGGAAAACGGACAACTTGCATTAGGAAGAAATATCTTAGTAGCTTTTGTACCATGGTATGGTTATAATTATGAAGATGCGGTTATTGTATCAGAAGACCTGATTAAAGGAGACCAGTTTAGTTCCATACAAATACTCGAATTTGAACTTCAAGCTCGCGATACAAAATTAGGTCCAGAAGAAATTACACGGGATATTCCCGGGGTAACCGAAGAAGAATTGGCTCATTTAGATGAATTTGGAATTATTCGGGTTGGAGCAAAAGTTGGACCGGGCGATGTTCTTGTAGGTCGTATAACTCCAAAAGGTGAAACTGAATTTACACCAGAAGAGAGATTACTGCGCGCAATATTTGGAGAAAAAGCAGCAAATGTTCGTGATACATCATTAAGAGTTGAACCAGGCGTTTCAGGCATTGTAATCGACCATCGTATTTTATCACGTCACAATAGTGATGCTTTGACAAGAAGAACGGAAGCCGAAAGAGCTGAGGAAATTAAAGCGAATCATGAGATGAGAAAGAACTTCCTTACCACCGAATTGGATACAAAATTAATTAACTCGCTTATTAATGAAAAAGCAAAAATCAATGTTCATGACCATAAAAATAAGCTAATCCTGAAAAGCGGCGAAGAATTCACAAAAGAGTTTTTTCAGAATAACCGCCCATCAAAAATTTCTAGCCTGACAAGACTCGTAAGTAATGATAAGAAAATCGAGGAAATAAAAACTGCTCTGGAAGATTATGAGAAAAAGCTTAAAGTTCTTGATAAAAATGTGAAAAATGATATCGAAAAACTTACTCGAGGTGATGAATTACCACATGGTGTTCTGAAATCAGTTGTAATATTTATTGCTCAGAAACGAAAACTATCGGTTGGTGATAAAATGGCAGGTCGACATGGTAACAAAGGTGTTGTGAGTAAAGTTTTACCACGTGAAGATATGCCGTACTTAGAAGATGGCACACCAGTCGAAATAATACTGAATCCACTGGGAGTTCCTTCTCGTATGAATATCGGTCAGGTTTTAGAAACTCATTTAGGATGGGCAGCCAAAGTTTTAGATTACCAAGCTATTTGCCCTGTTTTTGAGGGTGCAACAGTTGATGAAATAAAAGTCGAACTTAAAAAAGCTGGTTTACCGGAAGATGGTAAGGTAACGGTGTATGATGGTAGAACTGGTTTACCTTTTGATAAAAAACTCGTCGTTGGGTACATATATATGCTGAAATTAATTCATATGGTTGATGATAAAATTCACGCTCGTTCTACGGGTCATTATTCACTAATTACACAACAACCACTGGGCGGTAAAGCACAATTTGGAGGACAACGATTCGGCGAAATGGAAGTATGGGCGTTAGAAGCGTATGGTGCTGCAAATACTTTACAGGAAATGTTAACAATAAAATCGGATGATGTTGAAGGTCGTAGCGCTTTGTATAATGCACTGATACGAGGCGAAAATCCGCCAGCCCCAAAAATTCCCGCATCGTTCTCGGTTTTAGTAAAGGAATTAGCTGGATTAGGACTGGAGTTGATTCCAGAAAAGGAGCAATCATGACCGAGAAAGATTTCTTAGATTTTGATGTTTTGCGATTAAAAATTGCCTCGCCGGAAGCTATTCGTAGCTGGTCAAGTGGTGAAGTAACAAAAGCAGAAACAATTAATTACCGAACTCAGAAACCTGAACGTGACGGGTTATTTTGTGAGCGGATTTTTGGTCCGGTTAATGACTATGAATGTAATTGTGGCAAGTATAAAAAAATACGTTATAAAGGAATTGTTTGTGACCGATGCGGGGTAGAAGTTACAACTTCTGCTGTGAGGCGTGAACGGATGGGACATATCGAACTTGTAATACCGGTTGCAAACACAATTTTTTATCAAGTACCACCATCAAAAGTTGCGCTTATTTTAGGTTTATCATCAAACGAAGTGGAAAGTATAATAAACTATGAAGTTTATATAGTATTAGAAAAAGGTAACTCATCATATAAACCAACGGACTTAATTACGGATGAAGAGTATATAGAAGTAAAAAATCAATATGAGGGATTTGTTGCAGATACTGGTGCATTTGCGTTGAAATATATTTTAACTCGCCTTGATTTAGATGACCTTGCAGCAGAACTTCGTGCTAAAATTAAACTTGAAGCATCACGACGATTCGCGTTATTAAGACGTCTACGTGTCGTTGAAGCTTTCCGTAATTCTAACTCCAAACCAGAATGGATGATATTAGACGTACTCCCTGTTATTCCTCCAGATTTACGTCCCTTAGTGCCATTAGATGGTGGGCGGTATGTTACATCAGATTTGAATGATTTATATAAACGAGTTATAGTACGAAATAATCGATTGAAGCATCTTTTAAGTATTAAAACTCCAGAAATAATATTAAAAAATGAAAAGCGGATGCTACAGGATGCAGCTGATGCTCTATTTAATAACGAAAAAAGAACTAGACCGATACGCGGTAAAGGTAATCGACCTCTGAAATCACTATGTGAAGTACTGAGAGGAAAGCAGGGGAGATTCCGACATAATTTGTTAGGTAAACGGGTCGACTATTCAGGTCGTTCGGTTATCGTTGTTGATCCAAATCTTAAATTATCTCAGTGCAGTTTACCTAAGGAAATGGCACTCGAACTATTTAAACCTAAAATCATCCGTAAACTTGAAGAAAAAAATATTGCTGAAGGGGAAAAAAGCGCGAAGCTCTTATATAAAAGAGAAACACCAGAGGTGTGGGAAGTATTAGAAGAAGTTACAAAAGAACACCCAGTACTATTAAATCGTGCACCGACGCTTCACCGAGTTTCGGTACAGGCTTTTTTCCCAGTTCTATCAGAATATCGAGCAATTGGTATACATCCAATGGTATGTCCACCATTTAATGCTGATTTTGATGGCGATACTATGTCAGTGCATATTCCACTCACACCAGAGGCAGTTTTAGAGTCAGCTGTTTTAATGTTATCAACAAATAATGTTTTATCGCCAGCACATGGGCGACCATTAATTGCACCTTCTCAAGATATTGTTGCAGGTATTTATTATTTAACAAAAGCACCTATGCAGAAAGCAAAATCGATAAAGACCTACGATGATTTTATGGAAGTGCATACTGCATGGGAAATGGGTTTTGTGAAGATTCACACACTGATCGAATTTCGTTACAAGAATGAAAAATATAATACAACAGTAGGTCGGGTTCTTTTTAATGAAATATTACCTGAGGAGCTGCGATTTGTAAATGAAACTCACAACAAAGAAAAATTAGTCAGCTTGGTTGATCGTTGTTATCGTGTTTATGGTACTGGTAAAATGACGGATTTATTAGATAAGATAAAAGAGTTGGGATTTATAATAGCAACAAAATCGGGTCTTTCTATAGGAATTGATGATGTTGTGACCCCACCGGAAAAGTATCAAATTTTAAAAAAGAGCGATGCGGAAGTGAAAAAAGTTTACAGTAACTATAGTCGTGGATTAATTACAGATAGTGAAAAATATAATTTAGTTGTTAATATTTGGACATTAGCAACTGCAGAAGTCGAAGAAGCGTTAATGGCGAAATTAGCGAGCGACCAAGATGGTTTTAATCCCATTTTTATGTTAATCGATTCAGGGGCACGAGGTTCACGGACTCAAGCATCTCAAATTGGTGGTATGCGTGGATTAATGGCTAAACCACAGCGTGGCACCGTGAGAGAAGAAGTAATTGAAACACCAATCAAAAGTTCATTCCGTGAGGGTGTATCAGTCTGGGAGTATTTTATTTCGACTCACGGCGCAAGAAAAGGATTGACAGATACAGCTTTAAAAACAGCAGAAGCGGGGTATCTAACACGTCGATTAGTTGATGTTGCCCAAGGTGTAATAATTACAATGGAAGATTGTGGCACAATTTTGGGACAGGAAATTACAGCATTACGTGAAGGTGGTGAAATTATTGAATCGCTGTCAGAAAGGATAGCAGGAAGAATCGCTCTTGATGATATACAAAATCCGCTAACGAATGAAGTCATTGTTCACTCTGGTGAGGAAATTACCGATGTAATAGCTGAAGAAATTGAAAATTCTGGAATTGAAACAATTCGAGTTCGTTCTGTACTGACTTGTGAAGCACCAGAAGGTCTTTGTGTCAAATGTTATGGTCGTAATTTAGCATCCGGTCGTTTAGTTGAATTAGGAGAAGCAGTCGGTGTAGTTGCTGCACAATCAATTGGTGAACCTGGAACACAGTTGACATTGAAAACATTTCACATTGGCGGCATTGCTACGAGAATTGGCGAACAAACAAAAGCCATTGCGAAATATGACGGAAAAGTAAAGTTTGATAATTTAAAACTATCAAAACGCAGTGACGGTGAAACAGTTACACTGAATAACGGAAAAATTACTTTAATTGGAGAAGGTCGTATTTTACCATTTAGTGTACCAAAAAGTGCAATTCTAAGGGTTGAATCTGGTACTCAAGTCACCGCTGGTACAACATTGTTCGAATGGGATCCATATTCCATATATTTAACAGCAAATAAAAAAGGACGTATAAATTATGAAGACATAAAATTGGGAATAACTCTATCAGAAGATATTGACGAACGTTCAGAGCGGATAGAGAGAATTATTATCGAAGACCGAGAACGTCGTCTTCACCCGTCCATTTTAGTCGTTGATGATAAAGATAATATCGTTGAACGACATTCATTGCCATCAGGAGCATACTTGATGGTTGAAGATAAGACTAACGTTTTACCTGGTGATACATTAGCAAAGTTGCTACAGGAATTTGGAAAAACAAAAGATATTACCGGGGGCTTACCAAAGGTAGCAGACTTATTTGAAGCAAAAATTGTAAAAGATGCTGCGGTAATTTCTGATATTGATGGTTCCGTAGATATTGGAGAACCCGAAAAGGGTATAAGAAATGTTAAAGTAATTTCTGACGGCGGCAGTTTTAAAGAATACGAAATTCCTTATGGTAAATATCTGCTTGTTGTAAATGGTCAGTTAGTTAGAGCTGGTGATAAGCTCAGCGAAGGATCAGTTGACCCACACGATATTCTAAGGGTAAAGGGGTGGCTTGCTGCTCAAGAGTTTTTAACCAATCAAATTCAAGCTGTTTATCGATTACAAAAAGTCAAAATAAATGATAAACATATTTCTGTAATTGTGCGACAGATGTTAAGAAAAGTGAAAATCGAAGATCCGGGCGATTCGAGTTTCATCGAAGGAGAAATTGTCGAACGATATAAAGTCTATGAAGAGAATCTGCGATTAACACAGGAAAACTTAAGACCTGCAAATTATCACCCAATTCTTCTTGGTGTAACGCGTGCTTCACTGTTAACAGAAAGTTTCCTATCAGCTGCGTCTTTCCAAGAAACAACAAGAATTCTATCAGAAGCTTCTATTCAGGGACGCAAAGATAGATTGATCGGCTTAAAAGAAAATGTTATCGTTGGTCGTTTGGTACCAGTTGGTACTGGATTTAGAGAATTTATTTATAAAACGAATAAAATCGAAGAAAAAGAAAAGAAACAGGAGGCAGTCTAAAAAATGCCAACAATTAATCAACTAGTGCGGAAAAAACGCACAATTGTTAAAAATATTACGAAATCAGCTGCACTTGTCGGTAACCCGCAAAAACGAGGAGTTTGTACACGTGTTTATACAGTCACACCGAAGAAACCAAATTCAGCATTACGTAAAGTATGCAAAGCGAGATTACAATCAGGATATGAAGTTACTGTGTATATTCCGGGAGAGGGTCATAATTTACAGGAGCACTCTATTGTATTGGTAAGAGGTGGTCGTGTTAAAGACCTCCCAGGAGTTCGATATCATGTAATTCGTGGAGTATTAGATACTGCTGGAGTTGAAAATAGACGACAGGGGCGTTCTCAGTACGGTGCGAAACGACCTAAAGCTGTAGCAACCGGAGGTTAATAATGTCAAGAAAAAAAGGTGCAATTATTCGAGCATTACAACCAGATCCGAAGTACAAATCTTTGCTTGTTAGTAGATTCATTAACAATATGTTCTGGGACGGGAAGCGAACAATTGGTCAGGCAGTGTTTTATGATACATTAACTATGATTGAGAAAAAAACAAAAGAAGATGGATTTGCGTTATTCCAGCGTGCAATTAATAATGTTAAACCAGTATTAGAAGTCCGACCACGAAGAGTTGGAGGCGCTACTTATCAAATCCCGATGGAAGTTCCTGCAGCTCGCCGTGAAACATTAGCAATAAAGTGGCTAATCAGAGCAGCTCGAACACGTTCTGAATATCGAATGGTTGATCGATTAGGCAATGAATTAATTGACGCGGCAAAAAATCAAGGTTCAGCGATCAAAAAGAAGGAAGAAACACACAAGATGGCAGAAGCCAACCGTGCCTTTGCACATTATCGTTGGTAATATTTTTTGTTGGTGAATTGCAGTAATTCCTAGTTTAAATTGTGCAAACTAAGTTTTATAATGGTCTAGAAACTTTTACTTATTTTATTTTAAAAATCCAAATTGGCAGCATTAGAGGAATCGAAAATTTACCGCCGCCGCCATTTGTTATTGCAGCTAATCATGTAAGTCCCTATGATCCAATGCTTTTAGTTCTAATATTATATTCATGGTTAAAAAAATATAATAAAAAAATTATATTTTTAGTA
>CAIPLT010000041.1 GCA_903865935.1 Caldifarciminota bacterium
CGTTTCACCCATAAAACTCAATGAAGTCGGTTGACTACCATTATCACTGATAAGCTTTAAACCTTTTCCTCTGACACCATCAGGAAACTCGCGGTTAACCGCCATCGCTAATGCCCGTTGCCAATCAGTGGTTTTACTCCGCAATGAAATATCCCAGCCAACCACTTTCTTACTATACCAGTCTAACGCAATCACTAAATAAACCCAACCCAAACCATTAACAATAAACTTAGTCATATCAATACCCCAAAACTCACCGGGCCGTACTGCTTTCGGCTTACTCTTTGCTGGAGTCCTTTTCGCCTTATGCGCAGTTTGTGGAGCTATCAGTCCCTGGTATTTCATTATCCGCCGCACCTTCTTTTCATTCACTAATACCTTTTCCCGATGAAGCAGCCATGCCCGAATCCGCCGATAACCCCAATAAGGATGCCCGGTTTTGATTGCTTGTATTTTCTCAAGCAGGACCCTATCTTTCAACAGGTCTTGATGCTTTTCAACTTGATTAGGCTTTTTAAAACGATAATAACCACTACGTGAGAAACCCATTGTCTGACAGGCATCGGTAATAGTATAACCACTTTGTTTTAATGTCTCGACTGCCATTATTTTGTCCCGAATAACTCGGCCGTTTTTTTTAATATCTCGATTTGAATGGTCTGTTTACCAATAATCTTCTGAAGTTTATCAATCTCTATCTCATGAACGTTATTGTCCTTGAAATTATTAGTTAGAGCGTTTTTACCACCTTCGAAGAATTTATCCCGCCAACGGTAGAATAAGCTCTGACTGATTTGGTGCTCCTGGCAGATTTCTGCCACTAAGCGTTTTTCTTTAATGCCTTCAAGGACAATTGCCAATTTCTCATCAGCTGACCAATTCCTTCTTTTCATAAATGTTGCCTCCGGTTTATTATACATGATACCTCTCCTAATCTACCCTGTCCACTCATTATAGGTCGCAGTATAACTACTCATTCTCTTGAATTCTGGTTAAATAGAAAAATCTTTGCAGAAGTATGCTATTTTACGACTACCAACCTTTTAATTACCCGATTTGACTCGGTTTGGAAATAGAGAAAATAAATACCGGCAGCTATACCTCGGGTATTGAGAGATATATTGTAAACATCGGGATTCTTAATCTCATCAACCAATGTTTTTACTAATCGACCGGAAATATCATATAATTGTAGGAATACTTTCCCTTTAGCGGGCAATGAATAACAGACAACGGACAACGACTTCACTGGATTCGGATAAACTTCAAACTGTATACGGTCAACAGATAGCAGCTGGTGATTTTCTTCAACGCCAGATATTATCGAATCCCGAATCACTGAGACACTAGAGTTATTATAATTAGCTACATAAGTTCGATTTCTGATACTATTCCAAGCAAGAGCGCGAGGATTATTTCCCACATTTATGGTCGTTACTACTGAGTTGGTTACTCCGTCAATCACTGTAACACTGTTACTATAACTATTGGCGCAATAAACCTTGTTATTGGTGGAACACCAGACTAAAGCATAAGGAGAAATTCCTGTCGTGACAGTTGTAATCACTGAATTGGTTGCCGCATCAATTATTGTCACATTTTGACTGTTCTCGTTAGCGCAATAGACCTTGTTGTTGAAAGAATTCCAAGCAAGAGCGCGAGGGTGATTGCCAGTCGGGACTCTTGTAAGTGCTGTATATGTTGTTCCATCAATTACGACAACTTCGTTACTATTATAATCAGCACAATAAATTATATTATTGGTTGGATTGTAAACTAAGGCAATCGGAGTAGTGCCTGCGGTAATGATTGCACTGACCACATTCGTTACACCATCAATCACTGTCAGATTATTTTGACTACTATTAATATTAGAGCAAAAAACTTTATTATCGATTGAATCCCATGCCAAGGCATATGTTCCATATCCAGTTGTTATCGTTGTTATGACCTCATCCGTAATACTATTAATAATACTCAAAGTATGATTATTGTAATTAGCACAATATATTTTGTTATTAGTTGGATTACAGATTAAAGCGCGGGGTTCGCTTCCGACTGAAATAGTATCAAAAACAGTGTTTGTTCTACCACTAATAACCGATATATTTTCGTTACTATTATTAGCACAATAGATCTTGTTATTTAATAGGTTGCAAACTAACGCACGTGGTCCATATCCTACAACAATTGTCGTATCTATGGCATTAGTAGAACCATTAATCACAGTCACATTATTACCAAAAAAGTTAGCACAATAAACCTTGTTGTTGTCGGAATTCCAAACCAAAGCGCTTGGATTACTCCCAGTCAGTATAGTCGTTTCTAACCATTGGGCACCTACAAATGCTGGAAATAAAAAGTTAAAAGCGATAAGGAGTAAAAATAATATTTTGAAGTTTTTCATAGTTCGCTTTTTTATTTTGTATCAGCTAATTTCTGTGTTGTTGCGATAACTTGCACAAAACAAACGTAGAAATCTAAAGATTCTACCCCTCCAGATTTTGGGTAAGATTGATATTGTAAATGAATCCTGTTATGCATCATCATTTATTATACGCTATCGTGCAAAAATCATCTTACGTGTAAAATTCTGTTTCAGTGTCTCGAGAGTACAAAAATAGACGCCTTCAGCAACATTATGATTTTGTTTGTCTTTACCATCCCAAGTATAATTGTAATTACCATAAGCTAATCGCGTATCAACTAAAGTCTTAATTAATCTACCGGAGGTATCATAGATTCTTAATAGAACTTTTTGTGGTTCCGAAAGACTAAAAGAAATTTTTGCAATATTATTTATCGGATTAGGCCTAGGAGGATAGAGCATTGTTATAAGTGATAAATTTGTTACTACACCTTCTTCAATTCCGGATCCCGGCGCATACAATCTTACATAGTCAACATTCATATTATTACCAAAACCAGAAAATGCTAATAATCCTACATTAATCATGCCGGAAAATGTACCCAGATATACCGTATGCTCTGCCCAACCCACTGTTCCGGGTCGATAGCGGCTAAAAGAAGCAACCTGGGTAAAGTTTATACTGTCAGTTGAATACTCTATTTTAACACTGTCTACCCGCCATGAAAAATCTGGGTCATGAAACATACAAAATTTTAGAGTGCAAGGAACCGGTGTTGTTCCCAATGCAATTTGTGGTGATATTAATCTTGTTTGAGAACCCTGCGGTGTACCATATGATTGATAACTTACCATTGCTGCTCCCTCGTATGGGAAACACACAGGGTTGATGTTTGAAAATTTTCTTTCCCAGAAATAGTTTCCTGAAATCATCCTTCGACACCATCCCGGAGGCGGATATACCGTATCGTTAAATCCTTCGACTAAACGGAATGCGGCTATTTCAATCGCTCTTGTCCTTTGGTCATTAGTTGAGTCCTGATCGCCAGATAGATTAGTACGCATTTTAACCGTACATAACTCAGCAACGGTTGGTGTCCACGAGACAAAGTTAACTCTCGCAGTATCATTCGGTGTAAGCGACGCAATAATCTTTGTATCATTATATCTTAACGTATCATTTGCTCCAAAAATAGAACATGTTACGGCAAAGTTTGTCTGCGCTACGGTGCCAAAGTTTTTTATTCGAGCTGTCGGTACCATCGGTATATTCACATTGTGCACCAGTGTTGGGTAAATGATTGCATCGACTCCTACATCATTTGCTGGAGGCGGTGTTTCTAATGGCCCAACAAGCCGGACATTGTCAATATTCATATTGTCACCGTAACCAGAATAGCCTAAAAAACTGACATAGATTATTCCGGTAAATGTACCAAGATATACTGAATGTTCAATCCACGCTGGTGTCCCAGGCTCATAACGTCTCAGTGCAGTAACTCTGGTAAAGTTTATCCCGTCAACAGAGTATTCAATTTTAATACTGTCTGGATCAGATGGATATCCGGGGTCATGATACATCCAGAACTTCAGAGTGCAAAGCATCGGTGAAATGCCAAACATAATTGGTGGCGATATTAATCTTGCTCTAGAACCCAATGGCGCGTAATATGATTGATAACTTGTCATTGCTTCGCCTTCATACGGAACACAAGCAGGATAGGTGTTCGAAATTTTTCTTTCCCAAATATAACTTCCTTGAATTATTACATTCTGCCATTCTGCTGGAGGAAATGTAGTTCCATTAAATCCTTCGGCTAAAAACATCGCGGTTATTTGGGTTCTTCTTGTTTTTTGATCATTCGTTGAATCTTGGTCGCCAATGAGAGCGGTCCGCATCTTAACTGTACATAATTCAGTAACGGTTGGTGTCCAGTCCGCGAAATTAACGCGGATTGTGTCGTCTGGAGCAAGTGTTGCAACGATCTGGGTATTGGTATACCTCAATACACTGCCGGCGCCAATAATAGAACAGACCACAGGAAAGTATGTTTGTACTGTGCTGCCGAAGTTTTTTACCAGGCAAATTGGTTGCGTCGTTATATTCACGCGTTGCGATCCTGTTGGGTAAATTATTGAATTGACACCGATATCATTTACTGGTGGTGGTGTTCCCGGATTTCCAATCAACCGGACATAGTCAATATTCATATTATTGCCATAACCGGAATATGCTAAAAATCCAAAATAAATCGTTCCGGAAAAAGTCCCGAGATAAACCGAATGTTCAACCCAGCTCGTATTAGGATCGTAACGTCTAAATGCGGCAACTCTTATAAAGTTTGTTCCATTAGTTGAATATTCAACTTTTACACTATCTGGAACAGTCGACATACTCCAATCGTGATACATCCAGAACTTCAGAGTGCAGGAAAGCGGGGTTGTTCCTAATAAAATTGGCGGGGATATTAATCTTGCTTGAGAACCCAATGGCGCATAATATGACTGATAATTTGCCATTGCCGCACCTTCATATGGACCACAATTAGGATTAATACAAATTGTTCGTCGTCCCCATCTAAAAGTATCTTGTATTGCTATATTTCGCCATCCCGATGGTGGAAATAACTCGTCATTGAATCTTTCAAGTAATAAAAACGGAGTTATTTCAGTGTTTCTTGTCTTTTGGTCATTAGCTGAGCATTCATCACCAATAAGTTGCGTTTTCATTTTTATGGTACAGATTCCGGTATCAGTAGGTGTCCAAGAAGCAAAATTTACTCTAGTCGTCTCGCCCGGGGTAAGTGATGCAACCGTCTGAGTATTAGCATATCTTAATACACCCCCAGTGCCAAAAATTGAACAAACCACAGGAAAATTGTTTTGTATAAGAATACCATAGTTCTTCACCCGAGCAATTGGTATCATATTAGTATATACCTGATGAGTAGCAATTGGGTAAATTATTGCATCTACCCCAACATCGTTATTGACTTGTGAAAAATAAAATCTAATTGCTCTTCCTGCGGACAGTAGATTCCCATAAGGACGCGCATTGTAAATATAACAAAGACCGGCCGTGCCCGTTGAGTTCTCAGTGCCGATTGTAGCAGACCGTCCCGTATCTCGATCGAGATAATTAGTTCTAGTTATAACGTCGTTATATTGTAATATTATATCGTTTGTACCTTGCATCAGAAGTATCTGGAAAGTAAGCGTAGAATCGCCACCTCCATGATATCTTATATTATCATAAGAAACAACAAGGGTACAATTGGGCGAAGTGCCTAATTTCTGATATAACACCCTGCCCGATGCTATACAGTATAAGTCATCCCATAATGCATAAATCGCATTGTTTGGGACGCCAACAGTTGGTACGCTATCGTTTGTTAGATTATAATAGCCGGCGTTAAAAGATATGAATCCATTTGTACCTACATAAAGTGAATCGTAATTACTTCCATAGAAGTTGTATGTAAAACCAATTGGTATTTTGGCAAAGTCATCATCAAAAGAAGCAAAAGGAACGGTTCTGCCAGTATTTGATATGTCTCGCCAATTATAAATCGGGCCGCCCGCAGTATCAGAATCTATCCACCACAAATATCCTGCATCTGGTCCGCCAGTATAATAAGCACGGACGACTTGCGTTATCCTGCCCTGCGAATCGTTAACTGAATATTCATCCCCAGGAAGGAATGTCCTCATTTTTACTATACAGGACTCAACTATTGTGGGTGTCCAATTTGTAAAAGAGACTGTTAAACTATCTCCTGCGGCAAGCGAAGAGACCATCTGCTGATCTGCATAACGGAGCACTCCATTGGCACCCAAAATAGAACAACGGACTGGAAAATTTGACTGAGGATTAGTCCCAAAGTTCTTTACCAACGCCCGTGGTGTTACCACTGAAGACCGCATAGAAATAGCAGCTCCGGGAGAGATAATAGATTGAACACCAACGTCGTTGGTATATATATGATAGCTTATTACTGTGACATCATCAATATATATTCGCGACTTATTGAGACAGGAATATTGGAACGCGATATAAACCTGATTCCCGGCATAAGCAGAGAGATCTAATGCCATTCTTGAATAGAAATTGATATTTGTGGAGATTACGCTAATGATATCGTATTGCGCAGTATCACTTGCACTTGGATTTGTTGAAACTCTAACGAGTAAAGTCTCAAAATAAGAGGGGGTATTTGCTCTGTAATAGAATATAATCGAATCACTTATTTGAATTGGGCCTATTCTCGGAGTAATTAGCCAATCGTTGTTCTTGAGAGATGGAGATTCATAGTAACAGCTAGCACAAGCAGGAGGTGAATATGGATTTGTCGTATATCTTGACCACATTTGTGTACCACCATCAAAATTATATACGGTCCAACTAACGGGTGGAAAAGCAGTGCCGGTAAAGTTTTCAAACAATATATTATGCTGTGCCGACGCGAAAGAGACCAAAGTGACTAATAATAACCCTGCCAATTTTATTCTGCTTTTATGCATATTTGCCTCTTACCATTTGTTTAATTTTATCGCTACACACTTTTGCTATTATTATGAATTTCACTTCTTAGCCTTTAATTCACAACAAATAAATATATACATAAATAATTGAGAAAATGAATGTTCATATTCACAAATTTTTATCGTATAAAAATAATTTCCTTTGTATAATTCTGCTTCGATGTCATAAGAGTACAGAAATAAAGGCCTTTAGCAACTTTATGATTTTGCTCATCCTTACCGTTCCAATAGTAATCATAGTTACCACGATCTAATTGTGTATTAACTAAATCCTTTATCAACCTACCTGATGCGTCATAGATTTTTAACGCAAACCTTGTTGGTTCAGAAAGACTAAACGAGATATGTGCCAACCCATTAGTTACCGGATTGGGCTTTGTTGCATTCAAACTTGTAACAAAATGAGTGTTGGTCGGTTTAATTTCTTCGGTAATTCCGGATGGCGAAAACAACCGGACATAGTCAATATTCATATTATTGCCATAACCGGAATATGCTAAAAATCCAAAATAAATCGTTCCGGAAAAAGTCCCGAGATAAACCGACTGTTCGACCCACTCTGCACTGGGAGCATAACGACAAAATGCGGCAATACGGGTAAAGTTCGTACCATCAGTTGAAGCTTCTATTTTTATACTGTCGGGTGAGCCCGGCCAACTGTAGTCATGATACATCCAGAATTTTAACGTGCAGGAAATCGGTGATGATCCTAATAAAATTGGCGGGGATATTAATCTTGCTTGAGAACCCAGATGTGCATAATATGATTGATAACTCGCCATCGCAGCCCCTTCGCAAGGAATGCAGTTAGGCATTGTATTGCTTGTTTTTCTTTGCCATCTATATGTGTCTTGAATTGTTATATTGTACCACCCCGCTGGTGGAAACACCACGTCATTAAATCCTTCGCATAACAAGTAAGGAATTATTTGTGTTGTTATTGTCATTCGGTCGTTAGTAGGGTATTCATCGCCGACAAGGTTCGTTGCTATTTTTACAGCACAGATACCGGTATCAGCTGGTGTCCAGGAAGCAAAATTTACTCTGGTCGTCTCGCCCGGGGCAAGCGATGCAACCATCTGAGTGTTAGTATATCTTAATACTCCACTAGCACCAAAAATTGAGCAGACCACAGGAAAATTCGTTTGTGTAAGAATACCATAGTTCTTCACTCGAGCAATTGGTATCATATTAGTATTTACCTGGTGCGTTGCAATCGGATAAATTATTGTATCTACCCCAACATCGTTATTGAACTGTCTCAAATAAAATTTGATCGCCCTACCAACGGAAAGCAAATTACCATAAGGATGTGCATTGAAAATATAACAAAGACCGATCGTACCCGTTAAGTTTTCAATACCGACTGTAGCAGATCGCCCCGTATCTCGATCGAGATAATTAGTTCCAGTTATAACGTCATTATATTGTAATATTATATCGTTTGTGCCCTGCATCAGGAGTATCTGGAAAGTAAGCGTAGAATCGCCACCCCCATAATAACTTATATTATCATATGAAACGACAAGTGTACAATTGGACGAAGCGCCTAATTTCTGATATAGTGCTCTACCCGCTGCTATACAGTGTAAATCGTCCCATAAGGCGTAAATCGCATTGTTTGGTACAGGATTTGATGACACACTATCGTTATCGCGAGCGTTATAACCAACACCAAAAGACAAGAATCCATTGGTACCTACATATAGTGAATCGTAATTATTCCCATAGAAATTGTATGTAAAACCAATTGGTATTTTGGCAAAGTCGTCGTCAAAAGAAGCAAAAGGAATAGCCCTGCCAGTATTTGATATATCTTGCCAATTATAAGTCGGTCCGCCCACTGTATCAGAATCTATCCAGCATAAATATTCTGCATCTGGACCGCCAGTATAATAGGTACGGACGACTTGCGTCACCTTGCTCATCGAATCGTTAACTGAATATTCGTCCCCAGGAAGGAATGTCCTCATTTTTACTATACAGGACTCGACTGTTACGGGTGTCCAATTTGTAAAAGAGACTGTTAAGCTATCTCCTGCAGCAAGCGAAGAGACCATCTGCTGGTCTGCATAACGGAGCACTCCATTGGCACCGAAAATAGAGCAACGGACCGGAAAATTTGACTGGGCGTTAGTCCCGAAGTTCTTTACTAAAGCTCGTGGAGTTGTTGCCGAATACCGCATAGAGATTGCTGCGCCCGGAAACAGAATAGATTGAATGCCAACATCATTATTAACGAAATGATAACTTATCACTGTAACATCATCAATATATATTCGTGATTTATTGAGACAGGAATATTGAAACGCAAAATAAACCTGATTTCCAGCATAAGCAGAGAGATCTAACGCCATTCTTGAATAGAAATTGGCATTTGCGGAGATTACGCTAATAATATTATATCGTGCAGTATCATTTGCACTTGGATTTGTTGAAATCCTGACAAGTAAAGTTTCAGTGTAAAAACTTGTGGCCGCTCTATAATAGAATATAATCGAATCACCTGTTTGAATCGGTCCTATTCTCGGAGTAATTAGCCAATCGTTGTTCTTGAGAGTTGGGGATTCATACCGACAACTGGCACAAGCAGGCGGTGAATATGGATTTGTCGTATATCTTGACCACATTTGTGTACCGCCATCAAAATTATATACGGTCCAACTAACGGGTGGAAAAGCAGTGCCGGTAAAGTTTTCAAACAATATATTGTGTTGTGCCAACGCAAAAGAGACCAAAATGGTTAATAATATACACGCTATTGTTGTTCTATATTTACACATTCTTCTCTATTTTTAGCCTTTCGACTAATTTATAAATGTAAATATTTTTATAATAAAAGTAAGATTGTTATAATTTTGTTCGCAATTTAGATTTATCATAAAACTTATCTATTCTTCCACCATAAAACCAATAGTGACCCTACGATCTATAACCCTTTGCCACAATTGTATAATAGTATTTCTATTTGTCAACAGTCATTTGCATAAGCTATGTAAATGTTCAGCAATGTTGTAATTAATGGCTCTAATCAATATGTAGTTGTGTTTGTTTTATTTATGATTAATTAATAAATGTTCTGGTCTGAAGATAGTACAAATTAGAATACCTATTTTAAATTATAAATGATTAACGATTTCCAAAGCAAACCCCCATCCCAATTTTTCTTGGTCCTTTCAGACAAGCATTTTTCAATAAAAACCAATGTACAAAAAGTAATTGACAAGCTGTAAGATTTTTATACAATTCAACCATAAGGGTATAGTTAATGGCTCCGTTGGATATCTGGTAGGAGAATAAGAGAGGCGCGTTTGTTAGGTGTATAAGTCCAATCCGAGACTAAAACAAGAATTTAAAAGCACAACATGTTTTGAAATTGTGTTGCCGAATGGTATAGGGCTTCATAGCGAGTGTTGTATTCTAGGCAATATTGTACAAATTGGCTATTTAGTAACTTGCGATCTCTAAGGTTTTCTAATTTGTCTAATATGACCTATGACAGAAAAACTGTCTAAAAAGTATCTTAAAAAAGGCAGAAATTTGGCAGAATCGGGTATTGACAAAAATGGCGATTTCTGTAAGCTATTGAAACAGTAAGCTGGGTCCGTAGCTCAGTTGGTTAGAGCAGCTGACTCATAATC
>CAIPLT010000042.1 GCA_903865935.1 Caldifarciminota bacterium
AGAAAAACTGTCTAAAAAGTATCTTAAAAAAGGCAGAAATTTGGCAGAATCGGGTATTGACAAAAATGGCGATTTCTGTAAGCTATTGAAACAGTAAGCTGGGTCCGTAGCTCAGTTGGTTAGAGCAGCTGACTCATAATCAATTTCACTTTTGATAAAAATAATTCTTTAATCTTCTCATCTTCCAATCTTCTAATCTTAGAATTTTGTAATCTTCCAATCTTATAATCTTTGGTGGGATTGACCTACTCGGTCGTCTAGTAGGTTACTGAGTAGATTACCTACTCCGTTACTTAATAAGTAACCCACTGGTACTGGCAGAGCTATGACTCGGAAATTTTAAAAATTTAATGAGCACTATTCCAGATTATCTATCCCCTTACTGGTTTAAAGTAATGTATTCCACAACACTTTCCAAGTCTTGATATTTTGCACATCTTTAACCTGAACAATCATTGCCCCCATCATATGACCATCATCATACTGAATCATAACTTTATCGTCAGTGAGAAATTTAATGCTTTTTTCCGACCAGCAACCCCAATTACCACCTAAAACCGGTTTGTCTTTAATCAGCTTCCCGATATCAGGATTACCAACTACGGCTTGAGCAATTGCCTGTTGTTTTGCGGAATAGAACGGTTTAAGGTTATCAACCTGATATTGCAACGCATAGGTTTTATCTTTGAGTAATTTGTTTTCCTGTTTCCACTGATTTAACGATAACGACATCGCAACGATTACTGCTAAAAGCCCGAGACAAATAATTACTGTTACAAACAGTATAAAAAATAGCAATTTAGGATGATTTTTCTCTTTCATGATTACTCCTTCATTTTCTATTGAGAAACAGAAGCAAGGACATTATATTTCTCACCGTTTTTTTTATACACTTTTTTATTACTCGACGATTTCAGGGGTAGAAAATCTAATCCGGCATTTTTTATACCCCAAAAAATATTAGTTTTTACCCTTGGATTTTTTGTGTAAAACTTGGATAGCAGCGCTCGAATCCGATTACGTTCACTTTCCTTTTCATATGGACATTTATTTTTAATTATCGGCAGACCATAGATTTTCGCGTACTTTAAAATCAATTCTTTGTCAAAATAATATAACGGTCGGATAATATGATACTGAGCTTGGAAGAAATCCTGTTTTGGCGCGAATGTCTTTGCTTTGGAAACATACAACAGGTTTAAGAAAAAAGTTTCATTCACATCTTCTAAATGGTGTGCCAGCGCAATCTTTTTTATGCCATTTGCTTCGGCAAGCTCAAACATTCGCTTGCGGCGTTCCCGCGAACAGAAAAAGCAGGGATTGATATGCTCACCAGCTTTGGTAATTTCTACAAATTTATTCGGTACATTAATCTTGGATATTAAATATTTAATATTTAATGCCTCAAAGAATTTTATTAATCTTTGAGTATGCCACTTCGGAAAACCCGGGTCAATATGTACTGCCAGCAAATCCCAATTTTTATGACGGCGCTGATTAAAGGAATGAAGAAGATGTAGAAGTACCATGCTGTCAACTCCACCCGACACTCCAATCAGTACTTTCTCTCCATTCTCTAAAAGATGATGTTTTTCGACCGCTCGCTTAAAAATACTGAAACTTGTTTTGTAAGTCCAGGCTTCGGTCATTTACTTTTTATTGAATCCAATTTTATATCGGGGAATTTTTTTAACTGGTCATAGAAAATCTGCTGAATCTCATTCAACCTAGACTCGGTTTTTGCTTCAAAACGCACAACCAGTACTGGTTGTGTGTTCGATGCTCTGACCAGCCCCCAACCATCTGGAAAAATTACCCGGACACCATCAATATCGATTGTCTCAAACTGAGTTTTAAAATAGTCTCTTATCTTCTTAGTCACTTCAAACTTCATTTCATCCGGACAATCTACTCTAATTTCCGGGGTGGAAAAATAATACGGTATCTCGGCAACAAGTTCTGATAAAGGTTTTTCATTTTCCGATAGAATCTTTAACAGTCTTACTGAGGCATAAATCGCATCGTCATAACCATAATAATCATCAGCAAAAAACATATGTCCGGACATCTCACCAGCCAGTAATGCACCTTCTTCCTTCATCTTAGCTTTAATTAACGAATGACCGGTCTTCCACATCATTGGAACCCCGCCGATTGATTTAATGTATTCAACCAGCCCTTGTGAGCATTTCACTTCAAATACAATTTTTGCATGTGGTTTTCGCTTGATAATATCAGCGGCAAAGACACCTAAAAGTTTATCTCCCCAGACAATGTCGCCTTTGTCATCAATTGCGCCGATACGGTCAGCATCACCATCATAACCAATACCTAAATCCGCATCCAATTCAAAAATTGTGCTCTTTAAATCTTTCATATACTCAGGAATTGTCGGGTCGGGTAAATGCGCCGGGAAACGACCGTCAGGTGTAATATTGATAAAAACTGGCTCTATTCCTATTTTATCAAATAATTCCTCAATTACCACTCCGGCCGTTCCATTGCCCGGGTCAAAAACTACTTTTAAACCGCTTTTAATTGTAACCTTACTTAGAATCATTTTAATATAATCCGGCACCGGATTTAGTTTTAATAATTTTCCTTTACCAGATTTAAATTTACCGGTTTCGATCAGTTTTCGTAATATTTGGATTTCTTCGCCATAAATTGTTGTTTTATTTAAGCCGATCTTAAAACCGTTAAACTCGCTTGGATTATGACTACCGGTAATCATGACCCCGGCATTTTTATTATATTGAAATGCCGAGAAATAAAAGACCGGGGTTGGCACCAGACCCAAATCTATTACATCACAACCACTATTTTGCAAACCATTTATTAATGCATCGCGAATTCGTTCTGAAGATAACCGGACATCGCGACCGATAATAAGTTCATTAATCCCTTTTTGTTGAACATAAGTACCATAACCCTGACCAATCGAAAAAACTGCGTCATCGGTCAAATCGCGGTCAGCAACGCCTCGAATATCATATTCTCGAAAAATTTGCGCATTTACCATTTATTGAACTTTAACTGAAACCCCTAAAAAGTCAAGCCTCTGACCAGTTATCGATTGACGGTAATTTTATCTTTTAAAGCAGCAAATTTTTAAGGACCAATACCCGATACATTTAATATATCCTCTTTGGATTTAAAACTCCCCGTTTTTGCCGATAATCAATGATTCTTTGTGCCAAAGCGGGTCCAATGCCGGGCAACACATCCAATTCTTTACTTGACGCAGTGTTAATATTTATCAAGATATTACTCTCTAATGAATCGGATTCAATACGAATGAGACTATCATTCGTTACCTGAACTATTGGCTTTTGAATTGTAATCGCTTGTAAATGCTTTTGTTCTAATCGGTGTCGAATCAAAGAAATACCCGCTCCGATAAAAAAACAAGTACAAAAAAATATTAAAACAGTTTTTTCTTTTCTGTTCATTTAAATAATATTTTTAATAATATAAAATTTCTTATTGTAGGATTTACGAACCAAAAATTTAAAACTTGAAAAGCACCCAGAAATTAAGATCAACATTTTTAGTCGTCCGACCGCGCTGAATATCACTATAGGTAGTATAACCAGCGGTTACACCCGATTCTATACTATTCGAAAGACGATAAGATGTAGCAATATTTGTCCCGATATTACGGTCATTTCGTGACTGGCTTTCATTTCCGAGATAGTCGCGATTTACTGCCAGCGTCTTATCATAACGCAAGTTCCAGGTGAAACTTAAATCCGACGATAATTTTACTCTTTTTAAGAAAGGAATCGGAATGCCTTTTGTTGCAGAAAAAGTGTAGGTCAAAGATGCATTGGCACCGCTCTGAGTGGTTATCGAACTCGCGGTGCCGCTAATTAACGATAAATCATTGCTGGAATGTGAGTAATTAGCTGAAATATTCGTCGACAAACGTGATTTCCAGGTCGTCTGCCATGATAACAACGGGGCAAAACTTTTTGACATACTCTTTTGTTTTCCTTCATTGCGGAAAGTATCACCAAGTATTGTACCGCTATTGCGCTGTTCGAGTTTATAACTAGTTGAAATATCAGAACTTGTCGCCAGTCCGAATAATAGTTTTTCAATACGCCCCAAACTCAAACTGACCTCGGGCCAAACAATTGAACGGTCACCATTAATATCATATGTATATATGTTATTATCAATTGTACGACCATATCTTAAACTTGCTGAAATATCTTTGATTTTAATACCGCTTGATGCTGAAAAATCTTCACCCGTTGAACGTGTGATTTGTGGGGTTCGATAACGGATCGTATCATATGTGAACTTGTCAAGAAACCCTAGGCGATATAAAAATGACGGTCGTTGAGAAACTGATGTAAATGTCGCATTGCGTTCGTTGTTATAACTTATATCAATGCTCTGAAAAATGTTGGATAAACCGTTAAATACCTTAGTCGCTGCACTTCCGCCGATATCTCCGATTTTTTGTAATGCTTCCGGTAAATCAAATTCGGTTGAAACATCAATCGTTGAATTATTATCAAAATTACGGCTTTCCGAATATATCCCCGATAGCTTGGGATGTGTTTCAGTGTAATGCCCATCGTAGCTTAGCCTGGGTTTAATAATATCAAAAAGGCTAAAATCGTAATCCGCTCCAAAGGTCTCTTCGTCATCAGTCTCAACCCCCATGTTAACACCAGCTTTTTTGGTAATACCAACTGATGCATCCGGAGGGAAAAGGTCTCGAGTGGAACCAAAGGAATAATTTAAATTAAAATCTTCCAACGGTGTATATTCGACATCTAAACTAACATCTGCGGCACGGGTTGTATCATACCTGATTATTCTCCAAGTACTATCAGCAGCTCGGCGTGTATACGGGGCAGATCGACCATCCGTAACATCTAAGCCAGCACTTATGCTGTTAGGAAATAAATAAATATCATTATCAAGTATTGAAATTTTTAAATCCGGCTCAACTCGATAATCCAGTGTTGCATATCGTGCGTATGAAGTATCAAGATTAAGAAGCGTTTTGGAATTTGTTTTCCTCTGTCCCATCGAATAAGACAGAGCTTCCAAAGTGTAATTAAGAATTTGATTGCCGCTTTTTGCTTTAGATAAATTATTCAATGCCCACTGTTCTTGACCGCTGGTGGACTTTTCATCTTCGGCAACTGTATCATTATATGATAACCTTACATCAGCATACTGAGTCGAATATTTTGGCAATGTTTTGCTGGTATTGCGACTGTATGAAATAGGTATCGAAAGACCCCAAGACGTAGGAAAAAATTTATCTAGGGAAGCACGTATCGTGTACCCGAGATTTGTCCCAAAGCCGCCGGTTTTCACGCCACGACCTTCGCTAAATCGTCGAAAATTAGGGTCCGAGTATCCAAAACTGACACTCGCCGAAGCTAAATCAGAAAGGTTAAATGACGCATTTGATTGAAAACCATATCCGACTTCGGTGCGGGGATTAAATAACCTTATATCATCAAACCATACACTGCCGGATATTAAATCAGGTTTTTTATTTATTATCCCTAATGCTTGGTAACCTATTGCGGATAATGAAGGTGAGCCATAGACCCGGTATCGTCCGATTGTGGTATCATGTCCTTGCTTTTGGCTTTTTACCAGAACAACCGTATCGAGAGAAATTTCAAATTCGTACCAACCATCATATCCGGCAACCGGATTTCCGTCAGATATTTTTGACCCGAATTCATAATAATTTAATGAATCGCCTCCGAATTGGAAAATAAAATTTGGGTCATTAATATCATTATGAATATAAATTTTTATCGTCCCATAATCTCGATAGTCTTCATTGTCAAAATTACTTTTAGTTGTGATTGCCATATGACCAGATTGGATACTGTCATAGCTGAATGCCAATGAAGCTTCATATTCGGTAACACCATTTTGGTCACGATGTAATTCAAATGGTGAATTATATGTTGGGTCAGTTTTTTGACTTATCGATGCAACTGACACATTTTCTGAAGAATCAATTGGTAGTGTCGGATTGGTAATCGTATCTGGTCTTATAACACGTGCATTACGCCAGCGTGAGCCGACAAAACTAATTGTATAAAAATCAAATGTATCGGGTGTTGAAAATCCCGAGAGCCAGATACGAACGATTCGGATATCTTCCCATTTTGGAATACCTTCGGAAAAGAAAACCTGCGAATTATACATAACCGTTGAATCCATTAAGGGAATACGTAACAGTTTCCAGTTATTCGCCAGCGGTGTAAAAAATGTACTGTCATTCAAGTTGATCGTATATTCGTAATAGTCGTTGTTCCGCGAAAATCCATCGCCCGCTAAATCTTCGTCGTCAAGCCTTTTGTTCCCTTCTGTGCCAATTGGATTGTTAGTTGCATCATAATCATCGTTGCCATCATCGCCGATAATATTATCCGCATCAACACCCATAATTGTATCAAGTCCTGTATCTTCACCCAGGCCTTCATCCAATATTCCATTGTTATTTCGGTCCTCTTTGTCTTGTAAATTATTATATCCGGCTATCTGTCCATTTTTAGTGCGTCGGGGAGCATCTTCATCGATTCGTGTCGCAACGGTAAAGTGGATTTTGCCGTTTTGAGGAAGTTGCTGACCAGTTCTTAGCACCACTTCTAAATTTTCAATTTCGGTCAGATTCAATCCTGATTGAGATGCACAGGTCATCATCCCCGCCCAGGAGGAACTATCGGTCGGGATGTAAATTACTTTTAAATAATCGACTGTTTCTTTACCTTCCTCTCCAAGTCCTGAACCAAATATAGAATCTTTTCGAATTCGTGTTGTCGGGTTATACCAAAAGAGTCTTTGCTGTGCAAAAGTATTAGTATCTTTTCTTACTGGTACGGATGAAAATTGCCATACCAAGCCGCGTGTAAAAACATCTTGGCTCAGTGTTGTTTTTTCAAAGTCATCAAGATAAGCAATCCCGCGGGTGTTCGGATTGGGTAACGAAATCGCACCCTCACTGGCGAATGCAAAATTAGAAGTTGATTGCGAATGCAATAATGGCACTTTTTGTAATATCGATGTTATGAAATCTGATTTATAATTATAAGAAAGGTCGGTTTCCGCAATCAATCTCTGAAACGGTTCTGCCCCCAACGTTGCTCTTGTTTCTTGTGTTGCTTCCTGACGATAGAACAAGCTTGTGCCGATCCGTCCGTTATCACCAAATTTCCACTCGCCGCGTGTCCCGAGTAGTGATTTCTGTGCTAATGAAAATAATGGACGATATTCATAGGTAACCTTAACACTTGCATTCGGAGGTATCGGTTTTTTAAATTTTATCTCGCCAGTCACATAATTAATTTCATAATCATCCTTAGTTTGCAGTTGACCATTAATATATACTTTTTCCGAACCGGTTTCAATATCAAATTGACCTAAATTAAAACTTCCTTTTGCCGTTGAATAACTAATCGCAATTAAATACTTTTTACCTTCACCCGCTTGAAGATTATCTTTTCGATATATGATAGAATCACGCACTGAAAGTGACTCATCGGCAAAAGGAAACTCTTTGGGGAATATTATGTACCCTCGAGAAGCATCAAATTCCGGCCATTCGACAATCCCATTATTGTCCGGGTCTAATCCGAGAATTCGCAAAAATGTCTGCCCGCTCTTTGGTCCGTTGTCTTCAATTTGTGGATAATTACTTGGGTCAGCATTTATAACTCTGCGTAAAATTTTTATTGTGTCAATTTTAACATCTCTGGCAAATAAAGAATAAATGTTCTTCAATTCGTAATTCCAACACATCGAAAGTGTATCCGTGTATCGTGGCTTAATCATCTTCAATACTAAAATAGGGGTCGTATCGTTATATAAATGCCATAATTTACCGATTGTTTCATTTCCAGCCACATAACCTACGCCTACCCCCCAATTTGGTAGCAATGGCGCATTCTTCGTGAACTCTATTATATTACTTTCTTCATGAAAAACATAATCCTGTCCACGCACTTTTAAAGCGTATTTGCCTGAATCACGATCATAACGGTAATTTGTCGGAATCGACTCGGGCATATTATAGAGAACCGTAGCAATTGCAGGTTCGGCATTGGGATTGGTAACTACGCCGTCATTAATATATACTTTTAGATCACTAATCCTTCCGGCTTCCCCAATCCAGAAAAACGTTCTTCGTAAAAAATCAGTGTCCCATATCGTATCCGAACTAACTACAGTTTGACCAAGAAATTCTTTGGTCTCGCCCTGCGACTCTTCACGGGAAGCGATTGCATATAAATCTATTCCACCCAGTTTTGCTTTTCCGGAAACACCAAATAACCCTTTACGAGATGGCAAATCACCGGTATAAGCAGTACTAGGAATAACGAGCCGTGTATCACCAAATTCTAAGCCCTGTAAAATATCATCCTCAGTGCCGGTATAGGATAGACTTATTTTATTTTGGCCTGCTTGCTCACGCTCTGAATCATGATCAATTAGTACTTTAGTCCGCTCCCCAATCGTGCCATCTAAATTCACTTTCAATGCCTGATCCATTTTTAATTCTGGCAGAAGACTCGGTTTTATTGCAGTTTGTGTAAATCCAGATGTAAAAGTCGTCCGGCCTCCAAAAGTAATTTTATCACTGCCCGAAATATTTATTCTACTGCCTTCGCCAAAAAGCGGAATTTTTGGTAATTCCACATCCGGAATTAACCCCATTCGGTCAAAAGCCTGTTCTTCTTGAGATTGTGTCCGTTGCGCTTCTCCCCGATGTCGTCTCGTAATGCTATCATATAGCGATGATACAAAATAATCGCGGAGTGGTATTATTTTTTCAATCCCCAAAAAGATCGAATCTCGCCAAATTTCATAATATATCTGATTGGTTGCATAATCGATTCTTTGCTTTATTTCATAAGGCTTAACCAACCATAAATATGTGCTTTCTGTAGTAGTTGTTTGATTTAAATATTGGGGAATTTGCGGCATTTGAGTTGAAGTTTTGGTTGTTTCAGTAGCTACTTCGGTTTTTGTGACCGGTATTTGCTCGGGCACTACGATTGTCGGTTGCTCGGGAATTTGCGTCGGTTGAGTTGGAGTCTTGGTTGTTTCTGTAGCTACTTCGGTTTTTGTGACCGGTATTTGCTCGGGCACTTCAATTGTTGGCTGTTGGGAAATTTGCGTCGGCTGAGTCGGAGTTTTAGTTGTTTCAGTAGATACTCCGGTTTTTGTGACTGGTACTTGCTCGGGCACTTCAATTGTTGGTTGTTGTGGAATTTGTGCTGGTTGAGTTGGGGTCTTGGTTGTTTCAGTAATAGTCGGAGTTGAAGTCGGTCTGGGTTTTTGTTTCGGAGTCATCATTCGCCATGCCAAAAGGATGACCATAATCAAAACAAACGCAATAATAAGTTTTGTCGCGACGCGCATTTTTATCCTTTTATTCCTTCAATCGAGTCATTACTTGTCTGAGCGTAGTGTGGCAAACTCCTAAATATTAATATTGCAAATAATATATAGTTAATTTTTAGGTTATGCAAATTAATTGCCATATTTAATTCTGTAATTGTTTAATTGCTGCATTAAATTTTTCGGCTAATTTTAACGCGGAAAGACCATAGTGGTCAAGTAACTGCTCTCGTTTACCCTGTTCAATAAACGTATCATCTAGTCCGATACATATGACGTTATTTTGACTGATTCTGTTTTTCTCCATCAATTCCAGAATTGCTGAACCAAAACCGCCCGACCGCGTATTTTCCTCAACCGTAATGATAAAATCACCTGGTCGTATTACTCGTAATAGCATCGCCTCATCCAAGGGTTTAACAAATCGCATATTAATAAGGATAATATTAACTTCGGGAAGTTGCGGTTTATCTTTTTCCATCATGATTTGTATTGCTTGGTATGCCGGTTCATTCATTGAGCCGATTGCTAATACACATAATTTATTCTTAAATTTAATGTCCGATAGCTTTGATTCGTAAATAATCTCAGCTTTTCCAATCAGCATTTCAGAATTTTCTTGTGACCATTGATTAAAATTCATTGTCCCTTTGGGATATCGGATAGCGAAAGGACTATTGCTTTCAATTGCCAAACTGAGCATCTTGCCCAGTTCCTTCATATCTTTTGGTGCTGAAATAATCAGATTAGGGATAGCTCGTAAATACGATATATCAAAATTACCATGATGGGTCGGTCCGTCTTCGCCAACGATGCCAGCGCGGTCAATGGCAAAAATAACCGGCAAATTTTGTAGTGCGACATCTTGAATTATCTGGTCATAAGCACGTGCTAGAAACGTTGAATAAACCGCAACCACTGGTCTTAATCCTTTTAGTGCAAGACCCGCCGCAAATGTAACTGCATGCTGTTCGCAAATACCAACATCAAAAAATCGCTCAGGAAAACGTTTCCTAAATTCAGTTAAACCCGTACCAAGACACATTCCCGCCGAGATTGCACAGATTCGATTGTCTTTTTCTGCCAGTTCAACTAATGCTTTACCAAACGCGTCGCTCGTCGATGTCGAATGGTTATTAGAGTTTAGTACACGTTTCGTAGCAAATGGACCGATACCGTGAAAGATTTCTGGTTCTTTCTCTGCCGGCTCATAGCCTTTGCCTTTTTTTGTGACAACGTGGACTATAATCGGTCCGTTCATATTTTTTACTTTCTTGAAATTTTCAATTAACTGCAGAATATTATGGCCATCAAATGGTCCGATATAACGAAACCCCAACTCTTCAAAAATTATTGACGGCGCAACCAAACTTTTCAATCCCTCTTCAATTTTTTTAGCCGCCAACCGTGCTTTGCCGCTTAAGTTTTTAGGTAAAATTCCTAATAAATTCCATGTATCCGCTTTCATACGATTGTACATTTGTCCGGTAATCATCCGATTAAGATATTTCGCCATCGCTCCGGTACTTTTACCGATCGACATTTCATTGTCATTCAGCACAACAATTAAATTATCCTTGCTAGCCCCAGTATCATTTAATGCTTCAAATGCCATACCCGTTACAATTGAGCCATCACCGATTACCGCAATAGATTTAAAGTTTTCCTTTTTGAGTTTAGCAGCGGTAGCCAAGCCCAATGCGACGGAAATTGAATTTCCTGAATGTCCGCCATCAAAAACATCGTATTCACTCTCTTTGCGTTTTGGGAATCCTGCAATACCGCCTTCGGTTCTGAGAGTTGAAAATTTATCCCATCGTCCGGTAATTAATTTATGGGCGTAACTTTGATGACCTACGTCCCAAATAATTTTATCGCGGGGTGTATCAAATACATAATGTAATGCTAAAGTTAACTCGACTACACCCAAGCTTGGTGCTAAATGTCCTCCATTTTGACCAACTGTATCAATGATTTTTTTACGGATATCCTGCGCAAGTTTATTGAGTTTCGGGATATCCCATGTTCGAATCATCTCGGGTGTAATATTATTCATTTTTTCCGCTATATCTTCCGTGTTAAAATATAATCGGTAAATTTATTAAACATATCAAATCTTGTTCCTAACGTATTAAAAATTACCTTAGCTTGATTTGAATATTTAACCGCTTGGTTGAATAATTTTCTTTGCACATTAAGTTTGTTCTTTCTCTCATCTAAAATATCATCGGTTGTTTGAAAAAGTAATCCCAAATATATACCTGCCTTATACAATTTATCTCGTACGCTTTCTCTTGCCCCTGCAACAATTGCGCCAATTTTTAAAGAACCAGCAATTAATTCGGCGGTCTTTTTTTCATTGATTTGATTTTTGATTTTTCCAATAGTCTTATGATTTTTGGAGCTGACGTCAAGCACTTGTCCGGCAACAAGCCCAACTGGCCCACATATGCGTGAGAGCTCAGTAATTGCCTGTATTTTTCTTTTCTGGTCAACCTGCGCCTTAGTAAAAAGTCCAAATGCTTGAGCAAATAATCCATCGGCCGCTAAGAGCGCTATATCTTCACCAAATACACGGTGCAAGCTCGGTTTTCCGCGTCGGAAATCATCATCATCCATACACGGTAAATCGTCTTGAACCAAGGAAAAAGAATGTATTAACTCAATACCACAGGCAAATGGCAATATCGCAGACAAATGTCGGTTGTAAATTTTCGGATGGCAAGCGTTGTACGAAGCAATGCATAGAACTGGTCTAATTCTTTTCCCGCCATTGAATACCGCGTAGTGCATTGCTTTATACAGAATATTCGGCATATTACTATTTTTCACCTGTGCCTTTAGCGAGCCGAAGATATGTTCCAATTCCTTATTAACAACGTCTTGATATTCGTTCATCATATTTTATTGCACTGAATCTTCGCTGCATTAATTGTATTCTTCAGCAACATTGCGATTGTCATCGGACCAACACCACCCGGCACCGGTGAGATTGCTGACACAATATCTTTTACTGTTTCAAACTCGACATCGCCAACTAATTTTGTTTTCTGCTCGCTGATATTTATTCGATTCGTACCTACATCGACCACTACTGCACCTGGTTTAACCATCTCTTTTGTAATAAAATTAGCCTGACCAATCGCAACGATTAAAATATCTGCCTGTCGGGTATAGTCACCGATGTTTATTGTTTTACTATGACAAACTGTAACTGTTGCATTTAACTTGCGGTCTTTTTGCAATAAAATATTTGCCAAAGGTTTCCCAACCAATTTCCCTCTCCCCACAATTACACAATGCTTTCCTTCAATTGAAATACCGTAATGGGTTATCAGCTCAATTATACCAAGCGGTGTGCATGGATAAAAATATGGCGAATCCCCTGAGACTAATCGTCCCAGATTCATCGTTGAGAGACCATCGATATCTTTAAAAGGTCTAATTGAATCCAAAATCTTCTGTTCATTAATAGCTTTAGGCAATGGCATTTGAACTAAAATACCGTGGAGGTTTTTATCTTTGTTCCATTCTTCAATTATTCCCAAAAGTTCTTTTTCCGTCGTATTATCTTTTAATTTTAATGTCTGAGTTTTAATGCCGACTTCTGCACATGCGGTCTCTTTATTTCGCACGTAGATTATTGATGGTGCAAATTCGCCGACTAAAATTACTCCTAGGTGCGGCACAATACCTTGTGTTATCAAACCTGCAACTTCATTTTTTAATTCCCCTCGAATTTTTGCCGAGAGGGCTTTGCCGTCTAATAAAATCATTATTTGTTGCGCTTGACGCGCAGTTTCATCCCTTCAATTGATATTACTTTGACTTTTTCACCTTTATTAATCTTATCTTCAAGCGATTCGGCTGTCCATAATTCGCCATGAATCATTATCATCCCCTCCAAATCTAAGTCGGTTTGGACAACACCTATCTCTGATAATAACCCTTCTTTACCAGTTGTTACTTTCTTTCGCTGTGCCCGTATCGCTAGCCCGATAACCCATATGAAAAATAGGGCAGTCAGAATAACTGTGATGATTATTGTAGGTATTGCCAAGCGATAATAAGGTGCGGGTGATTGAAACAAAAACAACGACCCCAAGATTAATGCGGTGATTCCACCAATTGTCAAAATACCGTGTGAAGTCACCTTTACCTCTAAAATGAAGCATAAAATACCCGCTCCGATTAGTGCCAATGCTGCATAATTTGTCGGTAACATATGCAATGAATAGAACGCTAAAATAATCGACAGCACACCAACAACACCTGGAAAAATTGCGCCCGGTGACTGCAATTCAAAAAACAATCCGTATATACCAAGCATCAAAAGAATATATGCAACATTAGGATTAGTCAAGAATAACAGAAAGCGCTGGCGCGAGTTTAATGGAATTTCTTTGGTCTGTGCCGTTGTGAAATGCATTGTGTCTGCGATGCGAAAGAGAGCCAACTTGCCGCCAATCTCACTTTTTTTAAGTGTTAAGATAGAATCTAATTTTGCAAACAAGTTCGCGTCATCTGTCGCAATAAAATCTATAATATGTAAATTCATTGCTTCATCTGCGCTAACTGATACTGACTTTCTAACCGCCTGCTCTGCCCATTCTTTATTACGATTGCGCTTTTCGGCAATTGAAACTATATAACTCGCTGCGTCATTGGTGATCTTTTCCTGCATCTCGGGTGTTATCTGTTTTTCGCTTACTGATACAGGATGCGCTGCGCCAATATTTGTCCCTGGGGCCATTACCGCAATGTCGCTCGCAAGTGTGATAAAAACACCGGCCGAAGCGGCTCGTGCCCCTGATGGCGAGACATAAGTAATCACTGGTATTTTCGAACTGAATATTTTTTGGATAATTTCACGCATCGATTCGTCAAGACCACCCGGCGTATCAAGTTTTAGGACCAGCGCCAGAGCATTATTTGCTTCTGCCTGCTCAATTCCGGACACAATATAATCAGCGCTAACCGGACCAATCAGACCTGCAAACTTCAGGATATAAACTTGCGGGGTTGCGTCCGCTTTTGGAATAATGCAAAATGCAAATATCAAAACGCAAAATATTAGACCAACATGTAAAACGTGTTTTAATGATTTTGGCATTTCGCTTTGCATTTTTATACTTCTCTTTTCATTTTTAATATTATATTATTCCTGTGTTACCGCAATAAACAAAGAAACCTTGTCTCTTTTAAGTCGGAATAAAACAGGTTTTTTGCTGTCTTTTAGATCTTTAGCTGCTTTGCTGAAATCGCTGATCGTGACTATTTCATATTTGTCAATTTTCAGAATAACATCACCTTCTGCAATACCAGAATGGTCAGCAATTGAACCGACATCAATCTGACTGACAAGTACACCCTGCTCGAGATTGAGATTTTTCTTTTCATCAGCAGTCATATTACGCACCGTAATGCCCAACCACGATTTAACCAGTTCGGTTTCTTGTTGTGTTGCTTCGGGTGTGGTGGCGACTTCATCCGGTAGTTCTTTTAATGTTGCGGTCATCGTCATTGGATTATTGTCCCGCAGCACATCAATATCAACCTCTTTTCCTGGTGAAGCTTCTGCAACCATTTCTCGGAACTGCTGCACACTGGTCACTTTTTTACCGTCAAATTTTACGACCACGTCACCGGCTTTTAATCCTGCCCTTGATGCTGGTGTATTGTCAACTACTTCACCAATCAGTACACCCTCAGTGCTTTTTAGGCTCATCGCGTCTTTGAGGTCTTGCGTAATCTCTTGCGGGTAAACACCAAGATAACCACGGACGATTTTACCTTTGCTTATCAATTGGTCAGATATTTGTTTGGCTAAATTAATTGGGGTAGCGAAGCCGATACCAATATTGCCTCCAGTGGTTGTCCGGATTGCAGTATTAATGCCAATGACTTCTCCTTTAATGTTTACCAAAGGCCCGCCGGAATTTCCCGGGTTAATCGCCGCATCGGTCTGGATAAAGTCCTGATATGTTGGTCCCTCAGGCAAAGGTACACCAGTCCTACCCTTCGCGCTAATTACACCGACCGTTACTGTTCCTTCTAATCCAAATGGAATACCAACCGCAATTGCCCAGTCCCCGACTTTAATGCCATCGGAATTGCCCAGTTTTGCATAAGGTAAGTTGTCTTTTGGTTCAACTTTAATTACGGCAAGGTCAGTTTTGGGGTCGCGCCCGACCACTTTAACTTTTTTACCCTTAAATACAGTTTTATCTGAAAGCGTTACGATTATATTATCAAAACCGGCAACGACATGATTATTGGTCAGAATGTAGCCATCCTGGCTGATTATAACACCCGAGCCCAAAGCCTGGCTTTTCTGTTCCTGTGGTTGCTGATCTTGCTGAGGAAATCCTTTAAAAAAATCCTTGAATAAATCATCAAACGGGAATGAAAAACTGGGACTTTGAATCTTTACGACTTTTTCTGCTGAAATACTTACGGTCGTTGGAATCACAACATCCGCAACTTTAACAAATGGACTTGTACCATCTTCGTTAATAGACGGATATTTAGAATCAAATGATACTGGATTTTGCGCACGCACGGTATTACGCTGCCCAAAATTAAATGTGCCGGCGATAAAAAGCCCGGCGATAAAGGCGACAATAACCGCACCTGCGATGATTGCACCGATCCGAAGACCGGCTATCGTTTCTTTTTTAGATGTTTCGTTCATTCTGTCCTCCTGGCATTTTTTATGATGAAATTATTTCCACAGATTATCCCAGCTAAAAAGTACAACATGAGTTCAGATTGACTAATTACAATTTGTGCAATTAGTAACCAAATCCTATGATAATCTGCGTTTATATTTTGTCTCATAATATTATAGACATAAAACATACTGAAAAGTAGCATAAATCATATCCATTAATAACCAATACTCCTTGTAGTAATTCAGTAAATTTTATGGTATTTCTAATCAATAACCTTTGTTTTTTCGATAGTGTTTAATTTTAGGTATTTTTTTGAAAAAAGTCAATACCTATTTTTGATTAAGATTTATATTCCGGATTAGTAATTATATTGAATTTAATTGTCAAATTGTGGCTGGTGTATTCTTTATGCCGGTCAGAGAAGTAACTACACCCTCACCCATGCAGCCCCAAACCTATAACAGACCCTAAGAGATACTCGCTTTTCATCAGTTTTTTGGTCTCTTTAAACATATTTTGCCCGCTAATACTCATAATTTACGATAATATCAAAAACTTAAAACCACTGGTCATTTTCACTGCCCAAAACATGGTATAAATATAATGAAGGATAATTCTTCTTTGTAGCTATTACCGGTAATAGCAATTTTAAATATCAGGAGGTGTTTTTATGGACAAACAACCAAACCAAAAGTATCCTATAAACAAACTCTTTAACCCCCATTATCTCTTTGATTTTATCGATATCGTCCTCGAAGGTATCAAAGCCGGTATCTACTATCTCTGGATTGTCTATACCAGGAAAATAGAGAAAGAGCTTTTTCGTAGGAAAGACAAAAGATAGAAAGGAGCTAAATTATGCAAAAGATAACCATTGACGAGTTAAATCATAAATTAGCCGGTTTTACCGGCGCAATCAACTGGTATCGCCACTGGACCAATTTACTGGCCTACACCGATGGCGTTAATGCGATGGCTGAGGCAGCCGGAGCCTTCTGGCTGATTGACGCAATCGCATCCTGGCAGATCAAACCCAAAGTAGCCCAATGTGATTTTCAGGTCTGGACGTTAACCGTCAACGATGATCATACGGCAGTATTAGAGATGCGGGAAGACAGTGATCAGCCAATCATCACAACGCAACAGTTAGAGTATACCGACTTTCCAACCGGTGTTTTCAAGTTATGGGTTGAGGGCACTGGCAAAGAGCGGGTCTTATTACTCCCCTCAGAGCATTAAGGAGCAAAACCATGAAAATCGAGATAAACTCAAATAAAGGTAAAATGTCCCTTGAAGTGCCGGATGAAGAGATAAAAAAGAGCGGCGAGAAAATCGCCGGCTACCTGCAAAAGAAGCTGGGTCTTAAAAAAGCCAAAGACCTGGTCAAACCCAATACCCCCAATAATAAATAGTCTTTCCTGACTAATAAGTCAAGACAAGGAGTAAAACATGCATGCATTACTTTATGTATTATGTCCAAAAGATGGTCTGGATGATAGCAAATCAGCCAGGAGTCATATATTCAACTGGTTAAACGATAACGGATTTACTGAAAACTCGGGTCTCTTTCAGCATTATTATGCTGACTGGTTTGTGATTGGAGGACGGTGGTCTGGTGAATTGACCGCAAACCAGCTGGACCAGGAGAAAATCAAAGCGCTCAATAATGAATTCGAAAAGAAATACGGCTTCTGGATTAATAAGGATATCACCGAAGAGATACGAAGAGAGCAATACCAAGAAATAACCCAAAAGTATTTCCCTGATTATTCTGGAATACCCTGGGCATTCAGGGACTCATATCAGGAACAAGGTTATGAAGACGATGCTCAGATCGTAAACAAGCTGCTCTATGAGCGAATCATCAAAGAGCACCTTTTAGACCAAATCAGCCAGGAAAGACTCTGGGATGGCGGAGCGGTCATTGCCACTGATATGCAGGATAATAAAGATCCAATTACCCCGGATAGATTCATCGGGAAATATTGGATAGTAGCAGTTGATTTTCACTTTTAACGATAGGAGGAATATATGGAAACAGCAGTACAAGAAAAAACAAATACATTGCCAGCACTCGTTACTCAACCTACTGTTGATCAATTTGAGCTGAAACCAATTAATCTCATTGACCGTATCATTGATGCGTTTAATAAGAAACAAAACTATCTGTCGTATCATTTAATGCGGCAACTGACAGTAGATGAATATAAAAACCTGCCGGATATATCACTTCATCAGCAGTCAGGTGACTATGCCTGGGAGGTGAAGCTTTCCAACTTAATCTTAGAACGTTATGTATTCACATCCGGGATTGTCCAGGCAATGGATAGTAAGAACGAAGATCCAATACTATATACATTTGAGGATAAACAAACCTATGTATTAGCGCCTATTAAGTCCTATAAACCCATTGATATCATAAGAAACTTCTTTTACTCAGAAGAACGGGAGAGATGTAACTTTGGAAGACCTTATTCAGGTGGACACGAGGTAAAGGGGCATGGCCGACGCATCAGTTTTGATAAAGACACACTCTATTCTTATGGTCAGGATATCGCCCATCAAGTAAAGAATGGCTTCATTATAAACGGTGATGTATCCACACCAACAACCAATGGCGATATTAACTACTCATTTCATATTGCCCTGCTTGGTACACCGATTGTGCCTTTCAGTGTATTACAACAAGCTGAA
>CAIPLT010000043.1 GCA_903865935.1 Caldifarciminota bacterium
ACTCTAAAATATTAATAATTTATTATATTTATTTATAATCGATTGTCAAGAATTTAGCGATAAATTTGGCTTGACAAATAGGGGAAATGGGATAATCTAAAATGATGATTATATTGGTTAATGGTATATTACGGAGATTTTTATGATGATTGGTTTAGCACAGATCAACTCTCTGGTCGGTGATATTAAGGGTAATACTGATAAGATTATCGCTCATATCAAAAGAGCGAGGAAAGATGGGATTGATTTAGTAGTTTTCCCAGAACTGGCAATCTGTGGTTATCCACCTAAAGATTTGCTCCAGAAAAAGGACTTTCTTTATGAGATTTTAAAGAATATCAATCGAATTGTGAAGAATTCTGAAGGAATAGCAGTAATAATTGGCATCGTGGAAGTTTCGAGTAAAGCTTTAAAACCGATTAATTATGATGTTTCGATGTCTGCCCATTTCCCCGGATATATGTTGAACAATTCAGCGGCATTTATCAGTAATGGTAAATTTATCGGTACCCAGGCGAAAACTTATTTGCCGACTTATGATATCTTCGATGAACAGAGATATTTTGTGCCAGCCAAAGATTCCCACGTATTTAGACTGAAAGATAAAATGATTGGTATAACAATTTGCGAAGACATCTGGGTGGACGATAAGCCGATTCAAAGATTAAAACAAAATGGCGCAGACCTAATTATTAATATCTCATCATCACCTTTTTATATTGATAAATATAAGGTGAGAAAATTTTTGGTCAGGCAACGAACGATTAAGAATAAAATTCCGATATTCTATGTAAATTTAGTCGGCGGTCAGGATGACCTTGTGTTTGACGGCGGGTCCTTCGGTTATAATGAAAAGGGCAAGTTGATTGCTTCGGCAAAACGCTTTGAAGAGGATTTTGTTGTAATTGATACCGATAAAATTAAAGTTGTGAAAGAAACAAGAGAAAATAAAGATGCTGAAATCTATAATGGTTTGGTGCTGGGATTAAAAGACTATGTAGAAAAGAATAGTTTTAAAAAGGTTGTTCTGGGTTTGTCCGGTGGAATCGACTCAGCATTAGTCGCATGTTTGGCTGTTGAAGCACTCGGTTCAGATAGGGTAGAGCTGGTCATGATGCCTGGTCCATATTCATCGGAATCGTCAATCAAAGATGCGCTGGAGCTTTCTCATAATCTTGGGCTCGCACCTTTGTTGATTCCGATAAATGACATTTATGATTCTTATCTGAGAACTCTGCGTAGTGAATTCAAAGGACTGCCATTTAATTCTACTGAAGAAAATATTCAGGCAAGAATCAGAGGCAATATTCTTATGGCGCTGTCAAATAAGTTTGGGTATTTGTTGTTAACTACGGGTAACAAATCAGAAATGGCGGTTGGTTATACGACATTGTATGGAGATATGGCGGGTGGTTTAGCGGTCATATCAGATGTGCCCAAGAATATCGTGTATCGATTATGTAAATATATTAATCAATATGGTATTGGACTGGAGAAAAATATTATTCCGAAAAGTGTATTGGTTAAAGCGCCATCCGCAGAATTACGGGCGAACCAGACTGACCAGGATGATTTACCTTCTTATAATACCCTGGATAAGATACTTCATTATTATATTGAAGAAAATCAGGGAAAAGAAGCGATCGTGAAAAAAGGTTTTTCAAGAAGAATTGTCGAGGATATTATTCACAGAATTGACCATAACGAGTATAAAAGGTTTCAGGCGCCATTGGGTATCAAGATTACTCCCAAAGCATTTGGTTTTGGCAGAAGAATGCCGATTACCAATGCGTTCAAATCATAAAGACACAGCTTACAAATATTTTATAACAAAGGGGGGATTAAACAGATTATTAGGAATTTGTTTTTAACCACTTTATTGCTTGCCAAATCTCGTATTTATCACCGATTCCATGTTCGCCAGGGGTTATGACAAGAGTGTCTCTCACACCATGATACAAAAATGCCTGGTCAATTAATATATTTTCGTTAAGATTCCAGTCTTTTTCTCTTGAGATAAGATAAGCTAAATGACCATTAAACGTTGACCACTTGGCAAATGACATTGCGCCGGTATGAGCGCAAACCGTATGGACTCCTTTAAATTTGGTCGGATGCATAAACATCGCCTGTAATGCCTGAACACCCTGACCCGAAAAACCATAAACAAAAACTTTTGTTGTATCAATTTGATATTTTTTTATTGCCTTTTTATAAGTTTTCATAATGTCTAGATCATTCTGCATCGGGTCGCGGTGATTCCGGGTTTTATGGCAGGAGAAAAGTATCCAGTCCAGACTATCACCAATAAATTTTAAAGAATCCAAATCACTTTTTACTGCACCAGTACAGCTAAGATATAAAAGAGCGGGTACAAGTTTATTCGAATTAGCTACTTTCTGCGGTACATAAAAACAGTCGGTATCAGGGTCAACATAAATATTTTTAGCGAATACGCTAACCGAAAGTGTAATAAGTAATATAATTACCGCAAATATCTTTTTACCCATAAATTAGTCTACACAAGATTTTTAGATAGGTCAATGAAGTATTTATGCTGTACAATTTTAGTAAATATAAGATATTGTTGACATTGTTTTGCAAATATTCTATAATTTTTAGTTGTGTTAGAAAATACACTCTTAGTTATTAAACCCGACGCGGTTGAGAAAAAACTGGTCGGTGAGATAATCAAGACTCTGGAAAATGAGTTTGATATTATCGGTATCAAATTAACCCGCCTGAATATACAGCAAGCCGAAGATTTCTATGCAATTCACAAAGGAAAAGAATTTTTTGCTGGTCTGGTTGAATTTATGACATCAGGGCCAGTAGTCGCAATTCTTTTGCAGGGAGAGAATATCCAAGAGAGACTTCGTAAATTCGTTGGTGCGACTGACCCGAAAAAAGCTGAGAAGGAAACAATCAGGGCAAAATACGGCAGTTCAGTTCAGTATAATGCAGTGCATGCATCAAATCCATTAGAAAACCCAGAGCAGGAAATGGCTTTTTATTTTCCAGAATACTTTATAGATAACAACACACAGGATAGTAAAATAAACAGAAAATAGGAGAAAAAATAGATGAAAAATCTGAGTAATAAATTAGGTATTATGATTGTATTGATTCCGATGATAATGTTTGCCGGAACAATATATAAAACAATCAACTTTTCTGAGCATGATATCAATATCCAGAAAATTGGCGAATACAGCTTGGTTGGACTTAATGGTTTGACAAGTTATCAGGAAGTCGGTGCACCGATTGTGCCATCTGCTTTGTATAATATTTTAATACCGTCCGATGCATCCGTAACCAACATAAAAGTAATATCACAAACAGAGCAGGCAATTTCCGGTGAATATTATTTATATCCAAGTCAAACACCAAAACCGATAACAACCGATAATCTCGATAATTCTTTTGTCGAGCCAAACCAGGCAATATATAATTCAAATCAGATTTATCCGACAAAATTAGTCGATTATTCTTCAACCGGAACCAAAAGCGGTTATCGGATTTGCAGTTTTGCGATTTTCCCGATTCGATATATTCCCGCAGAACGGAAATTGTCTTTGGTAACCAGTCTGACATTAGAAATCAGTTATGAAGGTAATAAGGTTTTTGCACAGCCGATTACAGAAAAACAGAAAGATATTTTTTCCGGGGATGTTAAAAAACTTATCTGTAATCCCGATGATATCGAACGGTTTGCACCGCCGATTAATTTAAACGAAGACAATGAAATTGATTGTGTAATTATTACCGGTGATGGCTTTATCAGTAATTTTGATGCCTTGGTAGCGTGGCATAATAAGAAAGGTTTCAGGACCGAAGTTAAAAGCACTTCCTGGATTTCAAATAACTACACCGGGCGAGATTTATCCGAGCGAATCCGAAATTTTATTATCAATTATTTTAATACCCGCGGTTTAAAATGGGTGTTATTAGCCGGTGATTATACGGTTGTACCGCCACGTCGAGCACGGTCAATAGTTGGTACATATACTGGCGATATACCTTGCGATTTGTATTATTCTGATTTACAGTGGTCGTGGGATGGCAATAATAACAATATATTTGGCGAAGCCAATTCTGATACGGTTGATTTCTTTGCTGACCTTTATGTCGGTCGAGCATCGGTCGATAATGGAACCGAGATTAATACTTTCATTAATAAGCTATTTACATATGAGAAGAATCCAGAAACAAGTTATTTGAAAAAGATTCTATTACCAGCATCTGAGCTATGGACGAATTATAATCATATGCTTTCTCAGGATTCGATTGCCCATATGACACCGGTGGGCTGGTATGATTGTGAAATTAATCAAGGGACAAATACTTCATTAAGATACCAGGTTCGTGATTCACTCAATGCTGGTTATGGACTTGCACATTTAGTCGGTCACGGTGATGACCAGGGAGTATATATTTCTTCAACACCAATGTATTATGTTACTGACCCGGCAACTCAGACCAATTACAATAAACTGGCGATTGTCAATTCGATTGCCTGTTATCCGGGTAATTTTGAGTATTCGGATTGTTTGGCTGAACAGATGATGAAAGCGCAGGGAAGCGCAGTCGCGGTGATGATGTGTTCGAGATATGGCTGGGGAACACCACCAAGTATTGGTCCTTCCGAACTGATTGATGTCAGTTTTTATGATTTGTTCTTTAATTATGACTCGAGTTATATTGGCTCTTGTTTTAGCGCTTCAAAAGACGCATACCGGTATTATGCGGAATCACAGCAGGTCTGGCGATGGTGCGTTTATGAGTTAAACCTTTTCGGTGACCCGGTTATGCCAATGTGGCGTGATGTTCCTTCGTCAGTTGATTTAACAATGCCTGATTCAGTTCAGACCGGTCATAGAAGTGTGAGAGTTACAGTTACGCACGGTGGTTCACCAGTTAACAATGCACTGGTTGGCATTTATAAACCGGGTGAAGTTTATACAAATGGAAAAACCAATGTCTCAGGACAGATTGATTTAATGGTCAATGCGCTAACCCCAGGGACAATTTATTTTACCGTGACTGGTGAAAATTGTTATCCCAAAGAAGACAGTATGGTTGTTACACAAGGCAGTGCTTTGCCATATATTATTCTGAATAATGTTACGGTAACTCAGGTCAACCCGAACCAAACTGTAAACACAAATGTGGTTATTGCCAATACTGGAACTGCAACGGCGACAAATGCAATCGGTACATTGCATACGAACAGCAGTTATGTGACGATGCTGGATTCAACATCGAATTATGGAATGATTAATCCAGATACGACCGCAGATGGCGATGTTTATTCTTTCATTACTGCAGCAGTCACACCTCCCGGAACACAAATTCCTTTCACATTGAGTATATTTGCTGACCAAGGCAGCTGGATAATTAGTTTTAGTATTATCTGCGGACAGCCGGTTTTACCGGGTATGATGGTTGCGGATCATGATACTGGTTATTGCTTATTAAGTGTTACAGCAAATGGTGCAATCGGTTATAGCGCACCAGCAGATAGAAGCGGCAACGGATTTTGCTATCCCAAATCCGCGATAAGCTCTTTGTATTTTAGTTCGATGATGGCAGGTAATTCTGCGAATTATGTCGTTGACCGATTCTATGGGCATCCGGCAACAAGTCAAAATCAGGATTGGCAGGTCGTCGATAGTTTGAATTTTATTACTCCGCCAATTCACGGTGACGAGCATCTGCGCTCGAGTTATAATGATGCCGGGCATACAACCCCGCAGGGATTAAAAGTGACCCAGAACAGTTATTCGCTTGCTGACAGCAGATATGACGATTTCGTTGTTCTGACATTTGATTATCAAAATACCGGCGCATCGACGATTAGCGGACTTTATTCAGGGATAATTGCGGATTTTGATATACCAACAGACAGTTCAAATATGGATGCAGCGTTCAGCGATGTTGTAAGAAGATTGGTTTATATGAGACGGGCAGCAACTCAAGTTCCGACGATTGGTATCAAGCTATTATATCCGCTGACTGCAGCAAACCTGACCTGTATTGACCATGATTTATATGTTTATCCGGATACGGCGATGACTGAAGGTATGAAATACCGTATCTTGAATGGCGGAATACATTTGTCACAGTCAAACCGGACTTATGACTGGTCAATTGCAGCATCTGCCGGTCCATTCGATTTGGCACCGTCACAGCATTATCAGGTTGCGTATGCATTTGTTGGTGGTAACAGCGACGCAATGCTTTTGGAAAATGCCGATTCAACACAGGTATGGTATGACCGTTTGTCAGGAATCGTGGAAGAAAATGATGTGATAATTCCTGGTCATGCACAAGCAATGAATTTTACTGTTTCACCTAATCCGAGTAATAAACCGATTCGGATTGCGTATAATCTACTTGCGCCAGGTAATGTAACAGTCGGTCTGTATGATATAACCGGGCAATTTAAATCCGAGCTGTTCAATGGTAATGTCAATACGACATCAGGTTCGATTAATTTAAGAATAAAAGACTTGCCAAGCGGTGTTTATTTTGTTAAACTTGCGACTGGTAAACAGAGCATGATGAAAAAGTTCTTACTGGTAAAATAGAATGAGAATTTCAGACCTTAAGATTTCAAAGATTAGCAGATACTATATGGTTCTGTTAATCCTTGGTCTTATGGTTTTCAGTATATCTTTTGCGCAGGAAACAAATATTGTTGCGCCAGCCAATGTCCGCGTATTTGACACACCAAATGACGGAGGCAAAAGCCTTTCGGTTGACTGGGATTTAATTCCGGCAGATACGGCATTAAACCCCAATTTCATACGGTATGAAATTTATCGCTCGGGCAATCCGTCCGGTCCTTTTAGCAACGTTGGTTTCATTCTAAAAGGGTCAAACCAGTATCAGGACCAAACCGTTCTCAATCATAAGAAATACTATTATTATGTTCAGGCTGCGTTCAAAGATACAACAGCCCAATCAGCAGTAATCGGACCAGGAATTTCGATTCCACAGTGGTTTAATATCGCACGAATTAATGTATTACTCGCGACTATCATTTTAAGTGTGCTTGTCGTCTGGTATATTGAGCGGGCAAAAAAAGGCGAGAAATTGTTCATTCGAAGAATTGCCGGTATAGACGCGATTGATGATGCGGTTGGTCGAGCAACTGAAATGGGCAGACCAATTCTTTTTAGTTTTGGACTGGGTGTAATTACAGATGTTGTTACGATTGCCGCGCTGTCAATATTGGGAAAAATTGCCAAGAAATCAGCTGAATATCAGACAAAACTACTTGTGCCTAATAACGACCCGATTGTAATGGCAGCCGCCCAAGAAACCGTCAAACAATCGTATATTGAAGCCGGCCGACCGGATATGTATAACGAGAATAACATACCATTCCTGACTTCAGACCAATTCGGTTATGCCGCAGGAGTTGATGGAATTATGTTAAGGGAAAGACCCGGCGCTGTTTTCTGGCAAGGTTATTTTTATGCCGAGTCGTTAATTATGGCGGAGACCGGTCATTCGATTGGGGCAATCCAGATTGCGGGAACAACTGCGGTCACGCAATTACCATTCTTTATTGCTGCTTGTGACTATACTTTAATTGGCGAAGAGATGTATGCTGCTTCTTGTTATCTAAACCCTGACCCGCAAATGCTCGGCAGTCTTAAAGGTGAAGATGCTTCAAAAGCGATTATTGTTGGAATATTTACTATTATAGTTATTATTGCAACTGCTGGGTTCCTGTTAGTCAAACCAATGCCGATTATCAATAAAATATTTGAAACTCTTGTGAGTTGGTTTACCGCCAAATGAGACTTCAAATTCCTTTAATTGTTGTGTTGGTAACTGGCTTACTCTTGATTGTTACATTCTTTATTCCGCATGAGCCATTTGGCAGTCTTGAGCAGAGATTTTTAATCTGGTATTCAATCGTTGCCGGATTTACTATGCTATTAGGTTTAGATAGTTTAACCCGATACCACCTGGTAAGAATTCGTGACAAAATTAAGGGGTGGGGTTTCAGTATCGTATTACTTTTGGGACTATTCATAACTTTGGGACTTGGTTTTTATTCCTGGGCAAAATATCAGAGTCCGTTCACCTTAGGCTCACCGTTTATGTTTCTTTACACTTATGTCATAATTCCTTTGCAAGCAACAATGTTCGCACTTTTAGCATTCTTTATTGCATCCGCCGCATACCGTGCATTCCGTGCGCGCACGACTGAAGCGACACTACTTTTAGTTGCGGCGGTGCTGATAATGTTAGGCAGAGTGCCTTTAGGTGGTTGGCTCTGGCATCGGATGGTTGACTTTGCTGATTTAATTCCCGGGACGCATCTTGCCGGACTTAAAAACTTGGAGATTTTCGCTCGAATTAATGACTGGATAATGGATATACCACAAACTGCAGCAAAACGCGGAATTTTTATTGGTGCGACATTGGGTGGCATCGTAATGTCAATTCGAATTATTCTGGGCATTGAAAGGTCCTATATTTCAGGTTCGTAAAAATGAAATCAGACATGATTAACTGGATTACAAAGAGATTAACAGGATATTTATCTTATTCTTTATCCTGTAAATCCTGTCGAATAAATGTATGAAATTTTGGGAACGATTAGGCGCAATTGACCGCAAGATAATTTATACGGTCATCGGATTAGCCGTAATAATTCCTTTAGTAACAAAACTAACTTTTCCAATTCGAGTTTCAGATACGGTACGAAATGCCTATAATTCAATTGAACGTCTGCCGGCTGGTTCAATTGTTATGATTTCAATTGACTATGACGCCGCATCTGGACCCGAACTTCAGCCGATGTTGATTGCGGTTCTAAGGCACTGTTTCAAAAAAAATATAAAGGTTATTCTCACTGGTCATTGGGCATTAGGTTTGCCATTAGGTGAGATTGCTTTGAATCAAGTTGCTGCTGAATATCATAAGAAATATGGTCAAGATTATATAAATATAGGCTATCGACCGGGTTACACTGCATTAATTGTCGGCATTGGACGTGAGATTCGTGATTTTTTCTCTACTGATTATAAGCGCGTACCGATTGATAGTTTTGCATTTATGAGAAGAGTTCATAATTATAATGAGATTAACCTATTAGTTGGACTTGAGGCTGGTGCAACTGGCGATGCTTGGGTTTTATATGCAGGTGCAAGATACGGACTAAAAATGTTCTTCGGTGCTACCGGCGTAAGTGCTCCGGATTTGTATCCATATTTACAGGCAAAACAGATTGAAGGGATACTTGCGGGCTTGCAAGGCGCGGCTGAGTACGAAACATTAATCAATGAAAAAGGAACTGGAACTCTGGGTATGCCGACCCAGTCAGTCGTTCACGGTTTAATTATTATCTTTATCATTCTCGGTAATATCAGCTACTTTGTATTAAGGCGGAAAAAAGAATGATTTTGCATATACTTGGCACTTGGATTGCCGCTGGTTTGACGATTGCAATCTTTTCATTCCTGTACAAAGATAATCCGTTTTATAAGTTTGCTGAACATCTTTATGTCGGAGTCTCAGCTGGATTTGGCGTTATTTATGTCTGGGCATTTGACCTAAAACCGATGCTTGTTGACCGATTTATATCTGAACATGGGGTCGAACGTTGGATTTTATTAGTTCCAGCGATTCTGGGTATTTTAATGCTTACCCGCTGGACCGAGAAATACGCTTATATATCTCGGTTGCCAATTGCGTTTACTGTCGGAATTGGTGCGGGATTGGGAATTACTGGAAGTGTTCAGGGCTTCTTATTACCACAAATGCAGGCAACTCTTTTACCGTTAACAACGATAAATAATGTAATATTGGTGATTGGGGTTGTAACGACAATTCTTTATTTTTATTTCTCCCACGAATTTAAGGGAGCGAGCAATATAATATTGCGCGTGGCAATAGTTTTCATCATGGTTTCATTCGGCGCGTCATTCGGTTATACGGTGATGGCGCGTATATCTCTCTTAATCGGCAGAATGTTTTTCCTTTTGTCCGATTGGCTTCATATCATATAATTCAATTAATTCATTAGTTTTTTCCAAGAATAGTGGTTTATACGCTGATAAATCCCGCGATAGATTTCCTGTTCAATGACCTGAAATATCCTGTGTTATACTTCGTGAAATGATTCGTGATAGATTTACTTATAGATAGAGAAATAATATTTGTAACAAATGGATTGATTTCTTCTATATTTTATGCTGAAATAAATAGGTTAATCAATCCAAAAAACAAACGCATAACTACTTTCCTTTATGATTTCATACCCGATGGGGGGAATTCTGAGGCTGTGCATTAATCAAGAAAAAATCGTTCTTATTCCCTTAAAATTCGACGCTTTTATGAAAAAACCACAAACCCAGTTTCCCTTGATTGGCTATGCCCCAGGTTAACTAATTTAGCATGCCGGTTATCTTTACTCATTTCATCATCGCTGCTCTCATTCTCTTCGCCTCATCACAGTCACCCCGTTCACGTTGCCAATTGCATGTACCTCGTCATATTATACGCTAAACAGATAAAGGTCCACTCACAACCCACTTTCACAAGCCCCCGCAACTTAAACCTCCGTAATCTTAATCGCTCCTTGATAAAACTAATAATCCGCTCCACGGTTGAGCTCCGCCTGCTTAATAATTCTTTGCCTTTCTCGCTATTTGCCCGCCGCTTTACTGCTGCGGTCGCCGGGCTTTTCGATCCGGTGTTTATTGGCAAGAGCAGTTTCTTTACCCCAAGTGTTTCTGCTTCCGTGATGTTCTTATCTTTATAATATCCGCCGTCCGTAACATAGGCGCCTTTAATCTCTGTAACCGCTAAATTGCTCTTTACTTCCTCAATCACCGGTATCAACCGGTTCACATCAGTCGGCTCATTGCTTACTTCTTTGCCAATAATAATCTGACTATCCCCCTCAATACAAATCTGGGCAGTATATGCCGGCTCAATTCTCTTAGTGTTTTTATCAACAAGCATATATTGGCAAGACGGATCAGTCACCGATGCCTGAGCGTCTTGTGGACGGCATTGCTCCCGATCCTTCTTCTTTAGGCTCTTCCTCCGCTCCGCAATCCGCGCCCACATGCCTTACCGCTGATTCAATCGTATGTAACCGTCTCTTCAGCCGTTGCGCTCTTTTTTTACCCGTCTGAGTCCCGGTCTCAGTACTGTTTTCACCATCAGCTATAAATTGCTGATAAGCAAGCCTGGACTCCTCTAATTTCCGTTCCAGCTTATCTTTCTTCATAAACGACTGATGCGAAACATCAGCCATGATTTTGGTCCCGTCTTGGAAAAAGACCTTTGATTTTATTAAACCGGCTTGGTCTAATACCACAACCATCTGACAAAAGGCATCTTCTAATGCCTGAGTATGGTTGGCGCGAAAATGAGCCAAACTGCGGTATTCCGGCGTGATATCACCGCACAGCCAAATTAAATCAGCTCTCGTCTTACAGGCTTCGGCCAGTTGCCGGCAACTATTAATGCCCTCACTATAAGCATAAACCCAAAGACATAATAATACTCCCGGATCATTGGCGGGCCGTCCCTCACTGTCTTCGGTGATTTTATAATCGTCGTATAAAGCTTTTAAATCCAAATCCCCACAAACTTTCCAAAAGAATCGAACCGGGTGATCCTGAGGGACTAATTTTTCAATATCCAATGATTGAAACCTTAATTGTACACGGTTAGGTTTAATAAAATGAGACATGTCGCCTCCCGAATATTAAAACCATAATTCAGTATAAGCTCAAATACTTATTACGCTAGCCTAAAACATATATTTTGCACAGCCTCATACTACCCCCTGTTCAGGAGGATTTTGAATTAAGAATATGGAATTTATGATGTTAGATAAAAATTTCGCTTAATTTTTTGTTATATTGACGATATAAGTTTACAAGTGTGCCATAAATGTTTAAATGTGACATGTCGTATTAAATTCTATATGACAGAAACACTCGTAACGACTCTGTATTCGCAGTATATTTTTCTTGATTTTTGTGTAATAACGAATATACTTTTATTATGTATATAATAACTACAAAATATGGAAATATTGGAATAGAAGCTACTACCAAGGGTATATCCAAGCTTATTCTTAATGCTAAATCAAGCAGGGGACAGGTTAATAAAAAGATTGATAAAAATATTCAAAAACTCGCAAACCAATTAAAAGACTATTTTCAAGGGAAAAAGGTAAACTTTGATGTTAAGCTTGACCTTGACCGTTTTCCTGACTTTTCTCAAAAGGTCTGGAAACAAGCGAGAAATATTTCATTTGGTAAAACTACTACATACGGCGAGATTGCAAAGAAAATCGGTCGTCCGAATGCAAGCCGAGCAGTCGGACAGGTATTGGGCGCTAATCCGATCGCAATCGTCATTCCCTGCCATCGGGTTATCCGAAAAGATAAATCTTTAGCCGGCTTTACCTATGGTCTGAAATGGAAAAAGACTTTGTTAGATATTGAAAGAAGTAAACACTGAAACCACTGAAAAACACAGAAAACATAGCCCAGCACATATTCTCTCGGCGTTCTCTGCGGACTCTGCGGTAATTAATATTATGAGCCAAGTAATCAGAATTGTTGTTGGTGAGATTGCAACTAACTGCTATCTGTTGTATTCTAACGAAGAGATTGCCGTGATTGACCCGGGTTTTGAAGGGATAAAAATTCTTGAAAAAGCAAGCACGCTTGAAGGTAAAATCACCCGTATTATAAACACCCATGGTCATATCGACCACATTAGTGCGAATAAGACGATTAAACAAGCGACTGATGCCAAGATTTATATTCATAAAGACGATGCCGATTTACTTACTCACGCCAGCAAAAATTTATCTTTACTCATCGGTGAATTTATTCAGTCTTCACCAGCTGATGTCATTGTTAATGACGGTGATGTTATTAAAGTTGGACAGGTTGAACTAAAGGTTGTTCACACACCGGGTCATACCAAAGGCGGAATTTGTCTTTTGGCAGATAAATTTGCTTTTACTGGTGATACTTTGTTCTTTGATTCAATCGGCAGAACTGATTTTCCTGATTCGGATGAAAAGATGATGTTTGAATCTTTGAAAAAATTACAGAATATGTTGACTGACGATACGATTGTTTATCCCGGACACGGAGAATGGGGTAATTTTTCCGAAATCAAACGGGTCAACCCGTTTCTTTCAATGGCAAGTGAAGACTGATAATATTAAATATTGACAACTTGAAATAAATGAGCATAATTGATAAAAGTAAATAAAATGAGCAATTTAGATAATAACATGATATATAGATTTATTTTATTTTGTATTTTGGAGGCAAAATGTCAAAGATAAAAGTTGCGATTATCGGTGTTGGAAACTGTGCTTCAAGTCTGGTGCAAGGTGTTCACTTCTACAAGAATGCTAAAGAAGGCGAATTAATTCCGGGTCTCATGCATGTAAATTTAGGGGGTTATCATATCAGTGATATTGAATTTGTCTGCGGAATTGATGTTGACAAGCGAAAAGTCGGCAAAGATTTAGCACAGGCGATATATACTTATCCCAATAACACCTATAAATTCGCGGAGGTACCGAAAAAGAATGTTAAAATTCTACGCGGTATGACGCATGACGGACTTGGTTATTACCTTTCCAAAATCATTGAAAAAGCGCCTGGACCGACTGCAGATATCGTCCGCGCTTTGCGTGAGACTAAAACCGATGTGGTAATTAACTTTCTGCCGGTTGGTTCAGAAGAAGCAACTAAATGGTATGTCGAGCAGGTTCTGGAAGCGGGCTGCGCGTTGGTTAATTGTATACCGGTATTTATCGCTTCGCAGAAATACTGGCATAATCGGTTCAAGGAAAAGAAATTGCCGGTGATCGGTGACGATATTAAATCGCAGGTCGGTGCAACGATAGTCCATCGGATGTTGGTTTCATTATTCCAGGACCGCGGTGTAAAAATACTGAGAACATCGCAGTTAAATGTTGGTGGTAATACTGATTTTATGAACATGCTTGAGCGTTCGCGTCTTGAATCAAAGAAAAAATCGAAGACCGGTGCGGTCACTTCATTGATGAAATACGATATCGGCAAAGATAATATTTACATCGGACCGTCAGATTATATTGCCTGGTTGACTGACAGAAAATGGGCGTATATGCGTATGGAAGGTCAGACTTTTGGAAATGTACCGTTAAATATTGAACTCAAACTTGAAGTTTGGGACTCACCAAATTCAGCCGGTGTGGTTATTGACGCGATTCGATGTGCAAAATTAGCATTGGATAATAAATTAACAGGAAGCATGATTGAACCATCAAGTTATTTTATGAAAACACCGCCGGTTCAGTTCCCGGATAATATATGCCGAGAAAAGACCGAAGGCTTTATTAAAAAGTTTGGTAAAAAATCCAAAGCATAACTGATTATGTCCGATGCGTGGTGTATTAATCGCATTTGAAGGAATTGAAGGTTCGGGTAAAACAACTCAGGCAAAACTTTTATATGCTTACTTGCAAGAAAAATCAATTTCGTGTATTTATACTCAGGAACCAGGGGGCACTGTAATTGGCGAGCAAATTCGGGATATTCTTTTGGATGTCAAGAATAAAAAGATGCACCGCAAGACTGAACTCCTGCTGTATCTTGCCAATCGAGCGCAGCATGTCTATGAAAAACTTATGCCCGAGCTTAATAAAGGCACTGTGATAATCACCGACCGTTTTTCGCTTTCTTCAATGGCGTATCAAGGAAATGCCAGAGATTTCTCATTCAAGGTCGTGTCGCGATTAAATAAATTTGCCGTTGATAATGTGAAACCGGATTTAACGATTCTGGTTGATTTACCGGTCTCAGTCGGCTTAGACCGAACTGAAAAGAGAAGCGGTAATAATATCGACCGCCTGGAAAAAGAGAAAGCTGAGTTTCACGAGAAAGTGCGTAGCGCTTATCTTAATCTCGCAAAACGGGCACCGAAAAAAATCTGGGTTTTCTCGGGTACCAAATCCGAACAAATTTTACACAAGGAAATTAAAGAAAAAGTTGAATTATTTTTGACAGAAAGAGGTATCATATAATGTCTTGTAAAAATCCAAAATTTAAAACGACCGTCACGGTTGTGTTAATCATTGCGGTTTTTGCCGGCGGCATTGTCTCGGCAAAACTATGGGCACAACGGGCAAATAATCTTAACGAAGCGCTACGCCGCTTCAGCTTTATTCTGAATCTGGTTATCAACGATTATGTTGAGGATGTCGATTCCGAAAAATTAGTCAAAGCAGCGATTAACGGCATGCTTGATGCATTAGACCCTTACTCAAACTTTCTGGAAGCTGACGAGTATAACAATTTAAAGACAACGCTTGATGCTCAGTTTGGTGGCATTGGTATTTATATCGGAATCAGAAATGGTTTTCCATCAGTCATTTCTCCAATTGAGGGTACCCCGGCATACAAAGTCGGGCTTAGAGCTGGTGATGAAATAGTTAAGATTGAGGGAAAAACTACTGAAGGAAAGGCAATTCAGGATGTAATGAAATTATTGCGCGGGACACCTGGAACAAAAGTCAATATTTCGTGCCAGCGGGAAGGTGTGTCAAGCTTACTCGATTTTACGATTGTCCGGGATACAATCAAAATTAAAGCGGTTCCGTATGCAGGTAAAGTGGCTCCGGAAATAGGTTATGTGCGTCTTGCCGATTTTTCAAAAGTTGCACGTAGCGAGCTGGAATCGGCAATTGATTCACTATTCAACCAAGAAGGCGTGAAGAAACTAATTTTTGATTTACGCTCTAATCCGGGCGGATATTTACAGGAAGGTTTTGAAGTATCTGACTTGTTTTTACCACCGGGTAAACTGGTTGTTGTCTCCAAAGGACGGAAATTAGAATCAAAACATGAATTTGTAGCAGTCGAGCCGGATAAACACGGTGACTTTCCATTAATTGTTTTAGTTGACCGAGGTTCTGCTTCAGCAGCAGAAATTGTCGCCGGCGCTTTACAGGACTGGGAACGCGGTTTTATTTTCGGAGACACAACATTTGGTAAAGGCTCGGTACAGAATATTACACCAATCGACGAAGGCTCGGCAATAAAAATGACTAATGCATATTGGTATACACCGTGCGGTCGTTGCATCAATCGTCCGAATCAAGGTGTTGCGGTAATACATGACTCGAGTAACGCTAAAAAGAAGTATCACACATTAGGTTCGCAGAAACGCGAAATTTACGGTGGTGGTGGCATTGCACCGGACTTTTATATGCAATACGAACGTCTTAATGATTTTGAAGCAAAACTGGTAATCCAGGGAGTATTCTTTGATTTTGCGGTGAAATATACCGCTTATCATAAAGATCTCACGCCCGAATTTCAGGTTAGTGATGAGATGATAACTGATTTTAAGAACCTGGTTAAAGAGAAAAAGATTGAATTTACTGAGGGAAAGTTTGATTCAAGTAAAACCTATATCAAACAGGAAATCGAACGCGAGTTAAAAGGTAAACTTGGTGGAATGAATGCCGATTATGCAGTGAGAGTGAAAAACGACGTACAGATTCAAAAAGCAATAACATTACTGCAAAAAGCTAATACTAACCAGGATTTGTTTAAAGAGATTAAGAAGTAAATTTCGGCATTTTATTATCGTCGAATTCTAAACATAAACATATTCCTGAATGTTTAGAACGATTTATGCTTAGATTTCTCTTCATTTTCGCATTAATTCTTGGGTGTACGGTAAACCCAAATATATCTAAAAACATAATTGAGAATCGGGGCCAGTTTTTATTACCAGTCGATTCAATCATATTTCAGGACCCGATTGTAGATTTCTTTTTGCAGGATAACGGAACAATTTTTTTGCTTGATCATGGACTGCAAAAGATATTTGTACTGAGAAACGGAAATTCCGCAAAAATAGATACTATAATCCTACCGCAAAAACTCTATTTTATCAAAGGACTGACCGCGGACGATTTTTTCATATACCTTTATAGTAATAATAACCTTTATCGATACGACCCGGTTTCTCAGAATATTTTGAATCTCATTCAGCCAAAAGATGGAATAAAAATCAATGATTTGGCTTTAACACAGCAGGGCGAAATTTTCATTAGCGATAATTTGAATAATAAGATTTTTCAAATTAATAGCCTTGGTCAAATAACAGATTCTAAAATAACAATTAAAGATCGGTTTGTGCCATCAGGTATCTGGGATGATAAATCGTCATCTCAATTGCTGGTTGTAAATGCGGCACAGCATCGGATTGAAGTTTATTCTCGCATTGGTAATCTCGATTCAATAATACCATTACCAATTCAAAACTATTCAAGAATTGCGATTGATAATAAATACATTTATTTACTAAGTGACCAAGATTTATTTCGACTGGAGAACAACGAGATTAATCATCTAACATCGAGTGTAATTAATTTTCAGCTATCTAAAAATTGGCTCGTTACTCTTTCAATAGACCGAAAGCTGTATTTCTATTCAAAATGAATTTGGCAAAACCAACAATGTTACGGTAATACTTAATGAGTCCTTTATTATTCATAACACTCAATTTTATCGTATCATTTTCCAATATTTCTGGTCAAGCAAAATTTTTTGGTAACGGAACAAACGGACCTTATAAAATCAGTAATTATGCAATTTTCGTTAGTACCGACTCAATATTTATCAATGATAGTTTTATCAGTCGGTCAGAATATTCGATTGACTATAATCAGGGTACAGTTCAATTCGTGACCGCGCTGACTGAATCAACCGAAGTAATTGCACGATTCCGAACACTGCCGTTTGTTTCAGTCGAACAGAAGTATTTTTACTTTATTTTAAAACATTATACGCTTCCAGAAACATTAAATTTTAACGCGATATCTGAATCAGAGCAGGTTCATGCAGACAAATTAAACGAAACTCAATTTTCGGATATTGATTTGTCCGGCTCAAAGACAATTTCGGTTGATGTCGGAAATAATCAAGGAGTTGGTTTGGAACAGGCAACAAGAATTGAAGTCAAAGGCAAAATATCAAGTATTGATATATCAGCGATGCTGTCGGATGTTGGTAATCCGATTCCACCGGAGGGAACGACTAAGGACTTGTCTGAGTTTGACAAGATTCTAGTTAAACTGCAAACCGACAAGTTTACTGGTTTATACGGTGATAATGATTTAATACAGACAGTCGGAACCCTTGGTACAATCAATAAAAAGGTTATTGGTGTTTTATTTAACGGCCATTTAAAATCGAACAGTATAAACTTCGGTTATGCGAAATCTAAAGGACAATATAAAAGGCTCATATTTTATGGATATGATAACAAGCAAGGACCGTATTATCTAACCGAAGCGATGAATAATGCGTCAATTGTACCGGGCAGTGAGAACGTATATTTGCAGGGTGTAAAAATAAACAGAGGACTGAACGAAGATTATACAATCGATTATAGTCAGGGTTCAGTAAATTTTACTAATCGTCAGGTCATCAACACATTCTCACGTATTGAAATTGACTTTGAATATACAACTGAAGATTATAACCGTTATCTGTATAACAGCAGTTTTAATTTACCGTTGTCAGATTTTCTTTTTCAAGGTGGAATCTACTCTGAAGCAGATGATAAATCATCCAATTTAAATTATTCTCTAAGCACGGATGACATCGCGTACCTTTCGACAATTGGGACTGATTCGAGTCAGGTTTGGCTGTCCGGTGTAAAATATGTCGGTTCAGGCTATGGTGATTACATGAAACAGGGCGATATATTTGTGTATGCTGGAATTGATTCAGGTGATTATGATGTTCGGTTCAGCTATGTCGGTTCAGGTTTGGGTAACTATGATTATGATAACTCAATTTCCGCTTTTCACTACATTGGAGAAAATCAGGGTAAGTATATTGCGAGAGTTCATGTTCAATTACCAGAACAGAACCGTATCTATAATACAAATATCAGTTATCAGTCATCAGTTGGAGTCAATATCGGCTTTGATGGTTATTTCAGCCAAGTTAATCACAACCTTTTTTCTAATCTGAATAATACCCATAACGGTTTCGGTTATCAATTAAATACCTCGTATAATAAAGCAAAAATTAAGTTTAGTTATAAAAGAACTGAAGCAGATTCGAAATTTTCTTTTCCTGGAACGTACAATAGTATAGATTTTAATTACAAGTGGGTTGGTATAAAGCAGGAGTCATTAAAAAAGAGTGACGAGATTTCAGCAAGTATCAAGCCGTTCGACTTTATAGTAATAAACGGCGGCACTGGATGGATTAATACTCAGCAGAGTATCGCACGACAAAGAATATATTCTGATGGTGAAATTTTACTGCCCCAAAGCTATACGCTTGCCCAATATAATATCGAGTATTATCCAGGTATGCTTAAGCGATATTCAATTGATCTGACACCACAATATGAAATTTTTTATCCTGGTATCGAGTTGTTTTGGGAAAAGACCGATACCAATATGCTGAGGTATGTAATTCCATATCTGCGTATTAAATCAAGCGATTTCTTTGAAATAAAACTTGGTTCGGATTTTAAAAAATCCAATGGACAGGATAAGAAGTCGAATATGATTTATAAAATTGAGGGCAAGTTGAACCAGGATAAGTTAGCACTTGACGGCACATTCGGTTATCAGGTGAACAAGTTTAATAATATAAATAACAACAAAAATTTCTTTGGTAATTTTTCAGGCCAGATTTCATTCATTCCAGGTCTTAGTATCTTAGCCGACTATAATGAACAACAGGGTGAAACTCAGACTTTCGAGCTCAATTATGTCTGGGCTGGCATAGGACTTGGTAATTACAAACGCAATCCTGAAACTGGGCAATATTACTTTGACACCCATGGAGATTATAATCAGGAACTGGTGGCATCGGGTAATTTTATTACGAGTAAAATAAGAACTATTCAGGCAAACTGGAGTTTTTATCATTTTTCTTTTATCAATTTTGATGGATATTATTCAATCAACAGCCAAAAATCGTCACAGGAGGATTTAGCATTCAACAGTAATCGCCAGCTTGATTTTTCTATTCTGCCATTTGAGAAAGCTTTGTCACTACGATATATTAATACGTACAATACAAGCATCGTCAATCAGTATATTCTCACTTCAACAAAAATAACCGATAATAACAATCGGGTTGAATTTAATTCGCAGAAAATCGAGAATCTACCATTCAAATTAAGTTTTGAATATAACAGTCAGATTACCGAACGCATGAATGTCGGTATTGAACAGAATAGAACAGATGAGATTTACAATTTCAACCCCAATATAGGATTTGGGTTAGATATTCGAGCTGGTTTCAGTTATAACCGTTCCGTAATTGCCGAACCTTTTTATTATGCTAATCTTGGTATCTTTTTGCTCGATAAAGAACAAATAACTCTTGAGCGAAACTGGGAGATAACTAAAGCAACTAATCTGAACACTAATATTAGTTTGAGTCGAAGAACAACTAATGCGACGCAATTGCCATATGATATAAATTTATTTGAACCAAAAGGAATTACACCTGAAATTAAATTGAACATTGACCGCATTTTTGAAACTAGTGCGACAAGCGGACTGAATCAGATTATTCTCAGTGGTAGTTACTCATTTATCAAATATCCATCTCGTACGGTCGAGCAAAACTTTTCCTTAAAATTACAGGCAAACTTCTAATAGCAAATCTCAGAGAATAATATTGCATATAAAAAAATTAGAAGATTGGAACATTATAGATTAAAAGGTTATATTTGTTTCACTTTTTTCATTCTTGACATATTTTATTCTTAGGTTAATATTAAGTTATGGATTTATTTGATAAATGTTTAGAATATTATCCTATTGTTGCCGAAGCAAAAAGGACAGGATTTTATCCCTATTTTCGAGCATTGGGTAGCGAAGCGGATCGACGTGTTATAATTCAAGGCAAAGAACTCATAATGCTTGGTTCAAATAATTATTTGGGTTTAACTGTACATCCTAAAGTTAAACAAGCAGCGATCGATGCAATTAGAAAATATGGTACTGGATGTACCGGCTCGCGTTTTCTAAATGGAACCCTGGATTTGCACGTGGAATTAGAACAAAAATTGGCGGAGTTTTATCATAAAGACGATTGTATTGTTTTTTCAACAGGATTTCAGACAAATCTCGGAGTTATTTCATCATTGGTACGAAAGGGTGATGTCATAATTATTGATAAACTTGATCATGCATCAATTGTCGATGGTTGTAAACTTTCTTTTGGTCGCGCCGTTAGATTTTTACATAATGATATGGAAGATTTAGAACGGGTTCTCGCAAGTCTGGATAAGGATTGCGGTAAGTTTATCGTTGTCGACGGTATATTTAGTATGGAAGGCGATATTATTGATTTACCAAACGTAGTAAAATTAGCTAAGAAGTATAAGACTCGACTGATGGTCGACGACGCGCATTCGGTCGGTGTATTAGGCGAACATGGTTCAGGAACATCTGAGCATTTTGGATTGGACCACGAAGTCGACTTAATAATGGGGACATTCTCTAAATCGTTTGCAACGATTGGTGGCTATGTCGTCGGTTCAAAAAAGGTTATAACATTTATTCGTCACCAAGCTCGTCCCAATCTTTTTTCGGCGAGTATTCCACCACCAGCAGTGGCAACGGCTCTTGCAGTATTGGAAATAATCAAAACCGAACCGGAAAGGAGAAAAAAATTGTGGCGAAATGCGAACAAGATGTTGGCTGGATTTAAAAAGCTCGGTTATAATACGGGGACGAGCTGCACGCCGGTTATACCATTACATATTGGAGATGACACTAAAGCGATAAATTTTTGGCATGATTTATATGAAGGCGGAATTTTCGCTAACCCGGTTATTCCACCGGGCGTGCCACCAAGCCGGAGTTTAATCCGCACCAGTTATATGGCAACCCATACTGATGAAGATTTAGATGAAGCTTTAGAAATTTTTGAGAAGGTCGGTAAGAAAGCAGGGGTAATCTAACAATTTTTTATATTCAAGATTTTGCACAATTAATCATCGAATTTAAATCAAAATATTTAAGTAACAAGTTAAGTTTTGTTTAAGGGGGGAGTATGCCGGATTCTATAAAGGTTGATAGGGTTGAGACCAAACGCGATTTGAATGATTTTATCATGCTACCGTGGAAGGTTTACAAAGATGATATTTACTGGGTACCACCGCTTATTTCAGACATTAAGGAAACTTTAGACAAAACTAAAAATCCATTCTGGTACCATGCCGAGCGGGAATTATTCTTAGCCCGACGCGGCAATGAAGTGGTTGGTCGCATTGCGGCAATCATCGATTATAATTACTGTAAATATCATAATAAAAATATCGGGTTTTTCGGATTTCTAGAAGTGATGAATGATTTTGAAGCACTTAGCGCCTTGATGAATGAAGCTAAAAAATTTCTGAAAACCAAGATGATGACTGAAATATACGGTCCAGCAAACCCGTCGTTAAATGATGAAGTAGGATTTTTAATTGATGGTTTTGATTCTTCACCGATGATTAAAATGACTTATAACCCAAAATATTATCTTGATTTGGTTGAGCGGTTTGGTATGAAAAAAGTTAAAGACCTTTATGCTTATGCAATAGAAGTGCAACGTGAACCACCACCCAAATTGGTTAGAGTAGTTGAAGTTTTAAAAGCTCGCAAAAATATTAAAGTCAGAACAGCGAATATCAAAAACTTAAAACACGAATTGGGTATGATTAAGGATATTTATAATAATGCCTGGAGTAAAAACTGGGATTTTGCACCAATGATGGATGAAGAAATTGATCTATTAGCGAAAAAACTGAAAATGTTAATCATCCCGGATATTATTCCATTGGTCGAAGTTGATGGTGAACCAGCAGGAATGGCGGTTGGTTTACCTGACTACAATCAGGTACTAAAACATCTTAATGGTCGGTTGTTCCCGTTTGGGTTTATAAAGTTTCTGAGAGACAAGAGTAAAATTGATGCAATGCGGTTATGGGCGCTCGGAGTAAAAGATAAATTCCGCAATCTTGGTATTGACGCTTTGCTCTATTACGAAACTTTTGTTGGCGCAAAGAAGATGGGATACAAAATTGGTGAGGTTTCCTGGATTTTAGAGGACAATCTGAATATTATCCGACCGATTATGCTCTGGGATGCAAAGTTATACAAAAAGTACAGAGTTTATCAAATAGCGATTAATTGAAACTTTTAGCCAACACTCGCTAAATCGATTCTATCTTTATATTTATTATTGATTGTTTTCTGTATAATATTATTTTCCGATTGTGTAAGATTAGGGTCATGTCGAATCAGGTCAAAGGCATCATCACGGGCTTGAAATAAGATATGACGGTCTTGTTGAAGGTCGGCAATTTTTAAATCGGGCAGTCCGTGCTGGCGAGTTCCTAAAATTTCACCCGGCCCGCGAAACTCAAGGTCTTTTTCCGCCAATATAAAACCATCGTCATTCTTTTCGAAAAACCTGAGCCGTTCATAAGCAGGGGAGAACTTATTATCCGATCCGATAAGAATACAGTACGAAACCTGTACACCTCGACCAATCCGACCGCGTAACTGATGAAGCTGAGCAAGTCCAAAGCGTTCTGGATGCTCGATAACCATTACTGTAGCATTAGGAATATCGACTCCGACTTCAATTACAGTGGTGGTTACGAGAATATCAAGTCGGTGTTGGCGAAACTCTTCCATAATCATGATTCGGTCAGCACTCTTTAGCCGACCATGCACAAGACCAACTTTATTATTACTGAATATCGATTTAATATCTTCATAAGTTTTAATGGCAGATGCCAAATCAAGTTTTTCTGACTCTTCAATTAACGGGCAGACAATATAGACCTGCTGCATTTCATTAAATTTTTCCTGGATGAATTGATAGACTTTTTCGCGGTCATCGTTGGTAACGAGTCGGGTGATAATTCGTTTGCGACCCGGTGGTTTTTCCGACAGTATCGAAACGTCTAAGTCGCCGTATAGCGTCATTTGTAAGGTTCTGGGAATTGGTGTTGCGGTCATAACCAAAAAATCAGGATTGACTCCTTTATTTAGTAGAGTTGCTCTCTGCATCACACCAAAACGATGCTGTTCATCAATAATCGCTAAACCGAGCTGATGAAATTTTATCTTTTCTTCAAGCAGAGCATGGGTTCCGAAAACCAGATGAATCATTCCTTTTTCAATCTTGTCTAAATGTTTCTTTTTGTCTTTGGCTTTGGTGCTGCCAGTTAAAAGACAGGTGTTAACGCCAATTTTGTTCAGTCGTTCGTGCCAGACCAGGTAGTGTTGCTCGGCAAGAATTTCGGTTGGTGCCATAAATGCGGTCTGATAATTATTTTCAATAGCAATCAGCGATGCATAAATTGCAATAACTGTCTTACCCGAGCCAACATCACCCTGCAATAAGCGATTCATGCTCGATTCTCTTGCCAAATCGGTTTTTATCTCATGCAGGACTTTGTTTTGTCCCTGAGTTAACTTGAATGGCAAAAGATGTAATAATTTACTGGTTAGATTTCCTTTTTCAATTAGGGCTCGTGATTTTTTCTCATGAGTCGCCAATAATTTACGCAAAGCTAAGATTAATTCGAGATAAAACAGTTCTTCATAAACGAGTCGTGCTCTTGCATTTTGTGCCTGTTCGATAGTCTTTGGGAAATGGAGATTTGTTATTGCTGACCTGATATCATCAAACTTGTGCTTATCTAATAAATATTTGGGAAGAGTTTCGTTTAAATAATTTAAGTACAAATTAATCGCATTCTGCATCGGTCGTCTAATTTCCCATAATGATAGCCCTTCGGTTAATGGATAAATTGGAACAATACTGCCGGTGTAAACAAACGGACTATCATCGGATTTTTCCTCAGGGATTATTTCATAATAGGGGTTAACCATCTGTTTATGACCGTAATATGTTATATCACCGGATAGAATCACGTGCTGATTTATTTTGAAAGTCAGTTTTAAGTCAGGCCGGTTAAACCAAATTGCTTCAAGAATCCCTGATTCATCACCAACAACAATCCGTATGATATCGCGATAATTTTTCGTTCTCTTGACATCGCTGGCAATAACTTTTCCATATATCGTTCCTTCAGTTTGTGTGATTAAATCACGAATCTTAACTAATTTAGTCCGGTCAATATATCGCCGGGGTACTAAAAATAGTAAATCGTTTATTGTTCGAATCCCAATTTTATTCAAACGGACCGCACGTTTCGGACCGATACCTTTGAGAAATTGAATATCAGTCTCTGGACCGGACTTGAATTTTTCGTATTTCACAATGAAAATTTTCTATTTGCTCAGATTCTGTTCAATCTTTCCTTTCATCGGGACAAACCTGACTGGTTCATGTTCAGTCTTTATCAGATTGCCATCTTTTTTCTCAAATACCGTCAGTGTTTGGGTCGCATACTCTTCGCCCATCGGTGCAATGATTTTACCTCCTTTTTTTAGTTGTCGGACTAATGAGTCTGGTAAATAGGGTGGAGCACAGGTAATAATGATTACATCAAATGGCTGGGCTTCAGTCCAACCTAAATAACCGTCGCCATACCGAACATGAACATTATTATATTCTAAATCTTTTAGTCTTTTTTCAGCTGTTTTTGCCAAGTTTTCAACAATTTCTATTGTATAAACTTCTCTACAAAGCCAAGATAATACTGCTGCCTGATAACCTGAACCAGTACCAATTTCCAATACTTTTTCGTCGCCTTTTATGCTGGCGAGTTCAGTCATGATTCCAACAATATACGGCTGAGAAATCGTCTGTCCTTCACCGATTGATAAAGGATAATCTTCATAAGCTTCGTCTCGTACCGCTTCGGGAACGAATAAGTGTCTGGGAACTTTTAGCATTGCATCTAAAACTTTTTTATCGGTAATTCCCCGCGCCTGAATCTGATTTTTTACCATATCCCTTCGTAAATTGATATAAGGGTCGTTTTTCGATTTTATGTTATTATTTTGGCAGGACATAAATATTAAGATTAATGAAATTAATATGACTGAACAAATTGATAAAATCCATTTCACTTTTTTATTTTTATCATTTTTACAAAATCGTCTTCTGAAATTATTTTTACACCTAACGCTTTTGCCTTAGCAAATTTTGTACCAGGTTCAGTGCCAGTTAAAACAAAATCCGTCTTTTTGGAAACTGATGCGGAAACATTACCGCCAAGATTCACAATAATCTCACTCGCCTGCTCGCGTGTATAATTTTTCAGACCTCCGGTCAGAACAAACGACTTGTTTATTAACGGCTGGTCTGTTTTCTTGGTTATATCTTCAGAGAATCTTAAACCAACCATTTTGAGCCGGTCGATGAGCTGCCGATTTTCTTTATCCTTAAAAAAGTTTATGACACTTTCAGCAACGGTCGGTCCAATTCCCCTGATACATGAAATGTCGTCAAATGTCGTCTTGCTCAACTTGTCAATTGATGGAAATCGTGAGACGAGCAAATGTGCAGCATGAATACCAATATGCCTGATACCAAAAGCAAATAAGACCCGGTTATACGGTTGGTTTTTACTCTTCTCAATCCCATCTAATAAATTCTGAACTGATATTTCACCCATCCGTTCTAGTTTTATCAAATCTTTAAACTTGAGAAAATAAAGGTCAGCAAAATCTTTTACCAGACCTTTTTCAACTAATGTATCCACCATTACGAATCCCAAACCATTTATATCCATTGCTGAGCGGTATGAAAAATGAGCGAGCCTGCCTTTTATCTGTGCTGGACAAGATACATTGATACATCTTATCGCAACCTCATCCGCTTCTCGGAATATTTTACTATGACATACCGGGCATTTGGTTGGTGGTCTTAATTTTTTTGTATTTTTTGGTCTTTTTTCAATAATTACTTTTACAACTTGCGGAATTACTTCACCGGCTTTTTCAATAATTACCGTATCATTAATGCGGATATCTTTACGCGCCACTTCATCAAAATTATGCAAGGTAGAATGAGATATAGTCGAACCAGAAAGAAAGACCGGGTCCATTGCTGCGACCGGCGTCACAACACCAGTTCTGCCAACACTGAATATAACATCAAGTACTTTGGTTGTTGCCTGCATTGGCGGATATTTATAAGCGACTGCCCAGCGTGGACTTTTGCCTGTTTCACCTAACCTGATGCGTGTAGCGTAATCATCTACTTTGACAACCATACCGTCAACTTCATAAGGTAGCTCATGGCGTTTCTCATCCCACTCTGTGCAGTAATCAATCACTTTTTCAATCGAGTTGAATAAATTTGAATGGGGAATAATTTTAAAACCGGTATCTTTTAGAACTTCAAGTGTTCTACAATCAGAGGTAAATTTTTTGGCAGGAGGAATTGGTATGGTGTGGATAAAAATATCGAGTTTTCGGCTGGCAACTATTTTAGGATCTAATATTTTTAGGCTACCGGCTGCCGCATTGCGGGGATTGGCAAAGAGCGATTCTCCTTGTTCTTCCCGTTCTTGATTCAATTGAGCAAACTGTTTTTTGGTCAAAAATACTTCGCCGCGCACTTCAAAATCTTTTAGTAATTTGTCTAATTGTAGTATATAAAGGGGAATACTTTTAATTGTCCGCAGGTTGACTGTTACATCATCACCGGTTGTTCCATCACCCCGAGTTGCGCCTTGAACAAATTTACTGTCAGCATATTTCAGCGAAACTGCAACACCGTCAATTTTTTGTTCAACAATATAATTAATATTTGAAACAGTCTTTTTTATTCGATTATCAAACTCTCTAAGTTCATCGTATGAATAAGTGTTATCAAGACTGAGCATCTGTGGTGAATGAATGACTGACTTAAATTCCTTAATCGGCTCACCACCAACACGCTGAGTCGGTGAATCAGGGGTAATGAGTTCAGGGAAATTTTTCTCTAATTCAATAAGTTGCTTTAAGATTTTATCATACTCGAAATCGGAAATTATCGGGTCATTTAGTACGTAGTATCGATAGTTATGATAGTTAATCTCTTTTCTAAGCCGTTCAATATGTTTTTGCGCTTGGGCTTTGTTCATTTGCTATATTTTTACGCATAGTAGGTCGATTGTCAAGATTAATCTAAAGCAAATTAAAATTTACCACGAATGAACACGAATTTTTCTTCAACCAAGTTTCCATTAGTTTCTATATAATTTTCCGAGTGAATTGGATGATGTGCTGTTTAATAGCGTCATGACTAGCATAATGAATGTTCTGATATATGTCCTCAAATAATCTGAGTTGTACTTCATGCTCAGTTTCTAATTGTATTAGCGAATAAATTATCTGTGTTATCGTTAAATTGATGTTGATTTTGAAACTCTACTGAACTTCCAAATTAATCCCGAACTGAAAGTCTTACTTATTTTAGTACTGTATTTTGTACTCGATAGAGGGGGCTATACCCCTTTTTAGATAGAAATCGGGGATTAGTATTTGGTTGTTAGTAAGTTAGAGAAAAAAATAGTGTATTTTTTATATGCTACACAGTTCACATTTTAGAGATACTTATGGGTCGTTGATATTGTAGTGGTAGACCATCAGGCCTGCAAATCGACATGTCACGCTGAGTGAAACGAAGGGTCTAAATTAGTCATTTCGTTTGGGATTCTTAATTGCTTTGCTCCTTCTGAATGACAACTCAAACAAGAGCGGGAGAAATCCCGTTTTTTCTATTGACAAATCATTTATTTCGAATAAAATAAAAACATCTTGCCGGGGTAGCTCAGTTGGTAGAGCACGGGACTGAAAATCCCGGTGTGGGCGGTTCAATTCCGCCCCCCGGCATATAAAATTAAATTATCTGGAGGCAATTTTGGCTAAAAGAACTTTATCTGCGTTAAAAAGTGTCAGGCAAGCAAATGCAAGACGTATTAAAAATCGGCAGAAGAAATTGAAGCTGAGGAAAATGCTAAAAGAGATTAAAGGTTTAAAAGAAAAAGCAGCAATATTAGAATCATTGCCCAAGGTTCAAGCATTAGTTGATAAATCAGTGAAAAGGGGCATAGTTCACAAGAATACCGCAGCACGAATAAAATCAAAATTAATGAAATTATCTAAAAAAACCGACACCACTAACAAATAACACACTGGTCATTCTTTTTATTTAACCAAAATATCTCTGGGATAATTTATATATTTTTGTTATAAAACAATCACACAAAATTGAAAATAAAAACAATACGCGCAATATTTGGCTCAATAATCATTGTTGTATTATTTTATTTTCTTGGTAAAACACTTTTCCATAATTGGCATACAGTTGTAACCGCCAAATTAAGATTCAATATTATTTACCTTATAATATCATATTGTTTTATGTCTTTATACTTCATCCTTGCAGCATATACTTGGAAAAGAAATTTGCTAATGCTCAGAGAACATATTAGTCTTACCGGCGCCTTGCGGGTAAATGCGCTGGCGACATTGCCAAAGTACGCGCCAGGAAAGGTTTGGGGTATATTAGGCAAGGTTTATTTGGCAAAAAAGGAAGGGATTTCTGAACATGGTTGTGTGATAACAATCAGTTTGGAGACGATTCTGTTTTTGCTGGGTGGAGTTATTCTTTTCTTGTTAACCGCATCATCGGTTGTCAGAGGAAAAATACCATACACATATTATTTGTTCGTAATACCCGTATGTCTGATTATAACTTATCCAAAGGTTCTAATTGGTATAACAAATTTTTCCCTCAAACTATTTAAACGACCGCTGATTGATTTTATGCCCAGCTATCTGCAGATTTTGGAACTTTTATTATTATATACTCTAAGCTGGGTTTTACAGGGAATAGGTATTTACTTTCTTTTTCGTTCTTTTATACCAATCGCTTTTAAGAATTTATTTGTACTCGCCGGTGTTCATGCCTTTTCCTGGGTTGTTGGTTTTGTGAGCATTATCACTCCGGCTGGGTTAGGTGTAAAAGAAGGGATTTTCAGTTATCTATTAAAATCATTACTACCGCCAGGCATAGCAGTTTTGGGTGCTTTAATTGTGAGGATATGGGGAACAATCGGTGAACTTAGCTATTTTCTGATTTTCATTGGCAAAATGAAAAAATATTTATGAAAATATTGTATAACGTATTAACCGGTAAGTCGGGCGGAGACGTTTATTTTGACCTTTTAAAGTCTTCGCAGAAAAAATTTAATCACGAAATAAGTTATAAATCATATCACCGAAACTGGTCTTTTGACCCATATTTACTGAAGCGATTTGTTAAAATCGATCCGCAGTTTGATTTAATTCATTCCAATGCTGAATATGGTTTTGCATTTAAGAAGCAATCTATACCATTAATAATATCCGTACTTCATATCATAAACAAACCAATGAAAACAGATTATTTAACCCTGGCCCAGAAAATGTATTATCAATTAATGTTGTCATACATTCGACGTTCATTAAAAGCGGCAAAATTTGTTGTCGCGATTAGCAAAGCGACTGAAGAGACAGTTAGAAATCTGTATGGTATCAATAATATAAAAACAATCTACTGTGGTATTGATACCAATATTTTTGAACCAGTATTAATTGAACAAAATCCGTATCCAGATAAAATAAAATTATTATTTGTCGGAAATTTAACCAAGAGAAAAGGCGTTGATTTGTTACCGCAAATAATGGATAAGCTTGACCGTCGTTTTGTCTTGTTATATACAACAGGATTAAGAACACCGAAAAGAGTATTTACAAATGAACGGATGATACCTTTGGGAAGGTTATCAACAAATGATATGATTCATTGGTATAATGTGTGTGATATTTGTCTGTTACCAACAAGACTTGAAGGATTCGGTTACGCGATTGCAGAAGCGATGGCATGTGGAAAACCGGTTATTACGAGTAATTGTTCGTCGCTTCCTGAAATAGTTATTAATGGGGAAAATGGTTTCTTATGTCAGGTTGGTAATGTCGCTGATTTTGTTGACAAAATACAGGCTTTAGCTAATAATCCAGCAATGCGTAAGAATATGGGCAGTAATAATAGAAATAGGATTATCAACTTTTTCAGTATCGAAAAGATGGGGAAAGAATATAATGAGCTGTACCAGAATGTTGTAAAAGATAATAATTAATCAAGGGGCGTAAAATGAAAAAAGAGAAGATAAATAAACCAATAGCTAAGAAACCTTTATTTGTATTAACTAACAAAACCGCCATAATTGTTATATTAGTCCTGCCGGTCCTATATTTCCTAATTTTTACTCCAAGTTTATTGACTGGTGCGAAAATGATGTTTGGTACTGACTGGTTAAATGGTGGTTATGCAGCAAGAGAAATCATAACAAAGGACCTATCGCAATATAAATCTATTCCATTGTGGTACGATTATGTTTTTAGCGGATTACCAACAGTTGCTAGTCCATTTGGTGATGCAGCATCGCTTTATCCTTTTATCCGGCTCGTAATCCCTACTCATATACTCTGGACTTACATTTTTGTTTTTGGATTTATGATTGCTGGAATTGGAATGTACCTGTATCTTAAATCAATAGATATTTCAAATTATGCAGCTTTAGTTGGAAGCATTGCTTATATGTTTGCTGGGAACCTTGTATCAATGACATTCGCTGGGCATGAGGGACGTTTATTGGCAGCAGCTTTTTTCCCTTCGGCATTTTTCTTTTTTAATAAAGGTATTTCAACAAAAAAGTTTTTCTGGTTCGTTTTTGCTGGTGGAGTAGCGGGTTTTAGTTTTTTACATGGACACTTTGAATTAACTTATTTTGGATTATTATTTGCACTATCCTATCTATTTATACAGCTAATATTAGATAGAAAACAAAATAAAATCCGAAATAGTCTCAAAATTATTAGCTACTCTCTAATAAGTGCGTTAATTGCTTTAGGAATGTATATGGTAAATTATTTGCCATTTTACGGAAATTTATCATATACAGCAAGATCAGATGTTTCTTTTCAGACTTATCAGTGGTCAACTTCTTATCCACTTCCGTTCAAAGAAGTTTTCGAATTAATAGTTCCTCAATTCAGTGGAGCACCTGGCAATTATTGGGGAAGCAATTCTATTAAGCTTCATGCTGAATATTTTGGTATTATATTAATAATACTCGCTGTATTTACGCTATTTATTAAAATTAGGGAACGAAGAACCCGATTCTTTTTGGGAGCAAGTATTGTTGGTACGCTTATTGCATTAGGAGGACAAACACCGTTTTTTAAACTTGCTTATTTATTACCAGGGATGAAACGATTTCGTGGACCTTCAATGGTTTTTTATCTTGTAGCATTTTCGGTAATAACAATTGGTGCAATTGGGTTACAGGCGCTAATTGATTACAATCAACAGAAAAAACCATATGACCAGCATGCCAAGAAAAAGTTCCGTTCGTCTATCTATGTTATACTCGCTATTTTTCTGCTCACTATAATTGCTTTTAAAATGAGTAAGGGTAATGGCGAAAACATATCAAGTTTTTGGTTTGGCATACGTGGATTATTGATAAGCGCATTGATTGCATTAGTCTGTATATTTTTGTTCAATCAATTGGTAAATCGAAAGATAAAACTTACTAGTTTTTTAATAATTCTGATACCGTTAATGTTATTTGACCAGTGGCGTGTGGGTTCTAAATTCCTAAAGACAGTTGATGCTCCGAGTATATATTATGCACAAGACGAAGTCATAAATTATCTCAAAAGCGATACAAGTATGTTCCGTGTTTATCCGCTATATTATGGCCGTTCTAATGATGGAATATTAGATTTAAATCATATTCAGAGTCTTAGTGGTCAAGGTCCAAACCCGTTACGTAGTTATCAGGAATTTTTGGGTGCTGAAAAAACAGTTTCTTTTCAAGGTCCAAATTTGATATACCCTAATTTCTTAAATCTTTTAAATACAAAATATATTATTAGCGTTCCTTTACCGGAGGAGGTTTCAAGATACGATGCTAGAACACAAGCAATGATTGCTGAGTTGAGAAATTTTGTCAGCAGACCGGGCTTGGAACTCGTCCACAGTGGTAGAAATTATTTTATTTATAAAAATAGCAGTGCCTTACCTCGTGCTTTTTTAGTTTCTAATTACGAAGTAATTAAAGATAAAGGTCAAATTGTTGAGCGCTTGAAAGATATTAATTTCAACCCACTGAAATTTGTAATAATCCCAGAAACAATTCCCGATGTCTCAAATATAACTGAAAGCATTATAGGAACGACAAATATTATCAGATATACACCGAACCATATTATTATTGAAACCGAGCAAAATGCTAATGGATTTTTAGTTTTAAGTGAAAATTATCATCCAGACTGGTTATGCAAAGTCGATGGAAAATTAACCAAAATCTATCCTGCCTATCATACACTCAGAGCTGTTTATATAAAAGCTGGAAAACATAACGTTGAATTTTACTATTATTCAAAGCTGTATGTTTTAGGAAGAATGCTTACCGTTATTACATCAGTATTTTGTCTGGGTATGATTGCAGTAGTGCTCTACCGACGAAAAAAGGAAAAAGAATTTTCTACAAAGTCAGTAGCTAAAAGTTAATAATTTCAGCTTTTTCAGTCTTAAGGTTTAAAATCGCTACGGTTGGATAATTAAACAACCAACCAGACGCTTCACCAGGATTGATAACTAATACGTTTTCATATTTAATTTCAGATTTATGAGTGTGGCCACATAGTAAAATATCTGTGTCTTGTTCTGGTTTTATTGGTTTGTGTGAAATTAATATATTCTTGCTGTTGATTTCGAGATTGTACGGTGGTTGATATATTGAAAAGTTGTATTTTTGGGCTTGTGTGAGAAGATAATCTATTTCACCATCACAATTTCCAAAGACCCCAACCAGAGGGCATTTTAAATCCTTAAAAGCAGCTAGTGTAAATGGTGCAACAAAGTCACCACAGTGAATTACCAATGAAACATTATTCTCATTAAAGATCTTTGTCGCAGTCCGTACATTAGGCAAGTTATCATGCGTGTCCGAGATAATACCGATTTTCTCAATCATATTATTGCAGTAATTCCCGCAATTGGGCAAACCGACGTAGTCGAACCGGATGCTGTAGTTTTTTTAGTGCCTTTGCTTCAATCTGCCGGACACGCTCACGAGTAATATTAAATATCTGTCCAACTTCTTCTAAGGTTCGCGGATAGCCATCGCTCAATCCAAATCTTAACCGCAAGACTTTTTCTTCGCGTCGAGAAAGAACACTTAATGCTTCTCCCAGCTTTTCTCTTAACAATGATATGCCAGCAGCATGCGCGGGAGAAATAGTTTTTTCGTCATATATAAAATCACCGATAAAACTTGATTCATCGTCGTCAATCGGTTTATCCAGCGATACACCAAACTGGGATATTTTTGCCAATGCTTCAATTTTATCTTTGGGTGTGGATAATCTTTGAGCTAACTCAGCAACCGTTGGGTCGCGTCCATATGCTTGGATAAACTTTCTTTGCACTTTGGCGATTTTGTTAATAGCGTCAAGGATGTGAGCAGGCACACGAACGGTTCTTGATTGGTCTGCGATTGCTCGGGTGATGGCTTGTTTTATCCACCATGTTGCATAAGTAGAAAACTTAAATCCCTTATGGTAATTAAACTTTTCTATCGCTTTAATTAAACCAACATTCCCTTCTTCAAGCAAATCAGCAAACTCAAGACCGCGGTTGATATATCGTTTGGCAATCGATATTACTAATCGAATATTACCTTCAATCATGCGGTCACGCGCTTCAATAATTTTCACCTCTTCTATATCGATGTTAGATAGAATTATTGTTAATTCATCATTGTTCTTATCAAAGAAATTTTGATAGGAACGAAACTTTTTCTTTAATGTCTTTAATTCTTCCTTTGATGATTTTTTGTGTTTTGACAGTTGTCTTATGCGTGTCTCAGTCGAAATTGCATCTTTTGCTGTTGTTTTAAATTCAAGAATAAAATTATTAAGAAGATGGTGTTGAAGTGATAAAGATTGAATTTTTGTAAAAATATGCTTTCTTAACGTTGCGGTTTTTTTCTGCAAGCGTGGGGTCATTTTTCGGCCGGCGATATTTTTTAAAGCATCGACGTCGTGCTTAATAGCCCTGACCCGTCGAATAAACTTTTGTCGGTCACGCCATAAGGCTTTTTTGTTAAGCAGGCATTCAAACTCAACCCGTGCAATCTGATCCAACGAGCGGGTCCCTTCTTCAACCGTAAAACATTCTTCGACTAGTTTCTCAGCAAAAGGTATAGGTTCAAAAATATATTGTGTAATTGCTTTGTACCCAGCTTCCATAATTTTGGAAAACTGAATTTCTTCATCGCGGGTTAGTAACGAAAATTTTCCCAGTTCGCGGAAGTACGATTTGGTTGGGTCTTCAACTTTGAAAATTGTCGGTTTGGGTAATTTTTTCTTAATCGGTCGGGGCAGTTCTTTTGATGACAGAACTTTTACTCCATGTCGGGATAAGGTTGATACGATTTCTTCTATTTCTTCAGCCGTCTGTAAATCATCTGGTAAAATTTCATCTAATTCATCATAGGTTATTGTTTTTGCTTTTGATACTTTCTTGTAAACTGCATCTAATATACTTTTATTACTTTTCATTATTACTTGCTCCTCTTTTGACTAAGTTTCTTCTTCAAATTATAGTGTTCAACCGATAACTTTTCGGTTAAAGCGACATCTCCTTTAATTTTAGCATCAGAAATCGCTTTTAAATACCATGATGCTTCGAGTGCTCTTAACTTATTGACAAATTCATTTTTAGTTGGAACGGTTTTCTCTTGGAATGAAAGATTAACGACGAATTGTTTTAAAGCCGGTTTTTCAATTTCATCAATAAGCTTTGCTATTGTATAGTTTTTTAAATCTATATTATCATAAATGATTTGAATGATTTCCTGTGCTTCATCAGCACTAAAACATTTCAGGGGAATTTCCTGTTTGGCCGTTTTTGCAAATTCGGGTATTGATGTAATTAATGACAAAATTTGTTTTTCAAGTAATTTCAAGGAGGGTATAGACGAAACTTTCGATTCAATCTCCTGAGATTGCACATCTCTACCTTCTTTTCTGATTTGATTGGATAAAGTATCTTTAGATATTTTAAATATGTCGGATGTTTTATTAATATATAATTCTTGGTCGATATTGTCATCAATTAATTTAATGTAATCAATTATTTCTTTCAAACGAGCTTGCTTATCTGAAACAGTTTCACTTGGTTTAACTTCTAACAGATAATCAACAAAATCAAGGCGGTTCGTAATTAAATTTTCAAAACCATCTTTGCCATAATTTTTAATGTATTTATCTGGATCAAAATTATCCGGAAGCACTATCACCTGAGGATTAAGATTATTTTTAAGAAAAATTTCAATAACGCGAAGTGTTGCTGCCCGACCGGATGAGTCTCCATCGAAAGCAATTACAACCTGATTTGAAAACCGGCGAAGCATCAATGCTTGTTTCGAAGTGAAAGCTGTACCTAGTGGTGCTATAACATTGTTGATTCCTTTATCAACTAATGACAGCATATCGAAATTTCCTTCAACCAGAATCGGTTGATGTTGATACAAATAATTTTTTGCCTGAAATAACCCATAAAGATTGTCTCCCTTTCTGAAAATTGGTGTTTCAGGTGAATTTAAATATTTTGGTTCGACATTATCAGCTAAGATTCTTGCTCCGAATCCAAGGACTTTACCCGAAGCAGAGAATACGGGAAATGTTATCCGATTATAAAACCAATCGTAGTAACCGTTTTCTTTCTTTATCGCAAGACCCGTTTTAACTAGTGTTTCAACCGAAATGCCATTTTTCTTAGCAGCATTAATTAATAGATTTCCATTTGGAGCAAAGCCTAAACGAAATCTTTTGATGGTTTCTTGACTAATTTGCCGATTTTGCAGGTAGGTTTTTGCGGGCATGGAATGTTGTAACGTATCTTGGAAAAAATTAGTCGCAAACTCGCAGGCATCGAGCAACGGTTGATATCGGTACTCTGAATTATCCGTTTCAATCGTTATATTCAGTTTTGAAGCTAACTTTTTGATCGCTTCCGGAAACGAAAGCTTTTCATATTGCATGAGAAATGTATATACTGAACCGCCAACACCACAACCAAAGCAATGGTAAATCTGCCGTTCGGGGCTGACATAGAAAGACGGTGATTTTTCACCGTGAAATGGACAAAGTGTACGATAATATTTACCAGCTTTCTTTAACGGTAAATACTCGGCAATAACTTGAACAATATCGCTTTGCTCGCGAATCTGATCGATTATTTCTTTTTTTATCATATAATCTATCGCAATTCTATTTTTGTCATTCCCATTCCGCCTTCAAAAGGTTCGCCAAATCTAAATTGTACGACACGCGAATCATTTCGTAACATATCCCATAACATATCCTTCAAAATTCCCTTACCCTTACCGTGGATAATCGATACTTCATTAATATGATTACTGACTGCGTCATCTAAGAAACGCCGGACAGATATTGTTGCTTCCTCTCTATGTTGTCCAATAATATTCAATACACTCGCGATTTCTGGTTGGTGATAAATTTGTTCCGGTTGAGTAGTTTGTGAAAGTGTCAGAGCTACTTTTTGCCCATTCTTATCATCTTGCGCGTGTTCTAAATCGTCGTAATCCAATTCAAACTTTATACTGCCAAAAGCAATGGTAGCCATCGAACTTGTCTTGTTAACTACTACTCCTTGTTTCTGAAATGTCTTACTGAAAATTGTATCGCCAATTTCAAAGGATTGGCTCTGATTTACCAGAACAGTTAACTTCTCATCCATATTGGTATCCTTGATACTTTTGAGCTGGTCAGTTACATAATTTTTGGCTTCGACGATCGTTTGTTTCTCAGCATTTGACTCTTTTATATTACGAATCAGATTTTCTATATTACGACGGTGTTCGGAAAAAAATCTCCTTGTCTCAACAAAAATTTTCTGTTTTTCATCTTGTTCAAATTTTTTGAAGTTTTTAAGTTTTGATGTATAATCGTTCTTAATTTGTTCCAGCTCGTTTTGTGCTTTGGCTAATTTGTCGTTGAGCATAATCGTTTTTTCAGTCTCACTGGCTAATGACTTCAGACGCTCAGACAATCTTAACCAATCTTTATCTAAAAATGTTTTAGCCCGTTCGATTAAATTTTCTGGAAACCCCAGCTCTTTTGATATTTCCAAAGCGCTGGATGAACCAGGAAAACCGATTATGAAATGATAGGTGGGATGAGTCGTAAATTCCATTGCAGCATTGACCATTTTGGGTGCGTCCTGAATAAATGCTTTTAACGGATTAAAATGACTCGTCGCGATACAATAGCTTCCTCTATCACACAAGTCTTCCAATATTGCGATTGCCAAAGCAGAACCTTCTTCTGGTGCGGTTGAAGAACCAATTTCGTCTAATATGATAAGACTTTTGTTATCAGCATTTTTTAATATTTCTTTAACTTTTAAAATATGGGCGCTGAACGATGAAAGATTCGAGTCAATCGATTGCTCATCGCCGATATCGGCAAATATATTATTAAAAAACGGGAGTTCAGTACCTTTATTGGCGGGCAGATATAACCCGGATAAAAACATAAGCGAAAAAAGACCAACGGTTTTTAGGACGACGGTTTTGCCACCAGCATTAGGTCCGGATATTAAAATCACATTGATATCTTTTGGGAAAATAAGATCCAAAGGAACAATATTAGGTTTTGATACAGTCAACAAAGGATGGACACCTTTGATTATGCGGATAATTCCATCATTTGAAAAAGTAGGTCGAGTGCAGTTAAATTGTATTGCGAATCGTCGTTTCGCGAATAAAGCATCAAGCCGGCCAATAATGTGAAAGTCAGTTAGTAATTCATTACTGATATTGAAAACGGCTTTTGATAATGACGCCAGTATTCGCTCAATCTCATTTTTTTCTTCATCTTTTAGTTGGGCTAATTCATTCTGACTGTCAACCAGCGAAAGCGGTTCGATAAAAATTGTTTTGGCATTTGGGGAAAATTCATGTAAGATACCAGGAATTTTTTTCTGAGATTCAACTTTCAATGGCAGGCAGTAACGATTATGTTTAATGATGATCGTTGTGTCCTGCAAAAATTCGTTGTTAGCAGTGGTTATTTTTTCGAGTTTCCGGATGATTTCATTTCTCTGCTTAGTAATTTCGCTGCGAATCTTTTTAAGTTTTGGTGTCGCATCGGATTTGATTTCTCCAAATTCATCGATCGCTTTATTGATTGATTTCTCAAGTGCTTCATCGGTTATGATATTCTTTGTAATTTGATATATTTTGAAAACAGAATCTTTGCGTTTTACAAAGAACTCATTAATCTTGCGTATCGCCTCAAGGGTTTTTTGAGTATCGCGGAGTATCTCTGATGTTAATATTGTATCACTGCTAATATCGGTTAAATACGGTCTTAAATCAACAACGCCGGATAATGAAATTTCATCATTAATACTTAAACATTCTTGAACCAAATCAAGTTCATTTTCAACTGCTTGCACACTATCAAGCGGATGAATGTCACTTGCTATTTCTTTACCAAAAACGGTCTGCGTTTTTAACGCAACCATATTCTGGATTCGGTCAAAGCCTAAAAGCGATAAAGTATGGGAATCCATATATTGTTAAAATTAATCCCGGTTAAAGTTATAAAACAATCAATATTCAAAATAAAGTTTTATAATATATTATCCCATTGCTTCCTGGGTTCGACGCCATGCTTTTCGTTTTGCTTCGGCTGCCTTCCGCTTTCGGCGCTGGCTGGGTTTTTCATAGTATTCCCGTCGCTTAATTTCTTTTGGAATACCAGCCCGTTCACAAGCGCGGCGAAAGCGTCGAATAAAACTTTCATAGCTTTCGCCTTCTTTGACATTAATTTGTGTCATTATTAATACACCCCCCTTCAGTATTACTTAATAGATTTATTAAAACATTTAACATTTATATTTCCTTCAATTCATACAACAAAACCGATAGCGCTGCTAAGGCAGCGGTCTCAGCGCGGAAACGTCGAGGACCAATTGAGAAGCTCTTTGCACCGCGTGTTTTTACCTTGGAAATTTCCGCATTAGAAAATCCACCTTCTGGTCCGATTATTAAAAGTATCTTGCTTAATTCGTTTTTAGGTAGGACATTGGTCAGGCGGTTATTTCTTTCCTCTTCTTCATATGCAACCAGTACGATATCGAACTGGTCAATCATATCAAGCAATTTATCAAAGGCGATTGGTTTGATAATTTTGGGCAGGTGAGTCCGCGTGGATGATTTCATTGCGGCAAGCATAATTTTTTGATAGCGTTCGATTTTTTTGTCAGAAACAGATGCAATTGTTCTTTCGGTAATAATCGGTATGATTTCATGGGCACCCAATTCGGCAGCTTTCTCGATCACGAAATCCATATGATTACCTTTGATAACACTTTGAGCCAATGTAATTCTTGCAGTAGTTTCTCTTACTTTGCGCGATTTGTTGATAATATCAGCCCTGATTGAATTTTTATCAATTGATTTAATCATGGTCTGATATTCGTTATCCTGACCATCAGTCACAAAAATCATGTCATTTACCTTATGACGCATAACTTTGCTGATATGATGCGCTTCAGCACCGGTTATCATTAGATAATTAGCAAATATATTTTTTTGGTCAGTGTAATATAATTCCATTACTGGTATCTCGGCTTTCTCGGTTCAGGTGCGGTTTCGGTCCGTATGCGTTCCCACTCGTTTAACAATGTCTTTTCCTGATTTGACAGATGTTTTGGAATATGGACGACAATTTTCACGAGTTCATCACCGTGACCGCCATTCAACCGTCTAATACCCGAACCTTTAATACGGATAATTTCACCAGATTGAATGCCCGCAGGTATTTTTATTTTCTTTCTACCATCAAGTGTTGGGATTTCAAGGTCACCGCCAAGTATTGCTGCTGTTATAGAAATCGGCGCTTCAAGCACGATATTATCATCGCTTCGGACAAACAATGGATGTTCTTTTTCCTCGACTTCGATGATGACATTACCACGACCACCTGGTCCATAATGTCCTTCACTACGGAGCGGAATGTAATTACCGGTTTGAACACCAGCTGGGATCGCGACTTTCAATGTCCGTTCAACACGCAAACGACCATCACCAGAACATTTCGGGCATTTATTCTTAATCATCTGACCAGCTCCCTGACAATCGGGACAGGGCGTAACCTGAATAAACTGACCAAACATACTGCGCGAGACGTGTTTTTTCTCGCCTCGTCCCTGACAAGATGAACAGGTTGTTGTACCGCTACCTCCGATTCCTTTACAGGAATCACAACGTTCATATCGGGATAAGCTTATTTCTTTGGTCGTACCTTCAGCAATTTCCTCTAATGTTAAACGAAGACGGACATGAATATCGTGGCCACGTGCTTTATGAGGTCGGGTTTCTCGGCCGGTAAACAGATCAAATATACTGCTACTGCCTTCACCAAATCCGCGAAAGATACTGGATAAATCAAAATTACTAAAAACGTCTTTTAAATCATCAGCATGGCTAAAATCCTGCCACTGGAAACCGCCAGGGCTGAATCGCTGGGAAACCCCCTCGTGTCCATATTCATCATAAAGTTTACGTTTATCCGGGTCAATTAACGCTTCGTAGGCTTCTGACAGTTCCTTGAATTTTTCTTCCGCATTCTTTCGGTCATTCGGATTCATATCCGGGTGATACTGCTTGGCTAAACGACGATATGTCTGTTTTATCTCATCCGCAGTTGCAGTCTTTGAGACACCCAGGATTTCGTAGTAATCGCGTTTAGCCATATGATTAGATATTATTTTTTCTCATCGTCATATACCTGATAATCGGCGTCAACTTTCTTTTCACCGGATTTGGGTTCTTCTTGTTTTGGACCGGCATCGGTTGCCTGTTGCTCACCGGGTTTTGCCTGTGCCTGTTTATACAT
>CAIPLT010000044.1 GCA_903865935.1 Caldifarciminota bacterium
ATACCGTTACTCTCACGGTAATTGACAGTGTTGGTAATAGAGGAACAGATAGTACAACTGCCCTGATTAAACCGGTTGTCGTCTCTGTGGATGGTACGTATAATTCCTCGACGCCAGGATGGGGTTGTGATCATTTTGCGAGTATCCAGGATGGTATCAATATGGTTGCTGACTATGGCACAGTTAATGTTCATCAGGGTGTTTATTATGAGCATATCATTATTGATAAAACGCTCTGTCTCGTTGGTGAGGATAAGGATACGACTATTATTGATGGTGGGTTAGTTCAAAATGTTAATATTTTGTTGGTCACTGCAGGTGAGGTTCGTATTAGTGGTTTTACTATTCGGCACTGTCGCCTTCAAGGTCATTTTCATCCGGATCCTCCGCAGTCGGCTATTATGATTTCGAATTCTTCAGGGTTAATCGTTGTTACAGGAAATATTATTATTGATAATGATTACGGTATCAGTATTGGTGGTTCGTCGAATAACATCATTTATGAGAACGATTTCATTAATAACAATAATTTCGGTGTCTATATAACGAAAGGATTGGAAGATTTCCCTGGAGATTTTGTTCCTTCCGATAATAATCTTATTTATCATAATAATTTTATCAATAATGGTGTGAGCGCTTACGATAAAAATACGAATTTCTGGAATAGTAGTTATCCTTTTGGTGGGAACTACTGGTCTGGGTACACAGGCAGTGATGCTTTTCATGGACCAAATCAAGATATCCCTGGTGGTGATGGCATCGGAGACACACCATATCTTATGCCTGGTGGCAACAGCCATGATTCTTATCCGTTGATGCACCGGTTCATTCTCGGTGATGTGAACAACGACGGAGCTGTCACATTTGCAGATATCGATCCGTTTGTGGCAGCACTAGGTACTACCCCAGAGACATTCCAAATGCAGCACCCAATGTGGTCTTGGCTAGCCGCAGATTGCAACCAAGACGGTAGGATCACGTTCGCTGATATCGACCCGTTTGTTCAACTTTTGGGACAATAATTCACTAAAATAAAGATAATATTAAAAAAATAATGAAAAAAAATAAATAGTAGTTCGTCCTAAATAATAAACAATGGGGAGGAAAAAGGAAAATGAAAAGAAAAATGTATATCGGGGCAATAACGTTAGTTATTGCAGGGCTGTTGTTAACAAGCGCGTTAGGCGTGGGTAAACCAACCCAGATAATACCGGCGACTGAAATTAAACCGGAATCAATACCAGGGCCGGAAATGCGAACGATGGATCGAACTGCTGCGATCTCTGAGTTTAAAGAGAATGGTTTAAAGAATTTCAAACCACTCGGGCAGGGCACAAAATCCATCAGTACAACTCAGGGATTTCTCAAAAAAATGGAACTGCAGGCACAAGTTGAACATGCTGCTGCAAAGCAGTTACCTACGAATATAGCGGTTGTTCCTCAGAAACAATTGACTAGATTCTACTGGATTTGGAAAGACACGCACCCAGCTTTGGAACATAATGGTGCAAATTATGAAAATGGTGGAATTATTGGAAATGGAGACATGTTCCTCACGTACGATGAGAGTTTCTTCAATTCATCCACCGGTACAACAACACTAAGTCAGAATTACCAAGGTATGAGCGATTACGGCGCAAATAATGGCAATGAAATCTACTTCGTGAACTCCGCACAACAACCGTTACAACGAACGCAACCATCGCTTGCCTACTGGGGAAAGATCGGGACCCTTGACCG
>CAIPLT010000045.1 GCA_903865935.1 Caldifarciminota bacterium
CGAGACAAAAATTCATCCGACCGTCTTGGTAGAGATGAAAGATAATACGATAACCGTAAGCGAAAAAAATCCTGAAGCACTAATGCAAGTCGGCACGATCCGAGCTCTTATACTTAATATGATTAAAGGTGTTACAAAAGGTTTTGAAAAAACTCTCGAAATTCGTGGAACAGGTTATCGTGCTCAGAAGATTAAGGATGGAATTCAGGTCTTTGTTGGATTTATTCATCCCGTCGATTTCCCGATTCCTAAAGAATTGACGGTTGAACTCAAGCAAGTTTCAAATCCTGATGATGTCAAAGAGCAAATGACCGAGATATTAATTAAAGGTTGCGATAAGCAGCAAGTTGGCGAGATTGCCGCAAAACTTCGCGATATCAAGCATCCCGATGTCTACAAAGGCAAAGGGATTCGCTATAAGGGTGAATACGTACGCAAAAAGGCTGGCAAGCGAGCAGTTGCCGCTCAGGCATAATCTAGACCCTAAGATTCCAAATTTGCAGTTTATAAATTAACATTACATGAAACTTGGAAAGTTTGACATATATCCATTGCTGGATGGATTCTTTCGTCTTGATGGTGGTGCAATGTTTGGGGTTATCCCCAAGGTTTTGTGGCAGAAAACCAACCAGCCTGACACAAACAACCGAATCTTATTAGCTTTACGAACTTGTCTCATCGATACTCAAAAAGAACTAATTCTAATTGATACCGGTATTGGAGATAAATATGAGGGTAAATTCGAGGATATTTATCAGGTCAAGAAAGAAATTAACTTAAAAAATTCATTCAAACAAATTGGAAAAAAATCTGAAGATGTAACCCTTGTTATTAATACTCACTTACACTTTGACCATTGTGGCGGTAATACTAAAATTGATAAAAATGGTAATATTGTGCCGACCTTTCCTAATGCCAAATATTATATTCAGAAAACCGAATGGGAAGCAGCTAATGACCCGGACAGTCGTTCACGCGCGAGCTATCTGAAAGAAAATTTTCAGGTATTAGAAAAGGCAAAAGTTTTAAACCTTGTTGATGGCGACCAAAAAATTATCGATGGTATTGAAGTAATAAAGACATCCGCTCATACATATGGTCATCAAGTGGTTTTAATTAAATCCGAAGACAAAACATTGATTTATTGGGGTGACTTAATTCCAACCGTTTCGCATCTGAATCTCCCCTATTTAATGAGCTATGATTTATTCCCATTACAGACAATGGAACAAAAAGAAAAGTTATTAAATAGAGCGCTCAAAGAAGACTGGGTTTCGTTCTTTGAACATGACCCTAAAATTGCGATTGCTTATCTTATTCAGGAAGGAAAAAGAATTAGAATTAAATCTATAGTGGAATAATTAATATATTTTGCTATTACCTCGAATTTCAAATTTTTTAGTTACAACCTTATTTTTATGTAAAATTTATACATCCAATAATGTCTAATGTAGGCCAATGTGTTATTTGCTAAGTTTTTTAATCGGTTCTCCTAGAGCGTCGATATACATAGACCAGATGTGTAGTTTTCATGTGGACAATTGACCCGATTTACACCCCAGAAATCAATGCGTAGCCTAACTAGGCACTTAAAACTCCTCCTTAAGTAGATATAAGTATAATCGGGGAGACTTTAGGTCGCCCCGATAGTTAAATGGAGTTAATTAGCGGTGCAATATCAATCAACTCGTCCGTTTGGTTGATATGCCCGCTTGATATAATTGAGTTGCGCAAGATGCCACTGTTCTCCAAGCCGCAGCATTCCATGTTCAGGATGTCGTATCGTGCCTCTGACAAATACGTTGCCATTCAGACGGATTAGATCTCTCGGATAATGGGGATTGCCATTCAGCTGTTTGAAGATATTACCTAATTCAAGCATTGGTTTAGTAGTTTCATGGATTAGGAAGCTTCCCGGGGTATGATTGATTTGCTTGAAGTTGTTCTTCTCGATATAGTCTTTGACCTTGAATAGAGTCTTATCAGTGTAATCTTTGATATTAATCGGAATGAAGAGGTATTCACCCTGACGTTTGATCTCACCTTTTTGATATCGTATCCATTGGTTAGTGTTTAAACCGCTTGTCTGCTCTTTGGCTTGTTCAATCGTCTTTGCCGGTTCTTTTAATTCAAGCAGATAATGATGCTGGTGATACCGTCTTGCCTCCAAGGTGCTTAAGAAATAACGGTTATCATACTTAAACAGGGTTTCTCCCAGGTGATGGATGTATTTATCTTCACCCTTGGAATCATTGGTTTCTTCGTACCAGTCTGATGATGCCTGAATCAATGCTAGCTTCTGATAATCCTTAATTTCAGCTTGTTGTAATACACTGAAAGGCACAATCG
>CAIPLT010000046.1 GCA_903865935.1 Caldifarciminota bacterium
AATTTTGTATCAGCCCCGATTGGACTAGTTGATTACATATTATATAAATAAGTAGGTAATCTGTCAGATAGATTCATCAGCAAATCGGTCAGTAAAATACTCGAAAAAGGACTGGGAAGCCCCTGAAATCAAGCCCTGGGGTATGCCCTAGGCTTACCCGTAGGTTACCTACTGGCTTGCCCAGGAGCTTACCCAATTATATAACCTAAATGACATACTACCATATCTAATACACCGATTAATTAATGGAATATAAATTAAAACTACGTATGGAGCAAGATTAGTAAAAATTGGATTAATGTGAGGGCTGTCACCACTAACCGCTATGCGCCTTCCGCTTTCCGCTATTTCGCGGTTTGCGGCGAGCGGTCTGCGGAATGTGGTCAGTTAACCAGCGATACCAATCTGAAAGTCCTTCACCGGTCTTACAGGAAACCTTGATGATTTCCAATGATGGACGAATTAATTTTAATGATTTCTCTAATGCCTTAAAATCAAAATCAACATACGGCATTAAATCAATCTTATTGATAATTAATAAATCTGCCTTGGAGAACATCAAAGGATACTTGGTCGGCTTATCAACACCTTCTGGTGTTGAAAGCAACATCACATTATAATGAGTGCCTAAATTAAATTCTGCCGGACAAACTAAATTGCCGACATTTTCCACAATCAGTAAGTCGAGTTTTTTATAATCAACTTTATTTAAGACCCGCGAAAGCATAAAAGCATCAAGATGGCAGGCGCCGTCAGTATTAATCTGCGTCACCTTACCGCCAGCTTTTAAAACTCTTTTCGCATCCAAATCACCCTTAATATCACCTTCAATAACAAAGATACCGAGTTTATCCTTAAAATGGGCAACGGTCTTTTCAATCAGCGCAGTTTTGCCCGAACCCGGCGCTGACATTACATTAATCGCAGTAATCTTTTCTTTATCGAATTGCTTGCGGAATTCTTCGGCTAATGCATCATTCGATGCCAGAACCCGATTTAATAATTGGATTCGTGGCATTTTCCTAGACCCACTTGAAGTCAGGATTGATAATTGTATCCTGCCGTTTTTCTCCGACCGATAAAATCGAAACCTTGCAACGAGTCAGCTCTTCAACTTTTTCCAGATATTTTCTTGCCTGATTTGGTAAATCCTTGATTGAACGAGCGGTCTTGGTCGAAGTCTGCCAGCCTTCTATTTTGATATATTCTGGCTTTAATTCCGAACATAAATCAGGATTGAAATCTTCTGTCTTTTCATCTTTATAAGTGTAACCCACGCAGATATTAATCTCCTTGAACTCGTCCAAGATATCAAGTTTGGTCAAAGCAATCTGTTTTAGACCGTTGACTCGTGCTGTATAACGAACCAGCGGAGCGTCAAACCAACCGCAACGGCGAGGTCTGCCAGTCGTAGCACCAAATTCACCGCCGCGAGTCTGAAGAAGTTTTCCAGTATCATCAAACAGTTCAGTCGGAAACGGACCCATGCCAACTCGGGTCGTGTATGCTTTGGCAACACCAATAATGTCATCAATGCGGGTTGGTCCAACACCAACGCCAGTACAAATTCCCCCGGCAGTCGGTGAAGATGATGTAACAAATGGATAGGTGCCATGGTCGATGTCCAACAAAGTTCCCTGGGCTCCTTCAAACAGAATCTTTTTGTTCTTTTCATAAGCGCTATTGATGTAATCAGAACCATCGATAATCATATCACTAAAAAATGCCGCATATTCCTGATATTCATCGTATATTTTCTTCTCGGATAACGGTTCGGCTTTATACAGTTCCATTAAAAGAAAATTCTTCTGGGCAAGATTGCGCTTAAGACGCTCGCCGAATACCTCTTCGTTATTCAAGTCACCAAAACGAATTCCGATGCGGGCAAACTTATCTTCATAACATGGACCGATACCGCGTGCGGTTGTGCCAATCTTTTTATTTCCCAACGCCTCTTCACGGTATTTATCAATCGCTTTATGGTAAGGAAGGATTAAATGTGTTTTGGAATCAATAAACAGACGCTTGGCGTAATCAATTTTGGCTTGTGGTAGCTGATTTAACTCTTCTTTCAGAACACTCAAATCAATAACGCATCCGCGTCCAATAATACAAATTGTCTTTTTATTTATTATACCGGATGGAACCTGATGAAACGCGAAATGAAAATTCTCCCAATAAACGGTATGCCCGGCGTTCGGACCACCCTGATACCTAACAATTACATCAAAGTTTTGCGCCAGGAAATCAATAATTTTGCCCTTACCTTCATCACCCCATTGCAGACCGACTAAACCTAAACTGGACATTATCGATTAAAAGATTTGTAGATTGTCCGTGAAAATGGCATTAGAAGTGGTAAGTGAGCGAGAATTTGTAGTTTTTAGTGTCAAAGTCATATATCATCTGGTCATTTGACACGTCGAACTGGAATCCTTTGAATTGAACGCCGATGCCAAAACATAACCCGACTTTACCGGCAAATTTTCCATGGTTTTTCGTAAATAGAAAATCAGTCAGAGCAATATGCTCATCCGTACCGCGATTGACTAAAATACCGCCACGCTGTCCTGAGATGTCTTCAAAATATCCGAGCCGTGCTGAAACCAAATCATAAAAGGTCGCTTCAATACCAAAGCTTTTCCATGCTTCCCATAACTCGTAGTTCAATTTTTGCGCGAATGTTTTTTCGTTGTCCGGGTCGTAAAACATGCCAACCAGAACTTTGGTTATTTCCGGTGTTATATTCAGCTTTACAACATCATTCTGAAGCGGCGTGTATTTTATACCGACCCGCAGCATTCTTGGCAATGGGTCGGCTTCGCCGCTTGATGTGTATGAAATTTTAGTGCCAAGATTTGACACTGATGTGCCGACCGTTAAATAATTTAATGGCTTGTATAAAACACCACCGTCTAAAGCCCATGCTAAACCGGTACCACCGCTTGTTCCCGCTAAATCAGGCAAAGCACCAAATACCCAGTCCGGAACCAGATATGAGTAAATAAACTTAGCATTTAAACCAACCCCTAATTTCGGAGTCAATTTAAAACCGTAACTTCCGGATATAGCAATATCAAACGTTGTATATGTACCGATAAAATTTCCATTGTTGTCTGTGACTTCTGTTTCACCGGTATTTAAATAGATTATATTGGCACCGACTGTACCCTGATTTTTTATTGAACGGCTAAAAGCTAAGTAATCATAAACCATTCCCGGATAAAGACCGGGCAACCATGGAGCATGCATAACTGAAACATATGTGCTATTTAAAAATGACAACCCGCCGGGATTATAATAAGTTGCGCTGGCATCGTCGGCAATCGCAACAAATGCCCCGGCCAAACCAGTGGGGCGCGCTCCGGGCCAAATCATCAAAAACACCGCACCCGGATATTCACTGGCAAATGCACTAAAGGCTGTAGCTAATATCAATATTAGCCCAATTGCTTTGTATCTCATTATTCCGACCTCCTAAAATCTGATAGTAAATAAAAATTGACCATCAGCATACTTTTCATTCTGTTGATATAAATTATAAAATATTTTAATAATTACGTCAAGCTTTTTCGGGCTGATAAACAAGTGAGAATCGATTGACTGCTGTTTGATAAATGGATGCCACTGACATATAGCCAAATCCCATTGTATATAACATCAGAAATGGCAACAGAGTAAACTGAGATGCAATAACGGCATAGGTTGTCGTGACTAACAAATAAAATGTTAAAATCAATTCAATAAAACAAATCGGCGATATTTTTTCTACATATTTTTTGGATTGAATTCGGTCCTTTTTTGATACAATGTTAAATTTAGGCGTGCGGGTAAACTCGGTCGGCTTTCTTTGGATACCTTTGATTATTGCCCAGGTATTTGATAAACTTAATGACATAAAACCGCCGATAAGAAATAATGGCACTAAAATGTACGAGAACCTTGTAGCAAATGGTATTGATTTATTGTTTTTCTTCTTGATTTTATATAGATTTTTATTAGTTATACCATAGATAATCGGATACGGAAAAACGGAAATGGTAAATGCGGAAAGAATTAAGAAATACCACCGCAAAGTATCTGGATGGTCGATTTTAATAATTAGTACCGGTAATGCCAGCATTACCAGACCGAAAAGCAACGGGAAAACCATATTATTGGTCAGATGCACAAATGCTTCGTATTTTACTTTTAATGGCAACTTGGATTTCATCACCGGACCCATCAGCTTGCGGGCTGTCTCAAAAGCACCCTTGGTCCATCGATACTGCTGTGCTCTGAATCCGTTAAAATCAACCGGCACTTCACCCGGTACAACCATATCCCGAACAAAAACAATCTTCCAGTTTCTGAGCTGAGCCCGATAAGACAGGTCTAAATCTTCAGTCAGGGTATCTGATTCCCAGCCACCCGCATCATATATCGCTTCTTTTCGCCAGATACCGCAAGTGCCGTTAAAGTTTATAAAATAGCCATTATCTGACCTTAATTTTTGTTCAATGTAAAAATGACCGTCCAAAGCAACTGCCTGTCCCAAAGTCAGCATTGAATAATCTTTGTTTAAATGCCCCCAGCGGGTTTGAACCGCCGCAACCTTATCTTTACTGTTGAAGTAAGGAATGGTAACATTTAAAAACCGCCTGGGCGCAATAAAATCAGCATCAAATATTGCGATAAATTCACCTTTTGCTATTGCCAAACCTTCCTGCAAAGCACCAGCTTTGTATCCCTTGCGGTTATTACGACGTATCACTTTGATATCATAACCTTTGGATTTATATTCATCGACAACTTGCCCAACAATGAACGATGTCTCATCGGTCGAATCATCCAAAACCTGAATTTCCAGACGGTCTTTAGGATAATCCATGGCACAAACTGACTTGATTGACCTTGGTGCGACATATTTCTCATTGAAGATCGGCAATTGAACCGTTACCAATGGTGCACCTTTTATCGACTGGAGTCGTCGGCGTTTTGGTATAATACCCGCACGCTCGGCTCGTTTCATTTTCCAATAGTAATATAACATCAAATAGGCGTGGGTAGAATAAAAACCCAGTACAAGGATCATTACAAAGTAGATAGCAAGGATAATCGTTTCTATCACTCGTTTAACTCCCTAGTGGTTAGTACCCGCCTTTTCGCAAGCGTTTCTTTACCAATTTCAAGTTTATTATTCATATTAATTGATTTATTATTACAATTGTTAAATCAGAGATAAAATTATATCAGAAATTCAAAGATTGTCAATAAAATATTTTTAGAAATCCGTGCCGATGCCAAAATGGAATTTCCAGCCTTTGTCATCAGTCATCGATAATGGTTTGGCAAAATCAAATTTAAGTAAAAAATAAGAAAGTTGCATCCTTATTCCTACCCCGATACCAAGTTTTAAATCTCTAAATCCTGAACTACTGTGTTGTACCCCTAATGTATCAGTATATACATCAGTCGAATAAATCTTAGTTGTATCATTAAATACTATTCCCGCATCAAGAAATGTTACACCCCGTATATCGGTAAGTTCGAATGGAATCGGGAAAGCAAGCTTTAACCGGTCAATAAATGGATGCCGTAACTCGAAGCTGGCAATAGCCATTTTTGAACCGTAATTGTAATATAATTCGTCATAATTATATCCGCGAATATTGGCGGTCGGGTCAACATCCGGCGTAATTTCGGAAACTAAGGAAAATAATTCGGGGTTTGGACCAAGACTTGCGATACCATAGAACCAGGTGGCAAAACTGTAGCGAGTAGAAATTTTTATGTAATTTCTAAAGTCTAAATAACCGGTATAGAACTTCTGGCTTGAAATCGGCATTGCCTGATTTGTACCTATCCGCATGCGTGTCCCTTTATATACACCCCATTCGTTCCAAACCGTATTGTCAAAAACATATGCATCACTTAGTAACATCAGTTTTTCATGATAAGCTTGCGTCTGCATCCATCCGTAATCTTCATAATAATCCATGACCGTGTAATCAATAAAATAACCATATGCCCCGAGTTCAAATCGGCTGAATTTGTCAAGCGGGTATGATGTCAAAACCCCTAACCCTCGATAACGTGCAATCACAACCGTATTCGGCTCTACTACCGGATAATCAAAATACTGTTCGAGTGCCAGACCCCAGTTAACTCTTTTTTGCAGATTCCAGTAGTTAAAATAAATATCGGAATTGCTGATGTCCTGATAAAGGTCCGTAACAAGATAAAACCGATGATTACCCAGCGCATCGCTTAATGCGACATAAAGCTGTCCGGCGGCACCGCCTTGTGTGCTGTATGATGCCTGACCAATTGCATAATCTGGTGATAAGGCAAACTTGTACGGAGAGATTTTTGACTGGTCAATACCGGCTGGCTCATATTTTTGCCAATCTTCCTGCGCAATATTCAAAGAATCGTGAGTTAATAATGGAATACTTTTTATCGGTTCATCGATTACGCCGATATCCCAGCCGTAATCATTATAATAGGAAAAAACTAATTTATTATTATCGTTTGAGATTGACGGATAATATACGCCACCGGCAAAATCGGTCCGATTTGTTATTTTCTTGTCCGACATTTTATAAAGGTAAACATTATATGATGAATCAGCTGCAGTAAAAACCAGATACCCGTCAGACGTAATCGTCGGTTTCACTAAATATTGACTGCGCGGTATACCTGTAATACGTTCAATCGGCACGGCACGAGTGAATCCACTATTATTACCTTCATTACTATTATTCTGTGATGTCAGAGAGATTTGGAACAAAGCATATGCGCCTGGTTGCCATGAGTCAAAATCAGGACGGTCAGAAACAAAAATAATCGACTTATTATCCGAAGTGAATGAAGGGTCACGGTCTTCGTAATAGTCATAAGTAATCCGATTGAGCGTGCCGTTCTTTAATTCTGCGGTATAGATATCGGCATAACCATTTTTCAGTCCGACAAAGCAGACACTTTTGTTATCCGTAGAAAGATTAGGCGAATATATACCGTCAAGATTATAACGCAGTCTTTTCACGGTTTTGCCCGACGGATAATTGGCTACCACAATATTATCTTTGCCATTACTTTTCGCTATGAAAACGAGAAACTTTTCATCGCTCGACCAGGATATTCCACCCTGCGAAATATGGAATGATTCAAATCCTCCGCTTCGTTCACCTTTAATCAGATGGTGCAGAATTTTACCGTCAATCGCGGAAATAACATAGATGTCCGCATAGCCATTGCGGTCAGAAATAAATGCAATCTTTGTACCGGACGGAGATATTGCCGGTGCGGTGTTATAAATTGATGCATCTTTCTTGTGGTCGGTCAAAAGACGCGCAATCGCGGTAAAATTATCTTTTTTCACTACTTGCGGCCAGTATTTTATTTTCAGATATTCTTCAAACTTTTTACTAAATTCGCTCATTGGCATGCCAAAAGTCACTTTGAATGCCGATTCCAGATTTCGTTTATTTTTCAGGTTATGCAGGAATTCAAATATCTTCTTGCGGTCGTATTTTAATGCCACGTAACGGTAAAATTCCTCGCCGATTCGGTAATTGATATATCCCATTCCGTCGGATAACTGGTCAAGCGGAACAAAACGGTTATTTATGACAAAATCACGCAAGAAAATCTCTGAGCCTATCTCGGATTGACTTTCCTGCGACATATATTCCGAGAAACCCTCAGTTACCCACAGCGGAATCTGAAATTCACTAACCAATGTCAATATCGATGCCATTTGTGAATGATAGAACATTTCAAATTCAAAAATGTGGGTGATTTCATGCTCGATAACATGCTTGAATTCAAAATAAGAACCATTGAACGGCACAACCACCCGGTTTTTAAACAGTTCAGAAAAACCGCCAACCGCTTCATCAATCAATTCTGTGACGATATTTGTCTGCTCAAATTCACTCGGCGAATTATAAACAATCACTGGAATTTTATCTTTAATTACTACCTGTAAATCCGCACTGATCTGTTTGAAATAATCTTCCGCGTATTTACTGGTATATTCTGCTAAATTTTCACCGCCGTCATAAAAATAGATTAAAAAATGTTCGGTTTGTAGGGTTTTAAAATGAAAATCCTGATACTGAACCTTGTTCTTTTCAAAATAATACTGGGCCGAACCAGTCTGAACACATATAATTATTAATAGTACTGATAGTAATAATTTGTAATTTATTATCTTCATCTTTGCTTAATTACATCTCCTGGCGAGCGGTACAAACCTTTCCAATAAAGCACTGTGTCTTCTAATTTAAAATCATCGGCAATTTTACCATTGACCACTTCACCGATAAACCAGGTATGGTCACCGGTTTCAATCTCCTTAACAACTTTGCATTCAAGATTGACTGGACATTCTTTGATTGCAACTGATTTTACTATTTTTGATGTTTCTTTGGTCAAGCCGGTTTCTTTAAATTTATCGGTATCGCGTCCGGACTTTGTCCCGCATAAATTGGTCTGGGAAAGCAAATTCTTAGTCGGCATATTTACAACAAATTCTTTCTTCTTATTTATTAGACCATATGAATACCTTTTTGGTGCAATACCGATTCCGATTAATGGCGGGTTAAAAGAAAAGATATGAATCAGAGCCAGGGTTATGATATTTTCATCGCAAGTAACAAGCACGGTCGGAAAACAGGGAAATGTTGCTAACAATTTAGAAAAATCAGTTATATTCTCTTTGTTCATTAAAAATATTATCGCATATAAACCTCTCAGTCAAGAAATATATTTATTGTTTTGCTAGACTTTTAATTTAGACTGCTTAATTATCTAATATATCCCGTATTAAATATCCTGTTCGACCTGCCTTTTAACACCGTGATATATTTACTAATAATATCCTTAATATATTTTGCATAATAAGCCAATTTAAGTTTTGTATTATACTCCATATTAAATAAAGAAATTAAAAACCTGTTAGATTCTGAACTTAATCGCTAAATAAATGACTAAATCGCTCTCTTACTATATGCTCTTTTGTATCCCAAACCCGATACCCCCACCATATACCATCCTTGGCCGATATTAGTAATAACTATCGTCAAAACAATAAGTTAGAACAAATTTGCGCTCAAATGAAAGTTGCCTTATCAATAGACTTTTAAGTGTATAAAAGATATCAGAAAAAATGCAAAAAGGACGAAGTTATTACATATTTTTAAGATTACACCTCGAATTCCTAATTATTTTTTACAATTATTTTTCATTGTTAGTTTAATATTTCCAATTATCATTTCTTACAACAATATAGACAATAATATTACTGATATCGAAAATAATTTTAAACTATTGACTAAATTTTATAATAGCATATAATTTTTATAGCGTCTCTGGGGTTTTCCTTCCTTTAAATACCCCACATTTCCCTTCATAAACCTCCTTTTCCCTGGAGACGCTTTTTTATTTAATTCCTGTTGCAAGCCATTCCTGATTATTGACATTTTATCCTTTCTTAATGATAATATTTTTCTATGTCAAAATTGAATACAAAGATTATCGAATTTATTGACCTGAAATACGTCGACCTGATTGGCAAGTTAAGACATCTTACTTTTCCGATATCAAACTGGGAAAATGTCAAAAAATTCGGGGGCGGGTTTGACAGCTCGTCTTTAAAAGGATTTAAAAAAACCGAAAAGAGCGATATGGTATTATTGCCCGATGAACGGAATACCTTTATCGACCCGTTCTATGATAATAAAACGTTATCAATCTTTGCCGGAATATATTATTCCGACAAAGTAAAAAGATACGAACGCGACCCGCGGTACATCCTTGAAAAAGCTGTTAAACTGGTTAAATCAGAACTAAAAGTTGATAAGGTTCTATTCCTGCCTGAACTTGAATTTTATATCTTTTCCAAAGTCAAAATCACCAACACCCCGCACAATTTTGGCGTGCATTTATCTTCTGAAGAAAAAGAGGCGGTTATCACCGGCGCTTATCATCAGGCGCCACCTGCCGACTTTTATTCCGAACATCGGAATCATTTAGTCCGATTATTTCAGGATGCTGGTATTGAAGTAAAATATCACCATCATGAAGGCGGTGAATATGGACAATCAGAAATAGAGATTCTATTTGCCGACGGATTGAAAAGTGCCGACAATGTGATAATTTCCAAATATTTAATTAAGAATTATTTTCATCGTCAGGGAAAATTTGCCACGTTTATGCCTAAACCACTAATAAAAAAACATGGCTCAGGCTTGCACTATCACCATATTCTGGAACGTCAGGGAAAATCACTTTTCAAAGGGAAAAAAGACGGGTTGTCATCGATTGGTGAACATTATGTGAATGGAATTCTCTCGCATCTCGCTGCGCTGTGTGCATTTACTAATCCGACCACCAATTCATATAAAAGATTAACCGGCGGTTTTGAAACACCTAAAACCGCTTCGATTGGTATGGCTGACCGCACTTCGGCAATAAGAATTCCTGGTTATGCTAAAGAAAAAACACCAATCGAATATCGCGTTGGTGATGCTACGGCCAATCCATATTTTGCACTGGCTGCTTTGTTGCTCGCTGGCTTAGACGGAGTGAGAAATAAAGGGAAATTGAAAACGGGAAAAGTGCCAAGTTCTTTGAATTCAGCAGTCTATGCATTAAGACAAGACAATAAATTCCTTACCCTTGATGGTATTTTCCCGCAGGAGTTGATAGATTTTTGGATTGAAACCAAATCCAGAGAAGAACAAGAAATTAACAAAACCCCCAACCCCTTGGAATATATATATTATTTCGATATGTAAGCAATAATTTTATATCATATAAGTTATTGATTTTCTAAGACTTTTTAAAAAATACCCCTTGACAAAATAACGATTATTTGTTATATTTGGCTTAAGGAGAGGGTTTAAAATTGGGAGACATAATACTAGTCAAAATACCCTATACCCCATTTTCCCCACCATAAAATCCAATACATTATTATGTCTCCCTTTTGTTTTAAATTCGCATACACATCATAACACTTTAATTTATAATAAATTAACTGATTTTTTTATAAATTTGGGATAATGGTTACTTGTAGTATTTTCTAAAATACAGGGTTAATTCAGTGCTTCTTTGACAATCTTTATATCACATGCAATTTGTTGCTTGAGTTGCTCAATATTATCAAATTTCCTTTCTGGTCTAATTCGAGTAATAAATTCAACCATAACCTGTTCATTACAATGTGAATGACCTGAATCTTGATAATCGAAAAGATGTATTTCCAAAGACCGCAATTGGTTTGCTTTCAATTTATCGGAAATTGTTGGTGCAAAACCAATATTCATGATACCATTATAACTTTTATTTTCAAAACGAGCTCGGACTTGATAAACTCCGTCAGCTGGTATCAGTTTCTCTTTTTGTGATATATGCAAGTTCAATGTCGGAAATCCTAATTGTCTTGCTAACCCTTTACCTTTTATTATTATACCAGTCAACGAATATGGACGACCTAACAGGTCCTTTGCCCGCGCTACATTACCAAGGATAATCAACTCTCGAATCCTGGTTGACTTTATTGGTGCATTATGATATTTAAGGCTTGAAACGACCTTAACACTATAACCAAGTTCTTTTCCCAATTTTACTAATAAGGTAACATTTCCTTTATGTTCTTTTCCAAAATGATAATCATGTCCAACTACTATTGCTGACGGGTTAATCGTTTTAATAATATATTCATTCAGGAACTGAAGCGGTTCTAAATTCCGGAGATGGTTTGAAAACTTAATCTTACCCAAAAAACTGACCCGCAGTTCTCGGATGATATTTGTCCTCTCTTTATCAGCAGTTAAAACGAAATTGTAATCTTTGTAAATGAGCATTGGCGGTATTGGCATAAATATTATAATCCCGAATGAACTGCGAAATCTTTTTGCTAAATTGATACCGGTTTGAATAATCTTTTGATGCCCCCGATGAACCCCGTCAAAACTGCCCAATGCGATAACCGCTTTGGATAATTTCGGATATTTGTTATGCGGTCGGATATTATATATCTGCATAAATTACGCGGTCAGGATATATCTTATTCTCTTTATATTTACCAATCACCAAAATACGATTCTGTTTATCCACTACCCTCACTAAATTAATTCTCGATTCCAGATTCTGTATTCCAGATTCTATTATTGGCTGTCCTTTAAGTAATTTTTCTATTTCCGATTCAGCGACTACAAATGGATGCATATCAGACAGCACCTCATTTATCGAGTAGAGAATCTCACTGATATTATCTTTACTTATTTCAGATAACTGCATCGCGTTTTCAATACGAAAGCCACCGATTTGAGTGCGGGTCAATCCTTCTAAAGTCGCACCACAATCTAGTTGTTCACCAATATCACGTGCCAGTGCACGAATATAAGTCCCTTTGCTCACAGTTGTTTTTATTTCAATCATTGGCAAGTCAAAATGCAACAATTCAATCACCTTAATACTTATTTTGCGAGGTGCTAAGGTAAAATCGACCCCTTTTCTTGCCAATTCATAACTTCGCTTACCCTGTTGTTTCAAAGCAGAAAATTTTGGCGGAACCTGTTTAATCTCGCCGATAAACAATTTCAACATCTCTTCGACTTGAGCCTGAGTTATCTCTTCGTATGGTTTATCGCTAATAATTTGTCCTGTTATATCATCGGTATCGGTTGTTATGCCAAGCCGAATCTTGGCAATATATTCTTTGTCTTTATCACTTAGATATTGTGCGATTTTGGTTGCTTCGTTAAAAAGGACGATTAAAAGTCCCTCGGCAATCGGATCCAGGGTTCCGGCGTGACCCAGTTTTGTATTGGGAAATAATGGTTTAATTTTTCTTATACAATCATATGATGACAGATGAATCGGTTTGTTCAGCAATAAGACACCGCGTAATTTCACTTTTCCGTAGTTTGTTTCTTTTTAAGCTCATCAATCACTTTTCCGATTCTCTGTTCTTCCTGAAGTAATATATCAATTTCAAAGACTATCTCTGGAATATAGCGGAGTACGACTTTATCTTTTAAGCGACTTCTGATAAAACCCGCTGCCCGGTTCAGATGTTTTAACGATTCTGCCTGTTGGTTTTCATCGCCGATTGACGAGAAATAGATTGTCGCTTTTTTATAATCATTCGATATGATTGCCGCAGTTACGGTTATAAAGCCTAGTTTTGGATCGCCAAGCTCCTCAAGGATAATTTCGGCAACCGCATGCTTTATTGCTTCGGCAACTTTTTTTTCACGATATGGCATGTTTTATTATCATTAAAAAACTACCCGTTGTAAAGAGCTAAATTGATAAGATTGACAAAAAGAATATCAAGCATATACTAATGCCAAAATGACCAAGGCATGCAATGTCCAGGAATTATCAAAAAGCTACGGTAATTTAGAAGCGTTAAAAGGAATTTCATTTGAAATAAATCAGGGCGAGATTTTCGGTTTAATCGGACCGAATGGTTCAGGAAAAACAACCTGTTTAAGAATACTGGTCACGCTCTTGAAACCGGAAAAAGGCGAGGCAAAGATTTTTGATATGGACGTGGTGAAACATGGTGCTGAGGTCAGGAAATTAATCAGTTATTTACCCGAAGAAGCGGGTGCCTACAAAAACTTGAGTGGTCTTGATTATCTGCGCCTGGTTGCCGATTTATATACCGGTGACAGCAACCGACGAAAAGAATTCATTGATACGGCGATTAATATCGCTAATCTTGGCATGCGATTAAAAGACAAAGTTAAAACTTACAGCAAAGGCATGGCGAGAAAACTGCTTTTAGCGCGCGCCCTGATGACCCATCCCAGATTTGCGGTTTTGGATGAACCAACCGTCGGATTAGATGTGATAAATTCGCTCGAAATCAGAAAAGTTATCAAGACATTTGTCAGTAACGGCGGAACCGTTTTGTTATCATCGCACAATATGCTTGAGGTCGAATTTCTGGCCGACCGTGTCGCCCTGTTAAAAGAAGGTCGCATTTTTGAGCTTGGTCAGGTTGCTGATTTGAAACAGAAATATCACGCAAAAAATTTAGAAGAAATATTTTTCGGAGTAGAAAAGTGAGAATACTCTTTGCCCTGGCAAAAAAAGAAATAAAAGAACTGCTCACCATCCAGCTTTTAATCCCGATGCTCGCGATCATGCTGATTTTCACATTTATCGGTCGCCTGATGAAAAGCGAGGTAAAAAAAGCTGGCAACCCCCAAGCGCTCATCATTGCTGATTATGACCAAAGCAATACCAGCCATTCCTTAATAAAATTAATCGGTAATAGCAATTTCATTGTGCAGGAATTATCCGGTGATGCGGAATTTTTAGTCAATCAAGCCAAGCAGAAGAAAATCAATACGGTTCTTGTTTTACCCGAAAGCTTGGAAGCGCGGGTCATTTCAATGCGGCGTCCCGAGATAAAAGTCTATTCGTTAATTAATAATTTCTCCGCATTCAGTGAAATCGGCGGCGCTACTCTCAAAGCCGTATTCAGAATAATTAATGACTCAATAAGCACCCAAATGCTCCGAAGCATTAACAAAGACGCGCCGGTTGCGACAATTAAAAATCCACTTGAGGTAACTGATTTTGTGCATATTAGGGAACAAACCATTCAAGCAAACCCGACCGAGATAAAAGATTATTTTCGGGTGCAAACTATTTTTGTTCCGGTAATCCTTTTGATTGTCATAATTTATCTGAGCCAGATGATTGCGGCTGCGATGGGACAGGAAAAAGAAAATAAGACCTTGGAAACTCTTTTGACCTTTCCGGTCAGTCGAATGCAGATTCTCATTGGGAAAATGCTTGGTGCCGGTATCGTTGCGATTATCATATCGTTCGTCTTTCTTCTGGGTATGAAATATTATATGGGTTCATTCAATCAATTCGGTTCTTCGGAAGTAACCTCAATGGCAACTCAGTCATTTAAACTCTTCCCGTCACAAACAGTATTTTACGCAATGTTAACATTGACCCTATTTTTAGCAATCCTCTGCGCTGCGAGCCTGGCAACACTATTATCTATTTTCGCCAGCGATGCTAAGCAGGCGCAGATGCTTATAACGCCATTAATGATATTTGTGCTTTTCCCTTATTTTATCTCGCTGATGATTGATATCAATTCCCTTTCTCCAATACTCAAAATTATTTTGTATATAATTCCATTCACCTATCCTTTTTTAGTGCCGCAGGCACTATTTCTCAATCAGACAACACTGCTTGTCGGTGGTATGTTGTATATGCTTGTCTTTACCGCAATCACCATGACAATCGCGGCAAAAATATTCTCATCGGATCGAGTCCTTACCGCTAAATTAAGAATCAGAAGATAAATTATTTTTTCTGATGGCTAAAACTTACATATTAATCTTAATTACTTTAATATGCTTGCCAATAAGATGTTGTTTTGTCGTCCGCCCAAAGAAAATTTTTGAGGAGCCAATAATAGCGGTCGCAGTTCTTTGGGATACGGATACGATTTATATTAGAAGCAACAATTACTTAACACTAACAAATCAGGATAGAATTACCAATATACCAGTTAACACTTTATTAATGGTTATAGAAAATCAGGATTCAATCGCGGTTCTTAAAAACAATAAAATTATTCTTAAAAATGCAAGCCAGATTACTTTTGAAAGTGAAGGCGAAATCAATATTGGATACAATTCTAAAACAATGACCGCATACCATAATAAAATACTGATTAAAAAAGGTATAGTTCACCGATTCCCTACTATTCATAATTTAACCGCGATTAATATTCTACCGATTGAAGAATATTTATACGGAGTGGTCAGTTCTGAAATCGGCGAAGCGAAAGAGAATGAATATGAATCAATCAAAGCGCAGGCAGTCTGTGCCCGCAGTTATACAATGTCGCTTCTGGGTCAAAGAAAAGATTTTGATATATATGGCTCGTATCTTTATGACCAGGAATACAAAGGAACTGCTCGGGAATATCCTTTGGCTATCAAGGCAGTTAATGAAACCCGCGGTGAAATTATGCAATATAAGAATGAACCGATTCTTGCCCAGTACCATGCTTGTTGCGGCGGGAGAACCACTTTTGGAAGATATCCTTATTTGCAACCAATAATCGATGCACCAAACCACTCAAGGCACAAAAAACCTTATTGCCAGGACTCACCCTATTTTGAATGGAATATGAAAATTGGACGTGATTCTTTTGAAAGCACGATTCTGAAATTAGCCGGCATCCCATACAAGTTTCGTTTAAATCCGAAGCTCGAAATAAATAAAAAAACCAAGCGGGTCGAATATTTCAAGTTCAAATCGGACAAAGAATATAAGGTCTCGGCCGAAAGTTTTCGTAAAGCATTAAATTTGCGGTCAACTTTTTTTACCTGCAAGATAAAAAATGATTCAACAGAAATTATTGGTCATGGCTGGGGTCATGGCATTGGCTTATGCCAGTATGGCGCGATGGCAATGGCGCGACAAAAAATAACTTACAAAAACATTTTAAAACATTACTATTCCAATATAAAATTCTTTAGGGCTTATTAAAGAACTGCTCTCTTACGGTAATAAAACTGCGACTGCGATAACCGTTGTCCATAAACCGCGCTTATCGCCGATTGCGGTCTGTGTGATATTCATCGTGCGGACAATTTTCGAAGATATTTTCCAGATTTCTTTCCGCTCATCCCATCCCGCATTCGGGTCAAACTCAACACCTAAGGTTGTTGCGAGCATTGATGCGGCTAAATCTTCGGCGTAATCACCGGCTCTTGATTCGGTCTCGCCGAACGAATGGTATTCGGATAGATAGCCGTATTGACTGCTGTCTTTGGGTACTGCTACACCGACTGACGCGGAAATTAAACGATGCGGTTCATTGGTGGAGTTTTCTGATACAACACAAAAAATTACTTCACCCGGTGTAAGATACTGCAATCCTTTACTGCGTGGTGTAAATTTACTTGCGGGAGGTAGAATGCTTGAGACTCTTACGATATTAAAACGCTCGATACCAGCGTCTCTCAGTGCTGCCTCAAAACTGGAAAGCTTGTCGCGGTGACGGCCGACTCCCTTGGTTAGAAAAACACGTTTTGGTAATATCATTTATTTCCTGTTCTGTTTGTAAAAGTGGAGCAGACCAGATTTGAACTGGCTACCTCCTGAGTGCGATTCAGGCGCTCTCCCAACTGAGCTACTGCCCCTAAATTAAATTTCTGATAAAATTTCTTCGCCACTTGCAACGATTTTAATAAAAAAGAAAATAAATGTCAATGAAAAACTGTAAAGTATAGAAAATATTTTAGACACTTAATACAACTCTTGACAACATAATAAATTGAACTCATATTTAATTAAGTAACGTCGGTCAAAACGCAGGGAGATGTTATGAAAAGGTTTTTGTTGTTAATCTCAATTCTCTGTATATATGAAACATCTTAAATTATTATATTTAGCAAGTATACAATATTTTCTATTTCCGATTATTTTATTCGCACAACAAGGACAAATGGATTGGACATTAACAACTGACTCAGCCGGTTGGAGTGGAAGAGAAATGCATTCATCCGTAGTTTTCAATAATAAAATATGGGTACTCGGTGGATTAGGAAGGTATGACCGTGAACAAAGGGACGTTTGGTATTCTACTGATGGGATAAATTGGGTTTGTGCAACTGCAACAGCCGGATGGTCAGCAAGATGTGATCATTCATCAGTGGTCTTTGATAATAAAATTTGGGTGTTGGGAGGGATTGATAGTACTAATACATACCGAAACGACGTTTGGTATTCAACGGATGGAATAAATTGGGTTATGACAACAAACTCAGCACCATGGGACGCAAGGGTAAATTTTTCAGTGGTTGTTTTCGATAACAAAATGTGGGTAATGGGCGGGTATCGATTTTATGGTCACAATTATAACGATGTCTGGTATTCGACCGACGGCGTGAACTGGTCATTAGCAACCGATTCCGCTGGTTGGTCTAAAAGGTCTGGTCATACATCGGTCGTCTTCGACAATAAAATGTGGGTGCTTGGTGGACAAGACGCAAATTTTAATTATAAAAATGATGTTTGGTTTTCTTCAAATGGAATTACTTGGACACAAGCAACCGCTAATGCAGGATGGCCAGCGAGAAGGACTAGCACTTCAGTTATTTATGATAACAAGATATGGTTAATAGGTGGAAGTTTTGGCTATCAATCGTTTCGTAATGATGTATGGTATTCGTCAGATGGCATTTCTTGGACCTGTGCAACGATTTCACCAGGGTGGACAGCAAGATATGGTCATACCTCGGTTGTCTTTAATAACAAGATGTGGCTGATTGGCGGATACGATGGAGGCAATAGTTACTGTAACGATATCTGGTATTCAATAGGACATAGAATTACCTTAATATACCCAAATGGTGGTGAATATTGGACCGGTGGAAATAATTACACAATCCGCTGGCGATCATCTGATACTGGATTAATCAGTTATCGGATACTGCTGTCGAGAAATAATGGTTTTCAATATCGCGAGACAATAGCCTATAATGTAGCGGTAACTGAGACAACCTTTAATTGGATTACGCCATTAGAAAATAATATCGCTTATCGAATTATGATTCAGACGTTGAATGCCTATGGACAGGTATTGGTTCAAGATCAAAGTGACTCGCCGTTTCAGATACAAACCATCATGGTTCTCTCGCCAAATGGCGGTGAAGTTTTTGCCGGCGGCAGTAATTATATTATTAGATGGCGAAGCCTGTTTCATAATTTCGCTCGGTATCGAATACTATTTGTCGATGACGGTAATGTGGTCGATACCATCGCCCGCAATGTTGCCATGACCGAAACGACTTACAACTGGACCACGCCGACGATTAATTCGGCGAACTGTCAGATACTGATACAAATGTTAAACAGTGCCGATTCCGTGTTATGCCAGGATCTAAGTAATGGCATCTTCACGATTCATACGTTAAGTGTTGTCTCGCCTAACGGCGGCGAAGTTTGGAACAGCGGTAGCTATCAAACGATCAAATGGCGGACGACTAGTCATAGTAATTTTTCTTCATACCGTCTGATACTTTTCAGAGATGGTGGGTATATGTTTCAGGATACGCTTATGTCTAATATCCCTCCCGCCGATTCATTTTACTTTTGGTATGTGATACCGATCCATTCTACCGCTTGTATCATGCACGTTCAAGCTTTGGACGCAATGGGTCAGGTAATCTGTGAAGATGCCAGTGATGAATTTTTTACGATCCGGACGCAAGCAACCATTATCTCACCGAACGGGAGCGAGAATTATCTCGGCGGAGAACATCAGTTTATACGATGGCGAACCGAGGGGTCTGGTTTCAACAGCTACCGCATCCTCTTTTCACAAAACAGTGGTGCCAGCTATCCGGAAACCATTGCCCATCATATTGCGCCGACCGAAACTTCATATTATTGGACAGTGCCGCCCGTCAACTCGAATTGCTGCCGGGTGATGATACAAATTTTAAACGCAATCAATTGGATAGTAAGTGCTACAGCCAGTAACTCGGACTTTACAATCCAAACGGTCATTCTAATTGCACCCAACGGTTATGAAACTTGGTCAGCAGGTAGCCATCAATTAATTAAATGGCGAACTACCACCAGCATTAACTGTGCCCGCTTTCGATTAATTATTTCCAGAAATGGTGGAACGACTTATACCGATACGATCGCCAATAATATCCAGCCGACCGAATCAACATTTTTGTGGCTAACACCCGTAATTAATGTTACGACTTGCCGCATCAAAGTGCAGGCACTGGATACGCTTAATAATATATTATGCGAAGATGCCAGCAATGGTAATTTTGCAATTCAAATTTTTCCAACTATTATCGCTCCTAATGGCGGAGAACAATGGCTGGACGGCACCTACCAGACGATTAAATGGCGAACCGTCGGAGCTGGTTTTGCACGATATCGTATTTTATTGTCTCAAAATGGTGGTTCGACTTATCCTGATACAATTGCTCAAAATATTTCTGCGATTGAGACCACCTATTTATGGCATACACCAAGGATTAATATCACGACTTGTCGTATAAAAATACAGATACTGGATGCTGCAAGTAATTTAATAAGTGAAGATGCCAGTAATGGCAATTTTACGATTCAGGCATTATTTATGATTTTACCCAATGGTGGTGAAGTTTGGCCCAGTGGAAGTAATCAAACAATTAAATGGCAAACCGCGACATATGTTATTTTAACATACTTTAGAATACTTCTTTCAAAGAACGACGGTAACACGTATACTGATACTATTGCATTTAATGTTGCACCAACCGAATCAACTTATTTATGGCTCACCCTAACAATCAATGTAACGACCTGTCGGGTGAAAGTTCAAGCATTAGATAATTCAGGTAACATTATCTGCGAAGATGCCAGTAATGGCAATTTTACAATTAGGACACTGACAACTGTGATGTCACCTAACGGCGGTGAAACATGGCTTGGTAGAACCAACCAGATTATTAAATGGCAAACGACCGGAGCGGGTTTTCAAAGATACCGTATTCTCTTCTCTCAAAACGGAGGTTCCAGTTATCTCGATACAATAGCACATAATATTCCGCCAACTGAATCAACTTATTTATGGATTACTCCATTAATTAATAATACAACTTGTCGAGTGAAAGTACAGATATTAGATGCTTCGGGTAATCTAATAAGTGAAGATGTAAGTAATGGAAATTTTACCATTCAAACCGTGATAGTTATTTCGCCCAATGGTGGTGAAATTTGGCCTGGTGGTAGTAATCAATTTGTCAAATGGCGGGCGTCGTCTAATGATTTTGATAGATTCCAGTTACTTCTCTCAAGAAATAGTGGTTCCACCTATACCGATACAATTATTCAAAATATCCTACCAACCGAATCAACTTATTTATGGCTTACTCCGACAATCAATGTAACGACCTGTCGACTTAAAGTGCAAATATTAGACAGTTTGAATAACGTCATAGGTCAGGATGCAAGTAATAGTAACTTTACGATTCATACCATTACTCTTGTTTCTCCAAATGGTGGAGAAAACTGGCAAGGTGGAAGAAGTCAGATAATTAAATGGCGAACCACGATCGGTCTTAGTTTTGCTCGTTTTAGAATACTCTTTTCAAGTGACACTGGAAACACTTATTCCGATACGATTGTACACAATATTACAACATCTGAAACACTATACAACTGGTTGGTTCCGGCTTTAAATTACAATACTTGTCGGGTGATGGTTCAGATTTTAGATGGTTCTGATAATGTTATCTGTGAAGATGCAAGCAATTCGAATTTTACAATTGATTCTGACCCGCCGAGTTTGTTTAATCTTTCTTTACCACAGAATAATGCTTGGACTAACGCATCGCCAAGATTTATTTGGCAAAGAGCAATTGACAACTTTGCGATGTCTTATTATCAATTATCAATTTCTATTCCAGGCGAGACACTGAAAATCAATACATCTGACACAATCAATCCGATACCTTCACCAGGCTCAACCTGGCAACAAGCAACCAGTTCATCTGAATGGACAAACCGGTTGTACCACACATCAGTCGTTTTTAATAATAAGATATGGGTGATTGGTGGATATGATGGTAGTTATCTGAATGATGTCTGGTATTCTTCAAATGGTGTTAATTGGACACAAGCAACCGCTAATGCAGGATGGTCTGCAAGATCTGGTCATACATCAGTTGTTTTTGATAATAAGATATGGGTGATTGGTGGATATGATGGTAGTTATCGAAACGATGTCTGGAGTTCTGTTGATGGTTTAAACTGGACTTGTGTAACTGCTAATGCGGGATGGTCACCAAGGTTTGCTCATACTTCAATTGTTTTTGATAATAAAATCTGGGTGTTGGGTGGAAGCAATCGAAATGATGTGTGGTATTCTGCGGACGGTGTAAATTGGACTTGCGCAACTGCTTCAGCCGGATGGTCACCAAGAGAAAATCACACCTCATTAGTATTTGACAATAAAATGTGGGTGCTCGGCGGGAGCAACCAAAATGACGTTTGGTATTCTGTTGATGGAATAAACTGGACTTGTGCGACTAATTCAGCGTGGTTTTACGGAGGAAGATATGGTCATACATCAGTAGTCTTTGATGATAAGATGTGGGTTATTGGTGGTGCATATCCATCAAGCGTTGTTTGGTATTCGACGAATGGAGCAGATTGGAATGAAGCCACAGGCTGGGCAGAATGGCACACGAGAAGTAATCATACATCAGTCGTGTTCAGGGGTATGATGTGGGTTATTGGTGGTTATGATCGAGATAATAATATCAATCGCAATGATGTTTGGTATTCAGTTGCCCCGCCAATGCTTCCTGAAGGAATACAAACCTGGTGGGTTATAGCATTTGACCGGGCTGGAAATTCACGACAATCAAACCAGACTTTTTTGATTAGAGTAGATACGACACCACCATTGACTCCTGTGCTTGTATCTCCTGTAAATGGTGCGTTTTTACCCAATCCTATTGTGACATTTATTTGGCAACACACAATCGATAACTTAAGTGGTCTAAAGGAGTATCACATTCAAGTTGCCAATAATACTAATTTTATAAACTCAATTAATACTACAACTCCCGATACATCTATTACGATAACGCTTAGCGATACAACAAACTGGTGGCGAGTGAGAGCGGTTGACAGTGTTAACAATCAAAGCGAGTGGTCAAATATTAGAAGTGTTACAGTAAATCTCGGTGTTGAGGAACAACAAGAGTCGTTTGCTATGAATCGGTTATCATTTAAAGTCTATCCTAATCCAGCGAAATTACTAACTACTATCCGCTATTCGCTTCCCGCTGAAAGTAAGATATCGTTGCAACTTTATGATATTTCTGGTCGATTAGTAAAAACATTGGTTGATGAAAAAAAGAAATCTGGTATTTATAATATAAATTTTAATTCAAAAACTCTCTCTGCTGGTGTTTATTTTTTATCTCTACAAACCAACTCAAAAAGACTGATTGAAAGATTAGTCGTAGTAAAATAATAGCCACGAATAGATAAAAAGTAGGGCTATGATACATAATTTATACATTATATCACCTATATAATAAAAAATAATGCAAATTTTTTATCTAACATTCTATATTCCATATTCTTAATTCCAAATTCTCTTGAACAGAGGGTAGTATTCCCTCCATAAGGCAGGATTTTGCAAAGGAAAGCGTTTAGGCATTTAATTTTGGAATGAGTTAATCCACTAATTATAGCATATAAAAGGGATGTAATTATTCTATCTATCACAGATGATATTTAGCTATAAGATGGCAAATCTTTCTTGAATTATATCAAGACATTATTCGCAGAATCATTCACGATATAAAGGACGTGTACAATCGGGGAATACTCTACGAAACATAGGAGGTGAAATAAAAAATTTAAAACCAAAAATTAAAAATACAAACACAAAAATGTAAAATTGTATCTTGCTGTCACCCTGGTGCGAAGCTAAACAATGGTCAATTTGATTCAGGGTCTCATGACTACAGCTTTTGTTGGATGCTGAAACAAGTTCAGCATGACA